>JACPPP010000298.1 GCA_016190935.1 Armatimonadota bacterium | reverse complement strand
CATGGAGAACCGGATAAAGCAATTGGTATCTGATGCTCAAGCGGGACGCTTGCCCACCAGCGACCTCGACGCCAACAGGATATACTTCTACATAATGGCTTGCCTGCACAACCTGATGGAGCTTTTCAAGTATAAGTGCCTCGACGCGCAGTGTCAGAAACTGCGCTTGCCGACCTTGGTGCGGATTCTATTGCGAGTTCCCGCGGTGGTGGTATTTCATGCGCGCCGCCTATACTTGCGCCTGCCGATCTACAAGAAAGAGATTGCGGCCGTATACGAAGAGGTGCTGAAGAAAATATCGGCTCTCCACACGATGTTCTCGAAAAACGAGAAGCAGTTGGCTCTCGCGGAGATCATCTTCCGCCGCGATTGAGCCGCAACCGGCCCGGTCGGTCCAGACAAAGACACGCGCAAGACATGAATTAGACAAACGCGGCCATATCAACGGAGACCGCGCGTAATACCACATCTGCTTGACTCTGACATAGACCTCATGTAGCGTCAATAACGTCTCTGCAACCAACATTGCTGCCTCCGACACCTCCAACATATCGACACGAAGCGCCTACCGACCCCACCGACAGCAAAATTCTCTCCCAAACTACCAAACCCGGCGCCAAGACACGTCTACTCTCGGATTAGGGAGATTGCAGACTATTGACAAAGACTTTATATTATCTTATCATAACCCGTAGTTTTTTGATCGACTTTTTCGATTGGAACAGGTTGAAATCTCATGAGCGTAAGCAAACAAATCGCAGAAGCGAAGTCCCTAAACGTAGACCGGAATGAGAAATGGATTATAGGCAGGAGGCCTATCGACGTTTCCACTGAGGAAATGGGAATGGAAATAAAGCCGAATGTACTTGTATGTGTCTCAGAAAGAGCCGGGGCCGTTGTCGGCGCGACCGTCACCGCACCGAACGCTCCCGATTCGGAGGCTGTGTCCTGGGTTCTAGGTTGTATGCTCTCGCCTATGGAGGGAAAGCGGCGACGTCCGGCCAGAATAGCTCTTGCCGGGGAAGAACTGGGTTTTCTCAAGGACACGTTGGAGCAGCTTGACATACAAGTCGACGTGCGTCGACAGTCTCATCCTTTAATGGATCAAGTCATATCCGAACTGGAGCGCGAATTGAGCAGCCCGGGCTTTCCACCCTACCTGGCGCAGCCAGGCACGGACCCGGAGACCGTGGCCGATTTCTTCCGAGCCGCTGCTGATTTCTACAAACTAAAGCCGTGGAAGCTGTTCGGATTCGAGGTGCCGTTCAAAGTCGAGCTGCAGAGGAAGAAGCAAGTGGCTTACTGGGTGGTAGTGATGGGAGTCGGCGGAACAGCGTTTGGGCTCAACCTGTACCGCTCGTTCGACGAGCTTGTGGAACTCTTCAACTCAGGAGATAACGCAGAAGCTTTGAAACTTGTACAGAATACCTGGTCGTTGGGTTTCAGCTACGAGAAGATCGATGAGATAGGCGCGGCAGCTCAGGCCGAATGTTTCTTCAATGAGTGGGCCCTGGCAAACAAGTCGGCCTATCCGTCTGCTGTTGTCGTGAAACCGAGCAGGAAGGAGTTGGCCCGCACTCCCAACCGCAAGGAATTAGTGGAACTGACCGCAGTCACACGGGCAATTGCAGATTTCGTGAGAGTCCACCGCAGCAAAATCAAGAGGCAGGAACTGGTCCTGGGGGACGTCGGGCAGGTTGAGGCATCGGGTGAGCGGATTCCCGTTTCTGTGAGCCTCCCGGCTCCCGAGTTTATCGAAGCTGCGGCGGAGACGCTAATGCAGTCGGATGAATCTTACGACGAATCGCTCGACCGGGCGAATGACCTGGTCTACCAGGCATGGGAGGAAGACAGCAAGAACAAACGCGTAAAACTGGCAAAGCGGGCACTAGATATGAGTCAGGACTGCGCCCTCGCATACCTTATTCTGGCTGAGGATGCGGCCAGGGACGACGATGAAAGAGCCAGGCTGCTCCAGCAAGCTGTCGAAGCCGGTGAGCGCGCATTAGGCGACGACTTCAAAGCGCTCGCAGGCAAATTCTGGCGCGTCTTGGAGACGCGTCCTTATATGCGGGCCAGGCAATCGCTCGCCGATTTTCGTTATGAACGAGGGGATCTGGAAGGAGCAATCGAGGATTATCAGGAAATGCTCCGGCTGAACCCGGTCGACAATCAGGGGGTGCGTTATTCTCTAAGCAGTTGCCTTCTTCTCGCCGGGCGGGACCGTGAACTCCGCAAGCTCTTGAAGAAATACCGTGAAGATTTTACGGCACAGTGGTTGTACACTAGAGCGCTTCTCAGCTACAGGGAATCCGGGTGGTCGGTAAGAGCCAATCAGGACCTTGACAAGGCGATGGCGAAGAACAAGCACGTGGTTGACTATCTGCTTGAGCGAAAACGTCTACCGGATGAAAGCCCGCCCTTCTATTCCCTCGGGAGCGAAGAAGAGGCTGTCATATACGCAGAGCTGTTCCTGAAACCCTGGAAAGCCACACCTGGCGCGGTTGAGTGGCTAAGAAAGACTGCTGACAAAAGCTGAGATCAACCTGCAGCCGCGGCGCCACTATATCGGCCCCCTGTTGCGACCAGATTTATGGAAATTGACTAATTAATGAGGCAATGCAGCGAGCTTATCTGTCGCATCCTGAGCTAACCTAATACCGCATCCTGAGCCCGTCGAAGGATGCAGATAGGCTTCCCCACAGACGACAGCCCGCTCATCCTTCGACAGGCTCAGGATGGCGGGCTAAGCTGGTATACCCGATTAATTTATCAATCCCCATAAATCCGGCCCCAACTGGGAAAGCAGTAGATGAGCAATTGGTATTAGAACCTGTAGCCCAACTCTATCGTAAACACTCCATCATCGCTCGGCTCAGAGCCTGCGAGGTAGCGAAGCTGACCAAAGAACTCAGGGGTGAAGTTGATCCCGGTATTTAGTCCCCACTCAAATTCGAACCCGTCCTTGATGTCCAGCTCAGGGATGTCCTCGCTGGCCCACCGAGTCCCGGCGGCAATGCCGAAATAAACTCGACGCGCCCCCAGGGCCGTGTATCTCCTGTAGCCGATAAGGATCGGAACGACGCTTTCGGTGCCGGTCGTATTCGTGTCGATTGGCATCCAATCGACACCCAGGGTGAGGAAACTGTCGGTTCTGTCCACCTCGCCGCCCAGTGGACGTTCATGTTCCACGCCGACGACCCACGTGGTATCCTCGTCGATGTCACCGCTTAAGAATCCGATTCCTGCGTGGATGTTCCACCTGCTAGGCTGGTCATACACGTCGTAGTAGTCGAATTGCGCCTGTGCCGCAGTCACCGCCAAGAGCGCTGCAATTGCGCTCACAATTAGAAGCGTTACCGACTTTTGCACGCTGTTGCCTCCTTCTGAAACGTGTTTCTTGTTCGACGCCTGCTAAACTTTCGTTACCCGCTGCAGGTTAGGTCAAAACTACCATTCTTTCACCACAGATACTTCACGCCGAGCACTACCTGGTCGTCAGTTATTCCGCCGAACTGATCTATATCGTGGATTTGCCTGACGGCTGCGAAATACCTGACACCGGTGTGTGTCTGGACTCCAATCTCCAGGGAGTAGTCGAAGAAGGAACTTCTCTCCGACAGGCTCTCATCCTCGTCAACATAGTGTCCCGTTCCCGATACGTAGATCGGGCCGTATCGGCACATGCCGATGCACGCGGTATCGACCTGGGCGAACAAGTCCCATTCGTAATCGACGTCGTCACGATTGAGATATCGCCCGACGGAGAGCAATATGTTTGGGTCGCCGATGCGCTGGTAAGCCAGATTATACAGTTCATACGACTCATCAAGCGGCGGCGGCCTGTCTATGGTGTGGAACGACTGATGCCGGATGGAAAAGAGATAGACGTTCGCCCCTTGTTTGAGATAAACTGCAGGCTCGATTGTGCCTCTGTAGCGGTCCGGCTGGAAGCTGTCACGGCTGGTGTCCTTGACCAGAGTGAGGATGCCGCCTCCCATGTTGAACTTCGCGTCGCCCCAGGACCCGAAGTTGAACGATACGTTGAGGTCCACCAGGTATTTGTAGATGTCGCTAGAAGCATACCACCCGGCTTCTACGCTGCCGTGGGTCGCGCCGGGCGAGGAATGCGGCACAGGCGAACGAAGCTGCGCGCGGACCGGGCAAGCGGCGAGCGCAACCAGCAGGAACATTAGACGGATAAGCATAGGCATCAACTCCGTATCTCGTATTCCAGGCGAGCAGTCGTCTTCTTCTACCCCAGCAGTGGGCGAATTGAAACCAAAAGGTGACCCGACTGGACATTTTGCTTGAATTCCGATATAAATAGGATGGTGACAGGAACTCCTTGATGGGGCCGGATTTGAAATCCGGCCCCATCAAGGAGTAAGAGGGTGATAGGAAGAGGTTTTGTTTCTCATTAGCTGGGGTAGTTAATGCTTGCGCTTACAATTCTCTTGTTCGGGCTTCTAATAATGCTCGTTATGGTTGTGGTTCTTCTGTTGATCTCGAACCTGGCAGGGCTGCTGTCGCTGGTGATTCCCGTTATGCCGATGCTGATGATGATCGGAAGCGGCATGCTCAGCCTGATCGAACTCCTCCTGTTTCTTGGAGGACCGGAAGACCGCCGCCTGGCGATCAAAGACCTGAAGTATCTCGGAACAACGTTTATCATCAGTGGCGCGCTTTGGTGGATCAGCACGCACTTCTTATGGCAGCTTTGAAAAGTCCCGGTATTTCCAGCAGGCGCCTTGGGCGCCCTTGAACGGAACAATATAGTGAAAGGAGTGAGCAAATTGACAAAGAAGCTTTGGAAGGTCGCGGCAGCAGGGATTGCCGTAGTTGCAGCCGTCTGGATCGTCGGCGGATGCGGAGGAGGAGGTGGCGCTGGGAGCCGTCTACAGCTTTTCCTCGCAGACGATCCGCTGGATGCCAAGGAAGTCAACATCACCATATCGCGTGTTGACGTACACAAAGACGGCACGGGGTGGATTACGATTAGAGACTTCACTTCCAGCCCTTTAACCATCAATATTCTCGATTATCGCTACGATGGCGACTCGCAGACGCCCGACCAGTATCTTCTGGCGGACAGTCCCCTCGATGCAGGGCACTACACTCAGATCAGGCTGGTACTCACCAAGATCGAAATACTTGACAACTCAGATGTGGTCCACGAGTGCGAGATGAACAGCCAGGACAAGACGGGGCTGAAGCTGATAGGACAGTTCGACGTTCCTCAGGACACGAAGACCGCCGTTTTGGTGGACTTCAACGCCGCCAAGTCAATTGTTGCGATGGGCAACGGTGGCTTCAGACTGCAGCCAACGGTAAAGGTCGTGCCCCTCCAGATTTCCGGGGTTGCAACTGGAACAGTAGTTTTCAAGGATGCCTCGGACACCGAGGTTCCCGTTCCGGCTGGGGCGACTATATCTGCCTATCAGGGAACGACGCTCGCCGGCTCGGCTCTAATCAACGAAGACGGCTCCTTTGGAATCCTGGGGCTTATCGCCGGAGATTACACTCTCAAGCTTGAAACGGAAGGTTACACAGCTCAAGATACTTCTGTAACTGTTTCCCCCGGTGGCGAATCATCGTCCGGCACAATCACGGCTACCGCCGCGCCTTAGCCTTCGGCAGGGTCCGGGGGATTTCAGATTGAAGGTTTAAGGGAAGGGATGACGGGTGATAGGCGCTAATCGCCTATCGCCCTCTGTTCCTTTGCCGAGAGGTCTTCACCTACCGACTCGGCAATCTCGTGCTGGATGGTCTCCATCAGTTCTGATACAATTGTTTCTGCTGGCCAGCTCTCTCGTCTTTTTTCACTTTCCTCCAGTTCCGTAAATGTGACATGCACCCCTTTCCCTTTCAATAGAGTTGACCGGGGGGCGTCGCTGCGGTATAATTTATGGTTAGTCAATCGCCGACTAGCCGGACAATCACGACACGAGGTGAGAGAATACAAAAAATGATTTACCCGTCCGCAGACCGACTGGAAGAGCACGTGGAGAGCAGATATACGCTTGTAATTCTGGCAGCGAAAAGGGCTAAGCAGCTTCGTGACGGAGCTCCGAAGGTGATAGAGACTACTTCGACGAATCCTCTGACGATAGCGCTGGAGGAGATTGCCGCAGGCAAGATCACATATCAGGTGCCGAGCTACGACGAGGTGCCCTCAGGACTCGAGGAGCTGGAGATGGAGGCAATGACAGAAGCGGAGGGGCCTGAGAAGGAACTCGCTGAGGCGGAGGAGCCGGGGGTTCCCACAGATGAGGCTGCAAGAGTTGCCGATCTGCTGAAGGTTCCTGCAGCCGAGGAGGAATCGGCTGAGGTCCTCGGCGAAGCTGCTCCGGCGGAGCCGGAACTCGACATTACTTCGCAGCAGAAGTCACCAGCCGCCCCGGAGGAGCCTTTGGCAGAGGCCGAAACCGAAGAGGCTGACAGCACCGAGGAGGAGTAGAGACGTTACCGGATGGCGAAGGTTGTTGGGATAGATCTTGGAACGACCAATTCCGTAATTGCGGTTATCGAAGGCGGAGAGCCGACCGTCATAACGACGGCTGAGGGAAGCAGGCTCTGCCCATCCGTCGTCGGCTTCTCGAGGACCGGTGAAAGGCTGGTCGGACAACTGGCAAAGCGCCAGGCTGTGACCAACCCAGAACGCACGATAATGTCCATCAAGCGGAAGATGGGCACCGACAACAAGGCGCAGGTTGACGGGAAGAGCTACTCTCCACCTGAGATCTCAGCAATGATCTTACAGAAGCTGAAGGCCGATGCGGAAGCGTATCTTGGAGAGCCGGTGAACAAGGCCGTCATAACAGTTCCGGCCTATTTCTCCGATAGCCAGCGGCAGGCGACGAAGGATGCGGGGACAATAGCAGGACTCGACGTCATCAGGATCATAAACGAGCCGACGGCGGCATCGCTCGCGTATGGTATGGATAAAGAAGGCATCCACACCGTGCTGGTCTGGGACCTCGGAGGGGGGACGTTCGATGTTTCCATCCTGGAAATAGGAGAAGGGGTTTTCGAGGTCAGGGCGACTAACGGTGATACGATGCTCGGCGGCGACGACTGGGACGAGCGCATCGTGAACTGGCTTGCCGACGGCTTCGCCCGGGCGCACGGGATAGACCTCCGTCAGGACCGGATGGCCCATCAGCGGCTTAAAGAGGCAGCGGAGAAGGCCAAGGTCGAGCTGTCGTCAGTCGTTACGACGAACATCAATCTACCTTTCATCACGGTCACGCCCGACGGCCCTGTGCATCTTGATGCTGACCTTACCAGAGCAAAGCTGGAGGAGATCACGTCCGTCCTGCTCCAGAGGATGGTCGGGCCGACAAGACAGGCGATTGCGGATGCCAAGATCAAGCCGGAGGAGATAGACCGCATTCTGCTGGTCGGCGGCTCTACGAGGATGCCCGCTGTTCAGGAGTTGGTCAAGAGCATCTTCGGCAAGGAGCCACATCGCGGGCTGAATCCAGACGAGGTAGTCGCCATGGGCGCAGCTATACAGGCCGGTGTGCTCGCAGGCGAGGTAAGAGATATCGTTCTGCTCGATGTTACGCCGCTTTCTCTGGGAATTGAGACCCTCGGAGGCGTTTTTACCAGGCTCATCGAGCGGAACACGACGGTCCCAACTTCCAAGGCCCAGGAGTTCACTACGGCTGCCGACAACCAGCGGGAAGTCGATATAAAGGTCTATCAGGGCGAGAGGGAGATGGCGGCCCACAACAAGTATCTGGGCAATTTCCAGCTTGTGGGGATTCAGCTCGCTCCGAGAGGAGTCCCTCGGATAGAGGTCACGTTTGATGTAGACGTAAACGGCATCGTGCATGTATCGGCTAAGGACAAGGCTACCAGCAAGGAGCAGGGTATAACTATTACCGGCTCGACTGGGCTGACGAAAGAACAGATTGACCGGATGATCAGGGAGGCCGAGTCTCACGCGGCGGAAGATAACAAACTTCGTGAAGAACGGGAGGCTCGGAACTTCGCTGACTCCGTAGTATACAACGCCGAGAAAGCAGTGCGGGACTCTGATGGGCAAGTGCCGCAGGAATTGACACAGGCGGTAACTATGGGGATTGCAGATGTCCGCGCGGCGCTGTCGGGCGAGGATGGCCCGGCCATAAGGACCGCTGCCGAGGCGCTGAGCACGAAGCTGTATGATCTGTCGGCCGCGCTGCACAACTCGGATTCTGAGCAGAAGCCGGAGAGCAGGACCGAAGAACAGACTTCGGAAGCAGTGGTTGGTGAAGAGACGGAACCGGAGACATAGCGGTCAGCTTTCAGCCAT
>JACPPP010000296.1 GCA_016190935.1 Armatimonadota bacterium | reverse complement strand
ATTTAGGGTCGTTAGCTCAGTTGGTAGAGCAGCTGACTCTTAATCAGCGGGCCACAGGTTCGAGTCCTGTACGACCCACCAGGTTATAGAAGTTAGAGGTTAGAAGTTAGAGGTTAGAAGCTGGAGCAGTGGCCCGACATCTAACCTCTAACATCTAACTTCTAACCTCTAGACCGGGCGAGTGGTGGAATGGCAGACACGCTAGACTTAGGATCTAGTGCCGAAAGGCGTAGGAGTTCAACTCTCCTCTCGCCCACCAGATTAGAGGTTAGAAGTTAGAGGTTAGAATAACAATCCAGTCTCTAACTTCTAACATCTAACTTCTAATCTCTGATTCGCGGGAGTAGCTCAGTTGGTAGAGCATCTGCTTGCCATGTAGATGGTCGCGGGTTCGAGTCCCGTCTCCCGCTCCAAAATGGGTAAAGTGTAGGAAGATGATCGAATTTCCTGCTCTTCCCAACCCTCAGCGGCAGGATATGGGATAGAGGATACCTTCTAAGAATCGAGGAAGCTATCATGTATCTCGTATCCTGCTGTTTTTTGTAAAGCGGAGATTATCGTAGTGCCAATAATTCAACAAGAGCAAACTAAGCCCTGTGAGATATTGCTTGAGATCGAAGTTGAGCAGGAGGAGGTAAGCAAGGCGTTCGACAAGGCATACAAGGAAATCGGTCGCAAGACCGCGCCCCCTGGCTTTCGGAAGGGCAAGGCCCCAAGGGCTGTCCTGGAGCGCTACGTGTCGCAAGAGCGGGTCAAAGAGACGGCAGTGAGTCATCTTATCGTTTCAGCGTATGAACAGGCGCTGAAGGAGGCAGGGGTTGAGCCTTTTGCCAAGGCGGACTTCGAGGTTTTGCATATTGCGGACGCGGAACCGTTCAAGTTCAAGGCGACGGTTCCTCTGGCTCCGACTGTTGAGCTCGGCCAGTATGTCGGAATCGAAATCGAGAAGCTGGTACCGCACATATCCGAGGAGGATGTTCAGAGCGAGATTGAAGGCATCATGGAGCGGTCCGCCGAAGTCGTGAACGTCGAAGGCCGCCCCGTTCAGAAGGGAGACCTCATTATAGTCCTGATGGTGGAAGAAGACAAGGAGCCGCGTGAAACGGTGGTGGAGGCGGGTAAAAACCTACCGAGCTTCGATGAAGGCCTGATCGGAATGAGCGTCGGCGAGACCAAGTCCATCGAAGTCGTATACCCCGAGGATCATGAGGACAAAGACCTTGCCGGCAGCAAGTTCCGTGTCGTTGTGACCATACGCGATATCAAGGAAAGGCGTGTCCCAGAGCTGACGGATGAGTTTGTCAGGGGGATCGCCGAGAAATCCCGCGAGGAGTTTCAAACCGTCGAAGAACTCAGAGACCTGATAAGAACCAGGCTGGAATCCGCAGTGACCGAAATAGCGGACCGGCAGGTGCAGGCGGGGATTATTGACAAACTTGTCGATAGCTCAAATGTCTGCTTCCCCGACGTTGTGCTGGAACACGAAGTTGAACGCCGTCTGGATAATCTTATCTTGGAGCTTAAAGCCAAAGAGACGACCCTTGACGAGTACTTGAGAGACACTGGAAGGAGCTTTGAGCAGATCAGGTCTCAGATCGAGTCTTCGGCCGGAAGAGATATAAAGATCGCTCTCGTGATCGAGGAGATCGCTAAGCGCGAGAACATCAAAGTCACCGAGGAGGACCTGGACGCCGAGATTGCTGGGATGGCGGAGAGAAGCGGCGTGCCTAAGGAGTCTCTACAAGCCTACCTGGACAAGACAGGTGGTAAAACATCCGCTGAGAAAAGGGTCCTGCGCAGAAAAGTGCTAGACTTTCTGGTGCATGCTTCCAATATTAAGAATGTAGGACGCGCCGCGTCCTGAAAGGAGTTTAAACACCATGGCTC
The DNA here is from genome assembly GCA_016190935.1 of Armatimonadota bacterium. Lineage (GTDB taxonomy): Bacteria > Armatimonadota > UBA5829 > UBA5829 > DTLH01 > JACPPP01. The sequence continues at coordinate 10,727 of JACPPP010000296.1, read as the reverse complement.
TGATACCGATGGTGGTTGAGCAAAGCGCCCGAGGCGAACGGGCTTATGATATTTATTCCCGGCTGCTCAAGGACAGGATAATCTTCATCGGAACGCCTATCGATGATGATATTGCCAACCTTGTAGTTGCACAATTGCTGTTCCTTGAGAAGGAAGACCCGGATAAGGATATAGAGCTATATATTAATAGCCCCGGAGGATCAGTCATCGCCGGCCTGGCTATATATGATACAATGCAAGTAATTAAGCCGGATATTGCTACGACGTGCGTGGGGCATGCGATGAGCATGGGAGCAATACTGCTCGCCGGCGGGGCGAAGGGGAAGAGGTTTGCGCTTCCCAACTCTCGGATTATGATCCATCAGGGAACGGCCGGATTCCACGGTACCCCCTCAGACATAGACATCGTGGCGCGGGAGGTTCTGCGCTACAAGTCTCTGTATGTCAAACTGCTTGCCCAGCACACCGGCCAGCCGCCGGAGAAGGTCGAGCGGGATATTGACAGAGACTACTACATGTCACCTGAGGAGGCTATGGAGTACGGCGTAGTCGATACGGTCATCGAAAGAAAGGCGTAAAGAAGCGTTCAGCTATCAGCCTTGGGCAGGGGCCAGGGGATTTTAGATTTTAGATTTTAGATTTTGGATTGAAGGAGACTCCAATCTGCAATCTGCAATCTTAAATCTGAAATCCGCCTGGCCTCTAACCCCCAGCCCCTAACCCCTGCTGAAAGCTGACTGCTAATAGCTGGAAACTCAGAAGGAGAACGGCCAGTGGCTAGGGTCGGTTACGATCGAAATGACGGGCGGTGCGCCCTGTGTGGCAAAAGTCGAGACCAGGTAAGGAACCTGAAGCTCATCCTGGGCGTGTACGGCGGGGTGTGCCTGGACTGCATAGGGCTGTGCAACGATATCATCAAAGGCGAGATGACTCAGGCGGACGATCTGTCGTTCGGCGGTATTCCCAAGCCGAAGGAGATCTACCGCATACTGAGCCAGTATGTGGTAAGCCAGGAGATGGCCAAGCGTTCGCTGTCAGTCGCAGTATACAATCATTTCAAGCGAACGAACGCCCAGCCCTGCGACATCGAATTACAGAAGTCGAACATCCTGCTGGTCGGGCCTACCGGAAGTGGCAAGACTCTGCTTGCACAGACCCTGGCCAAGATACTCAACGTTCCCTTCGCCATCGCCGACGCAACTTCTCTTACAGAAGCGGGATATGTTGGTGAGGATGTTGAGAATATCCTTCTTAAGCTCTTGCAGGCCGCGGATACGGGAGAGAGCATTCAGGCTACCATCAAGAACGCCCAGCGGGGCATGATCTACATTGATGAAATAGATAAGATCGCCCGCAAGTCGGAGAACCCGTCTATTACACGCGACGTTTCCGGAGAGGGAGTGCAGCAGGCGCTTCTAAAGATATTGGAAGGAACGGTCGCAAATGTGCCCCCTCAGGGCGGACGTAAGCACCCACAGCAGGATTATGTTCAGATTGACACTACGAATGTGCTGTTTATATGCGGGGGCGCGTTTGAGGGGCTTGACAAGATCATCGAGCGGCGGATAAGCCACTCCAGCGTTGGATTCAGAGCGACTCAGCAGAGCAAAAAGGACCGCCAGATTGGAGACTTGCTAAAACACGTGCTGCCGGAGGACTTGCTCAAATACGGGCTCATCCCGGAGTTCGTCGGCAGGCTTCCCGTGGTGGCTACTCTCAATGCGCTCGATCACGAAGCTCTAAAGCGAATATTGGTCGAACCGAAGAATGCGCTCGTCAAGCAATACCACAAGTTCTTCGAATACGACGGTGTAGACCTGATCATAACCGATGACGCGCTCGATGCCGTTTCGTCCGAAGCGATGAAAAGGGGTATGGGCGCCAGATCTCTCAGGACGATAATCGAGGAAGTAATGCTGAACATTATGTATGAGATTCCTTCTACCGAGGACGTCAAGAAATGCATAATCACCGCAGAGACGGTCTTGGAAAAGAAGGAACCCACGCTCGTCACTCTAAGCGAAATGAAGGCCGCTTCCTGAGATGGAGGCGAATGACGCGAAAGAAGCTGTCAGCGATCAGCCATCAGCTTCCCGGCCCCTGCGGGGCCGCCGTCGGTTTCTCTGTATTGTAATATGGTAGGCAGTACCTTCGAAGAGATGTGCAGACCCGCAAATATAGAAGAAAAGCAGTCCGACGGAACAAGCGGATGAATATCCGCCACACCTGGGCCGGGGATGGATATCCCCGGCCATCGTACATCTTGATCGCCGGGGAGATTCCTCCCCGGCGCGCGTGTGACGGACATTCGTCCGGCCCCTGGCCCCTTTTCGCGTTATTCGCGCTCCTTCGCAACATCCTGAGCCTGTCGAAGGACGCGTTTCAAAGACCTAATAGACACACCTATACACAATTGGTATCATGACCCCGCCAATTCTTCCAATGAAATGAGGCTTAAGTATGCCGCGCAAGAAAGCGACAATTGAAAATATGCTGGATGCCGCTATGATCGAGGAATCGAAACAGATCAATGGATTTCGGTCGCGCGTGCGCCCCATCCTCCCCGTGCGCGACCAGGTTTACTTCCCGGGTATGCTGTTTCCCCTGCTTGTGGGCCGGGAAAAGTCCGTCCGTTCGCTCGATGAGGCGATCGGAAGGGACAGAAAAATGGTCCTTGTCGCGCAGAGGGAAATAGGCACGGAAGACCCCGAGCCGGACGATCTTTACGACATCGGGCTGCTTGTAGAGATAGTGCAGGTGCTCCGGGTGCCCGATGGCGCCGTGAGGCTGATGCTTGAAGGTGTCGATAGAGTAAAGATCACGAAGTATGTGCACACGGAGCCGTACATTCGGGCTCGCGTGAAACCTCTTAAGGAGGAGGAGGCATCGGGGATCGAGATAGAGGCGCTCAGGCGCAGCATAGTGTCCCAGTTCGAGTTGATAGTACAGAACGGGCGGCAGATACCCCCGGAAGTCATGATAACGGTCGTAAGTCTGAACGAGGAGGCAAGGCTTACGGACACCGTGGCTCACCATCTTGCAGTATCTGTTGCGGCAAAACAGGACATATTGGAAACCGTATCGGTCAGGAACAGGATGGAGAAGCTGAACCTGCTTCTGGCCAGGGAAGTAGAGATCCTGGAGATCCATCGCGACATCCGTTCCAGGGTGGAAAAAGAGATGGGGGAAACCCAGAAGGAGTTTATCCTCCGGGAGCAGATGAAGGCAATACAGCAGGAGCTTGGCGAGCGCGACGAGCGGATGAGCGAGATCGAGGAATATAAGGCCAAGATCGAGGAGGCCGGGATGCCTGCTGAGGTGACGGAGAGGGCGCTAAAGGAGGTGGACCGGCTTGAGAAAATGCCTTACGCCGCGCCGGACGGGGTGGTCGTACGGACCTACCTCGACTGGCTGATCTCCCTTCCCTGGAGTAAGAGCTCAGTTGAGTCGCTGGAAATCGAGTCCGCCGCCAAGATACTGGATGAGGATCATTACGGCCTCCTCAAGGTCAAGGAGAGGATTCTCGAGTTCCTTGCCGTGCGGAAGCTTGCAAATAAGATGAGAGGTCCGATACTCTGCTTCGTTGGGCCGCCGGGGGTTGGCAAGACCTCCATTGGAAAGTCGATCGCGAGGGCGCTCGGCAGGAAGTTCGTGAGGATATCGCTTGGCGGTATCCGCGATGAGGCGGAAATCCGCGGGCACAGGCGGACTTATGTAGGAGCCCTTCCCGGAAGGATCGTTCAAGGTATCAAGCAGGCGGGCATCCGCAACCCCGTGTTTATGCTCGACGAGATAGACAAGATAGGAGCGGACTTCAGGGGAGATCCATCGGCCGCGCTTCTTGAGGCGCTCGATCCGGAGCAGAACAACATGTTTTCGGACCACTACCTGGAAGTTCCTTTCGACCTGTCGGACGTTATGTTTATCACGACGGCGAACGTGCTTGATCCGATACCTCCCGCCCTCAAAGACAGGATGGAGGTCATCCCATTCCCGGGCTACATAGACCAGGAGAAGCTGCAGATAGCCAGGCAGTTCCTGCTCCCGAAGCAGCTTAAGGAGAATGGGCTTAAGCCGAAGAACCTGAGTTTCACCGACGGCGCGATCAGGAAGATCGTCCGCGAGTACACACGCGAGGCGGGCGTGCGTAACCTCGAGCGGGAGATAGGCGCGATATGCCGTAAGGTGGCAAAGCGTGTAGCGGAGGGCAAACTGCGGCAGGCCGCGGTGGATGAGGACGACGTGAAGACCTATCTCGGAATCCGCAAGTACCACTATGGGATGGCCGGCGAGGAGGATGAGATCGCCGCGGCGACCGGGCTTGCCTACACTGAATTCGGAGGGGACACGATACAGGTTGAGGTCGGGCTTATGAAGTCCACGGAGGGGCGGCTGTTGCTCACGGGCCAACTCGGCGATGTTATGAAGGAATCCGCTCAAGCCGCGCTCACCTACATAAGGACGAAGGCCCGGGATCTCGATATAGACGAGGAGTTTTCTCACCGTATGGATATTCACATCCATGTTCCCGCCGGAGGAGTGCCGAAGGATGGTCCGTCGGCTGGGATAACCATGGCTACGGCGATAGCCTCTGCTGTCACTAAGCGTCGAGTGAGAAAAGACATCGCGATGACCGGTGAGATCACGCTTCGCGGCCGTGTGCTACCTATTGGAGGCGTAAAAGAGAAGGTCCTGGCCGCGCACAGGGCCGGCATCCGGACTGTCGTCCTCCCAAAAGAGAACGAGAAGGATCTGGAGGAAATCCCGGACGACGTCCGAGCGGAGATGACCATCAAGCTGGTAGAGCACACAGACGAGGTACTTTCGATCGCGCTCTTGGATGGCAAGTAGAGAAGACTATTCCGACGTGGCTTGGGCTTCTGTGAGAAAGCGGGAGCTAAGCCGCTCCTGCACTCCACATATCTATACCAAATCCAAGCAATCCCCAAGCAGTTGTTTGACTGCCGTGGTCAACTGGGAAGCATCAAACGTAAAGTACGTTGTTTTGTTTTTCCAGGAGGTCCAACTATGCGCAAGATAACCATAATCTTTGCTACGTTATCGGTCTTGATGGTCGCTGGTGTCGTCTGGGCGAACGGACAGGACGCGCACCATCCTCCGGCAGCGCAGCCTCAGCAGCAAACACCGGCCCAGGCTCCCCAACCACCGACTGGCGCCGGCCCCGATGCCGAGATGGGCGGCATGTCTATGATGCAGATGATGCAGATGATGCAATCGATGCATCCGGCTATAGCTGTCGATGAGACCGCCATCTACATCGTGCGTGGAAATGAGGTATTCAAGCTGGACAAGAGTCTTTTGCGAGTCGTCTCAAGGGCCACACTTCCTGCTATGGAGATGCAGGCAATGCCCGGGCCGATGGGACGCGGGCCGGGTATGCAGGAGATGATGCAGCGCCCCGGGATGCAGGATATGATGGGCCGGATGCGCCAGATGCCTGCGGACCAGTTCGACCGCGAGTTTATGCAGAACATGATGCGCCATCATGCCGGAGCTATCACCATTTCGAAGCTTGCCGCAGAAAAGGCCAAGCGGCCGGAACTGCGCAGGTTCGCTCAACAAGTGGTAGATGACCAGACTCGTGAGAACCAGCAGTTGTCTCGGTGGCTTCAGGGTTGGTATGACGTTACGGCTCAGGCGGCGCCGATGCCGATGGATGAGGAGATGCTGGAGCGACTGCGCGCTTTGGAGGGCAAACAGTTTGACACAGAATATATGCAGGCTATGGTTACGCATCATCAGGAGGCCGTTAACATGGCGCGGATAGCTGAGCAGAGGGCTGCACGTCCTGAGCTAAAAGCCCTGGCGGCTCAGATTGTGAAAGAGCAGTCCGCAGAGATGGAGCAACTGAGAGGCTGGCTTGCGATGTAGCTCAGATCATCCTTGAGCCGGACAATTAGCAACTTGCAGGATGTAGTTTTGCGGAACCTTGCCGGATACTTCCACGTCTTTACTGGCAGAGGTGATTAATCTATGGAACTTCACTCCGGCCTGGTTCACTTTCCGATTGCCCTGATGGTTATAGGGGCAATATTCGAGGTCCTTGGTCGAATACTGAAGCGTAACGCCCTTAGTTCGTCCGCACATTACGTTATAGTCAGCGCCGCTTTGATCGGTCTTGCCACTGCAGGTTCAGGCCTCTTGGCCGCCAGTCAGGTGCAGAATCCCGAAGTCAGGGAGACATTGGGACTGCACAGGCTTCTTGGTCTCGGTGTGGTCGGAATTGCTATTGTCCTGTCAGGCTTGAGGCTTTCCGCCAGAAATGTTTTTGGCGGGGTAGTGGCCACTACTTACCTTGTTCTGCTGCTCGGTGGCGCGGGCCTTGCGGTCGGCACAGGATGGCTGGGCGGGAAGATATCGCACGGTGGACACTCGCACGATGAGCATTCGGCGATAGCCGCGCCCACTGAGTCCATGCCAGCGCCCAATGTGGTTGCCCCTCCAGAGAACACAAATGGCGGGAACACGGCCCACGAGCAAGGACACCATGACGACCACCATCCGAGCGATGACCAGCACCACGAACATTAGCCATCACAAGCATATGCCGGCCCAGCGGGCAGAGGCACGCCCGCCGCCGGTATCTGAAATTCCGCTAATCTAGTGGGTCATTTGCCACGAAAACAGCCATTATAGCGAAACCGTGTCACCCTGAACTTGATTTAGGGTCTTGTACCTGCGAAGGAGATGCTGAATCAAGTTCAGCATGACGGTATGGCGATAAGCACGGCAAATGACCCACTAGCAGCGCGTCCTGCTCTGGCGGAGCGATCCCATCTGTGATATTATCGTTAAAACGATTGATTGAAAGTATTGCCTATTTCAGAGGGTTGGAATTGACGCTGTCTCCTGCATTTTCGGTCCTTACCTGGGGCTGCCAGATGAACGAGGACGACTCCGAACAGATCGCGAGCCTCCTCACGCAAATGGGATACCAGGCCACGGAGGATGTCTCCGAAGCCGACATAATAATGCTCAACACCTGCTCGGTTAGGGCCAAGCCGGAGCAAAAGGTGAAAAGCAAGCTCGGCGAACTGAAAGAACTCAAGGAGGCCAACCCGGACCTGATAATAGGGCTTTGCGGCTGTATGGCCCAGCGACATGGAGAGAGCATCCGCAAGAGCGCTCCGTACGTGGACATGGTCATCGGCACGGCGCAAATAGAGCGAATCCCCGAGCTTATAAGTGAGGTTCTTCGCAGCAGGCAGCCGCTTACGGCGCTTGATCTGCCTCGTGCCCCACGGGATCAGGCCAGCGTGCCTGCAAGAACCATACGTGCGAACGGCAGCGGACTCAAGGCTTTCGTCCCGATTACCTATGGCTGCGACAACTTTTGCGCCTACTGCATCGTGCCTTACGTTCGGGGCAAAGAAAGAAGTAGATCCCTCGCCGAGATCGTGAGCGAGGTGCGGCAGATCGCGGCGCAAGGACTTAAGGAGATCACACTATTGGGGCAAAATGTGAACAGCTATGCCGATCCAGAAGACCCTGCGGTTGACTTCCCCGCCCTGCTCGCCGCACTGAATGAAGTAGAGGGTTTGGAGCGTATACGGTTCACGACCAGCCACCCTAAGGATCTCTCGGACAGACTCGTTACAGCAATCGCGACCCTGCCGAAGGTCTGCGAACACATACATTTGCCTATCCAGGCCGGTGACAGCGATATCCTGCGCAGGATGAGGCGGGGCTACTCCGTCGAGCACTATATGGACAAAGTTGCCGCGCTCCGCCTGGCCGTGCCAGACATCGCCATAACCACCGATATACTTGTCGGGTTCCCTGGTGAGACCGAACAGCATTTCGCCAACACCCTTCGCACCATCGAGGAGATTCGGTTCGACGCCGCGTTTATGTTCGCCTTCAATCCGATCGAACGGACTGCCGCAGCCGCACTTCGCGACCAGATTCCTGCCAAGCTGAAGAACGAACGGCTGCGGAGGGTGATAGAGCTGCAGAACCGCATCACAGTGGAGAAGAATTCCGCGCAGGTGGGGATGGTCTTTGACGTGCTGGTTGAGGGAGTAAGCCCGAAGAATCCGAACCGGCTTACCGGCCTCACGCGGCAGAACAAGACCGTCAACTTCCCGGGTTCACTCGATATGATCGGCCACAATGTTCCCGTGCGGGTCACAGAAGGACATCTCTACGGATTCGCCGGCGAACCCTGTGCGTCATAAGCGCGCTTCGGGCGCATCAGCACGTGATGCCACGCTTCTTGTTCGCGGAGAGAACTCGAAAATCGAGCAGGCTAGGCCACGATGACTATGCCCCCGATCAGAGCTCGACAATATCCTCTTGCCTGCGCAGCTTGAGGAGTCTCTGGTAGCCCGACGCGCCGGGCTCAATGCTCGATATACCCGTCACCGCCACTTTCGTGCCTTTCTGCGGCAGGTAGAGGCCCGAGCCGCTCACTTTGAGATTGACACCGGAGCCGTCGTCGATGCAGAAGCTGTCTGTTCCCAACTCCGTCACCTTGCCGGTAGTACGCACAAGAAGTCCGATGTTGTTCAGACCGTTTGCCCCGGTGATTCCCAAAGTGTAACTTCCCAAGGCCGAGCCACCAACATCGCGATTGGTCATGAGGAGCGGGGCAGGCGTCCTGGTAGAGGCGCCAATATCGACGCTTGCTGCGATCATCCTGCGCTCACCACCGGCGGAGGCCATACTGCCTCTAACTGTCACAGAGTTCCCCTCCTGCACAGTCTTCGATGAGATTACCAGGAGCCCCGAGAGCCGGTCGGTTGACTCCACGTAGAACATGCCGGGTAAGGCGGCGGTAACCACCCAATCATAAAGTGCGGCCTTGGAGTTGTCCGGCAGATACTTGGGGTTGTAGCGGCGCTCCGCGCCGAGAGCTTCTTCGAGCATGAAGTCGGTTGTATCGGTGGTTATAGTGCTGTGACTAACCGCCAGCGTCTGCAAGAGCGTCCGGTCGAATTTAGAGACGCCGCCGCGGATATCGAGGGCCGACTCAGTTGGGATGAAAGTGGCTGGGAAGTGCTCGTCAAGCTCGAAGTTAGGTTCCCGGATTGTCCCTGGAGTATCGGAACTGGGCGATCCGGGCGCGACATCCATAGGATAGGCCCCATAGGTCTGGTTGCAAAGTTCGATCCTGGTAATGAACACGAAGTAAGTGCGCGCTGTATAGATGGGATCACCGACGCTGTGCGGCTGGGGAGACATGCTGCCGTTTGCCACTGCAATGTTTCGGCACTTGTGGGGATAGCCATCGCCGTTCAGTGCGTTTAGCGTATTATAGAACCAGTTGTGAGCGGCCGCCGAACCGGTCCAGTTCGTGGGGGACGGAAGCGCTCCAAGCGTGCACCCATTGCTCTCATAGCTCCGTACGCTGGTATAGATCATGGAGAGCGCGGCGTCGCAATTAAGAAACGCCGTGTATGTAGGGTCCTGACTGAAAAGCACGAGTTCCTGGATGGACGGAGGCACGTTTGCCCCCTGCTGTGGCGAATCACCCGAGACGAAGAGCCTGACAAGACCGTCTGAACCGCCGCCATGCTGCTCATCGTAAGCCAGCGCGTACCGGGCGATGACCCCACCCATACTGAGTCCAATGACGTCGACCTTCGCGTTCGTACGCCCGCCCCAGTTGGCCGCTGTAGCCATTGCTGTGCTGACAAGCCTGGCATTCGCGGTCAGAGCGCCGCCACCGTCGCCGAAGTTGACAATCCAGACGTCCTTGCCTGCCGCGCGGACCATATCCAAACCGCCCCAGGTGTTCAGCATAGCATAGACATCCGAGGGAAATGTGTCATTTTCAGGGTCGAAACCCTCGACGATCACTACCGGATCACGGTAGCTCTCGGTGTAAGCGCTGAATAGTTCCATATATCCAGCCGGGACGGTTCGCTCAACGAGCGTCAAGTTTGTGCCGCTCAGCACGCCCGTAGTCGCGGTAGCGCCGGGCAACGGGGCTGTTGTGCCCTGGCCTACGGCCACGCTGCAAAGAAAACCACAGCAGACTACCATTGTGATTGTAACGATCGCATGTGCTCTTCGAGACATATTTGCTCCTCCTTCGATCCCGTCACGTCTCTAACCCCGATTATGCATCAGTAGATGCTTCGGACTGCATCCCTTTTGATGGGGCCGGATTTGAAATCCGCAGTCGCCGCACGGGGACGTGCGGCATATATCGCCCGGCGCGTGACGGGCCGGGCCATCGGATCCGGCCCCGTCAAGGAGACTGCATCCTGAGTCCACTTACTACGCATCCTGAGCTCGTTACTACGCATCCTGAGCACATTACTCTATGCATCCTGAGCCTGTCGAAGGATGCCGAAACCTGCTGGTGCTCGTGAATAAGTCGGGCTGAGGCAGGTGACCAACCCGTTGCAACCAAATGACCTTTCTAAAACATTAGCCCCAAAGCGAGCGTTCAATGCTCTACTTGCAATGTATCAGGTGAATAAGATTGTGTCAATAGAAGAAACTGCCGGGCGAATGAATTCGCGGCAACAAAAGCACGAAGTCGGCCTGAGCCGACTGAACTTTGGACAACACTGATTCGATATCCGGCCAGGAAGGCCGAATTAGGCATCCCAGTGCTGGGTGTTGGTAAGGATCATGGAGCATGGGAAGACCCACTATCACCTATCACCTATCACCTATCACCTAACCCGGCGGAGCCGGAACCAAGAAGGTATGCCAGACTCCGACGTCTAATCTCCTTATAGGTTGTATAGTCT
>JACPPP010000314.1 GCA_016190935.1 Armatimonadota bacterium | reverse complement strand
GCACCGCAAACTAAGCAATTGCTAAACATAGCAAGTCTTCAAAATTACTCATAAAAGCAGCTTAAAAACCAGTACATCCACATATCGTTCTTTTCGTCCATTTTCGTGTCTTCGTGTTTCAAAAGAAAAGTTCGGACCTCACAGCAGGATAATTCCGGTTACGTGGCGTAGCAATTACAGGTGGATAATGCAGATCGTAGGCATCGGAATGGATATTGTTGAGATAGAGCGCATTGCACGGGCAGTGGAGAGGAACCAGAGGTTCGTCGAAAAGGTGTTCACCAACGCGGAGATCGACCATTGTATGGGCAAAAGGAACTGTTACCAACATCTGGCCGCAAGGTTCGCCGCCAAGGAGGCGGTTGCAAAGGCAATCGGCAGGTCGCTCCCCTGGAAAGACGTCGAAGTGGTCAACGGACATCGTGGCAGACCAGAAGCCAGAATCTCTGGAGAGGCTCTTCGCGCGGCGAACGGCTGCAGGGTGCTCATCACGATGTCTCACTCGAAAAACTACGCTACGGCAACAGCTATACTGGTGAAAGAAGATGAGAATTGTCACGGCTGATCAGATGAAAGAGCTCGACCGCCGGGCGAGCGAGGAGTTCGGGGTGCCGAGCATAGTGCTTATGGAAAACGCCGGGCTGAGAACGTTCGACGTCGTCTACAAGCTGCTCGACAGGGTTCAGGGTTCGACGGTCGCGGTCATCTGCGGGCGCGGGAACAACGGCGGAGACGGGCTGGTAGTCGCAAGACATCTGCACCAGATCGGGGTGGATGTCCGCGCGCTCATCGTTGGGAAGACGGGCGATATGAAGGGAGATGCCGGGGTCAATCTGGAGATAGCCCTTAAGTCCGGTATTGCCGTCGAAGAAGTGACAGAAATCGCTCAGGTCAGAAGGGCGCTGGCCCACTCGGACCTGGTAGTGGACGCGCTCTTCGGAACCGGGATCAGAGGGGAGATCACGGGGCTCGCCGGGGAGGTGATCGACGCGATAAACGAATCGATCCGGCCCGTTGTGGCCGTCGATCTTCCATCCGGTTTGGACGCGGACACAGGTCAGATCGCGGGCCGCTGCGTGTGGGCCGATGAGACAGTGACCTTCGCGCTGCCCAAGATCGGGCTTGCCACTTATCCCGGCGCGGCCTACGCGGGCCAGGTGAGCGTGGCTGAGATCGGAATCCCGGAGAGGGCCTTCCAGACAGCGGGAATCGGCACATTTCTGACGAGCGCAGAGGATGTTGCGGCCAGGCTGCCTGCAAGGCCGCCGGATGCCCATAAGGGAACGTTCGGGCATGCTGCACTGATCGCAGGCTCGGTTGGGATGACCGGGGCCGCGGCAATGGCGGCAGCATCGGCGGTAAGGGTCGGCGCAGGGTTAGTGACGCTTGGAGTCCCGGAGAGTCTGAACGATATTCTGGAAGTCAAGGTTACGGAGGCTATGACCGTCCCTCTTCCGGAGACGGACGAGAGGAGTTTCTCGCCTGCTGCGCTTGAGAGGGCGTTGGAGTTAATCGACCGCTGCGACGCTGTGGCCGTAGGCCCGGGACTGAGCCGCAATCCGGGGACTGTGGCTTTCGTTCTTGAGCTTCTGCCTCAAATAGAGAAGCCTATGGTGCTGGACGCTGATGGGCTGAACGCGGTGTCGCAGGACGTGAGCGTTCTTGAGAGGCTGAAAGCGCCTGCCGTCATCACCCCCCACCCTGGTGAGATGGCTCGGCTGACCGGAACTCAAGCCGCAGCGATCCAGTCTAACAGACTAAAGGCCGCGCGCGACACCGCAGCGCGTTTTGGCGTGGTAGTAGCGCTCAAAGGCGCCGGCACGGTTACGGCATCTCCAGACGGAGAAGCCTGGATCAATCCGACAGGAAGCCCGGCTATGGCCTCTGGAGGCATGGGAGACATCCTGACGGGCGCGATCGCCGGCCTCCTCGCCCAGGGGCTATCTGTGACGGACACAGCAATCTGCGGCGTATATATACATGGCAGGGCGGGTGAGATTGCCGCTGAAGAGGTCGGAGAGGCCGGGGCCGCCGCAACTGATCTGCTCCCGCTCCTTCCCAGGACCATAGAGGAGCTGAGAAAGGAATCGAAATGAGAGCTACCTTGTTACTGCTGGTGGCGGCTCTGAGTTTGATTGCGCTGGGCGCTGCGTCGGCTGATCCCACGGTCGGCGTAACCTTCCCCGAAAAAGGGGCTTATATTTGGTGGCTTGAGTATAAGGATGCGCTCGGCAAGCCGCAGGTGGCGGCCCCTAAGCACACGAGGGGCGCAGGAACCTCAGTCGATCTCTCGCCTGCCGTTCCGTCCGGCAAACCGCTCCCCGGCCTGCTCAAGGTTTACGACCCGAAGTCCGGGAACGTCGCAGCGAAGAACCTGGAGAACCTGGCGGATGCGAAGGAACTGAAGCTGAAGTCCGCGGATTTCGACCTTGTGCGGACGGCGAGGCTGATTCTTAAGCCCGCAGAGGGAAAGCCGAACGAGCGGGTTGAATCGGCGGTAGTCACTCTGAAGGACGCAAACTCCGACGAGTTTACAGCCATCGTTGACCCATTGAGCGAGGGCGTGGCCGAGTTTCACGACATAGCGGGCGGACTGGAAAGCGTGACGGTGGACTACGACGGAGGACGGATGACCATCGACGTCGAGGCGCCGATTGAGAGGGATAACCCGGTCTTCACGCATGTTATCGCGATCTCAGCCGATGTGCGTACGGTCAAGCCCTCTGCTGCGTCCACACAAACTACAAGCGCCGAACAAGAATTACCTGAACAGCAGCAGGCCCGGCGGTCGAGGTCAGGAGCGGCCGGTATCATCGCCGGGTTCGCCTTCCTCGCGATGGTGGGCGGGGTGGCTTACGTAGTCTTGAAGGCAAAAGGGACAACGCTCAAGGACGGATTGGAAAAGCTTGGGGTGGCGCTGCCGAAGGCCGAAGACGACGGGCAGATTCCTGAGCCGCCGGCGCCGCAGGTAGACCCGAATATCTGCCCGTTCTGCGGCCAGCGAAAGGACCCCGAAACCGGGAAGTGCGGCTGCAGCGTCGATTCCCAGCCGAGCGGTGGTATGGGCGCGGCAGGTGTTCCGAGGCTGATAGGCGTTCAGGGGCCTTACTCCGGCCACATATTCGAGCTTGTGGATGACGTTACAGTGATTGGACGCGATTCGGGCAACGCCATTCCGCTCGACCAGGACGCGACGACTTCCCGCAAGCATGCCCGTATCAACAAGGACAACGGAGCGTTCGTCATCACTGATGAGGGCAGCTCGAACGGCACTTTTGTAAACGGTTTGCGGGTTGAGGCCAACCGCGAGCTTCGCCCGGGCGACGAGGTCCAGATCGGCAGCACGAAGTTCAGATTCGAGCTTTAATGGCTAGAATAACAAGATACTTCATATTCAGCGCGATCGGCGGAATCATCGGATGGGCTATAGTGGAGCCTTTTGAGTTCCTCACGCCTAGCGGTAACCCTGTGATGGGATACGAGCAGATACTGCTTGTCGGTGCGCTCGTGGGCATGTTCATAGGCTCCGGTCTTGGAGTAGCAGAGGCCTTGTCCGGCGTCTCGCGGAGGGATGCTGTAAGAAGAATTATCCTCGGAGCCTCAGTCGGAGCCGTGGGCGGGGCGATCGGGCTGGCCTTTGGCAACTTCTTCTACCGCATCTTTCACGTCCTTGCCGGGGAAAGAGGTGGCCCTGTCGTCCCGGTGGGAGTGCCTGTTTCTGCTGGGCCTCCGGCCTTCATCAGCTTTGCTCTCGAACTTGTCGGCAGATCAATCGGATGGGCACTGATCGGCCTCTTCATCGGTCTGTCGCAGGGTTTGGCTACGCAGTCCACCAAGAAAATGGCAAACGGCGCGGTCGGTGGGTTCCTCGGCGGCGGAATCGGAGGGTTCTCATTCCAGATTCTAGGGGAGTTGAACGGCACACAGGCTATAATCATTCCAGTAGAGCTTATGAGGTTGATCGGCTTCACGGTCACGGCTGGAGCAATCGGACTGTTTATAGGGTTCATCGAGGAGGTCACAAAGCAGGCGTGGCTTGTGCATCTGAAGGGCAGGAATGAAGGTAGGGAGTTTCTCATCTTCAAGCCCGAGACTGTGGTGGGCAGGGATGAGTTTGCCGATGTTCCGGTCTTCGGAGACCCAAATGTCGAGCCGAGGCACTTCGTAATAAGAGCCGATGAGCGCAGACACCGGCTCCAGGACCTCGGCACAAGCGCGGGCACACTGGTAAACGGACAGCGGGTTCAGCAGCATCTGCTGTGCGATGGGGATACAATTCAGATAGGCGCGGCCAAACTACTGTTCCGTGACAAGGCCAGCCGGTCGGTCGTCGGCCGCTCGACCGACAGCAGCAGACCCGCAAGTATCCCGGCATCGGAGCAGATTTGCCCCTACTGCGGAAACGCAAAGGACTCCGCCGGGAACTGCCTGTGCACCGTGGGAGCCGGACCCGCTGCAGGATCCGCACAAGAAGCGACCGTCGTTCAATCCACCCAACCAACAGGGGATCAGACTATGCCACTGGCTGCTCCTGCATCCGTTGGAGCCAGGCTGGTCGGCCTATCCGGGGCTTATGCCGGGCAGACGTTCATCTTATCTCCCGCCGGGGAGACGACCATAGGGCGGCAGCAGGACAGGCAAATATCTCTGACATCCGACACCACAGTCTCCCGCCAGCACGCCGGAATTGTCAGAGAAGGTGGACAATTCATTATCTACGATACCGGCAGCGCAAACGGGACATACATAAACGGCGCCCGAATCACACGTCAGGTTCTCAACGCAGGCGACATAGTGCGGATAGGCACCACAGAGTTCAGGTTCGAGAGTTGATCTCGCCCAACTTTTTCGTGAATGCTCATCGTTGATCGTCCGGGGAGTCCTGATCCCGGATGGGAGTTCCGCTGGTCTCTGACCCGCTCACCACTTCTTATGTTGTAATGGAATCTCTCATTATGTTGTCCGACGAATCTTTCCTCCGACAGCAGGGAAAAGAGTCGTTCGGGAGTTTTTCGGGGTCTTGGTGTTAACTCGGCGGATAATCCTCATCTTCACTGTCATCGTAGTGAAAGTATCGGGGTCTCGCTTCGCTCGATGGCTGGATATGGGCCTCAGCCTGTTCGCGCTTTTCTTGATTCTCACGGACGGCCTCGGCAGCTAAGAGGAAGTATTCGGTAGGCGGCAGAAGTTGCCTGCCTGATGCTCGGTCGTAGGCGCATATATTCTTCGCATCCTCCGTCAGCCGGCGCAGGTCAGCACCAGTGAAATCTTCGGTTGCGGCAACGACTCTTCTTAAATCCACCGATTGGAGGGATTCAGGCAGTTTGGCCATCCAATGCTCCAAGATCTCCTCTCGGGCTTGGTCGTTGGGCATAGGCATCTCGATCCACAGCTCCATCCTGCCACTTCTAATTAGTGCTGCAGGCAACTTTCCAACATCCATCGCTGTCATCATAACACAAACCATCCCCGATGTTTCGCTCTCAAGACCATCCATCTTTGTCAACAAATACCGGTAGAGCCCGGTGCCGTCGCTGCTCTCCCAAAGGATGTCAGAATCATCTATGAATATGATGCTCGGTGCATTATCTTTCGCAGCCTCGAAAATCTGCTGAATACGGCCGTAGAAACCCTGAGTTCCG
This sequence comes from Armatimonadota bacterium, assembly GCA_016190935.1. Taxonomy (GTDB): domain Bacteria; phylum Armatimonadota; class UBA5829; order UBA5829; family DTLH01; genus JACPPP01. The sequence continues at coordinate 1,354 of JACPPP010000314.1, read as the reverse complement.
CTTATGAATGTCCCGTCAATCAAGAAGAACTTGCCCTTGAGCCGATGCGCAAGCGCCCGCCCGATACTGGTCTTGCCGGTGCCCGGCGGTCCGTAGAGCAGAACCCCCTTTTTCGGTTTCAGATCAAGCTCTCTCGATAGCTCACTCTGCTCGAATGGCAGAATGACATGGGTCTCTAGTGCTGTTAGAATATGAGAGACTCCTTTCAGATCGCGCAGGTCTATCTGTTCCACGTCGCTGAGCGCCACGTTGCTGACAAGGCGCTGCTCAAGCAGATAATCGATGAACTCGTCGGTCGCAAGCTTGTCGCGGCGGCGCAAAACCTGGCCGGCACCCTTGAGTTGGTGCCCGTTCAGTTTGGGAGCGAACCTGTGAATCTTCGGGAAATCGAGTTGCTTGGCAGAGTGGTTCCCGAGATAGTGCGACATGATTGCCTGATAATCCTCAACCTGAAACTGTCGGAAGCCTGAATAATAGCATCTCGAGTTTATGGGGTCTGGAGCGACACCCTTGTGGCTGAAAATCAGCTTCTTGCCTGCCTCTATTGCATAGGTGCAGGTGGCGTTCAGCACGGAGTCCAGCAGTTTGCTGCGAGGGTAGGACATCGAACATCCTCCGATGACGTCCTCAATGGCATCAAGGTCATCGATTAAGACCACATCACTGTTCCTTAGGGCCTCCATCAGCATCTGATAGAGCGTCTCTTCGATTGCGAAGGGGTGCTGATGCTGTAGAGCTTCGATTACTGTGCCTAGCGTGATGAGCGTGCCACCTAACTGCTCGTGCAATCTCGAAAGCATGAGGCTCCTCCCGAGGCCAGTTGGCGACCAGAGGACGAATATGTTGCCATCAGGCAGCAGGCTCACAAGCCGATCGATTGTCTGCTGCTGCGTCGAAGATAAAACGATTTCCATAACGCGGGCTGCTCCTGTTCCTCCTATTCACACAGGTAATACGAATTCCTTTAGACGACAATAAACTTCGCGAACTACAGTGGATTCAAACGGCTGTTTGGTTGTATGGTAGCCGCTTTATTCGGAGTTGTCAATACTGGCGCTAATCCCGGGTGCATTTCCTGTGAGTAGGTAAAATGACAACTTCACGCTCGGGCGGATTTGCAAATCCGGCCAGTGAGGGCAGATTAGGGATTTATAATCCCGGTCACTGAAGTCTCAGCCCATCATCCGGGATCACAGATCCCTCGGCTGCCCTTCCGGGAGGGATTGCAAATCCCTCCCGAGGTGCGCCTGTGAGCGTGCATGGCTAGAGAGGTGGAAGTCCTCTTCAGGCATACGCTCTCCGGCCTGTAGCCGACTGTAACTGCGTCACCGTGAGGTGGGGTGGGGAGCAACAG
>JACPPP010000313.1 GCA_016190935.1 Armatimonadota bacterium | reverse complement strand
GTATTATCCATTAGGGATACCTCCGATTTCCGCAAAATTGTTCTTCTAACAACTTGTACGGCAAATGCAGAGTGTATCCCTCCTAAGCTCATCACGAATTATTCGGGTTAGGATGGATTCCCAGAAGGCTGTGCCGTAATGTCGCATTTGCAGCGAGTTCCGGGTATATATGTTCCAGAAGTGCTCTACTCTTTTGAGATATCACATCAAATAACGACCAAAGGAGGCAAGCTAATGCCGACCATCTACATACTTGACGTTACAAACCGCGACGGTGTCCAGATGTCGCGTTATGGGCTGTCCAAGCTCCAGAAGACGATGCTTAACATCCACTTGAACCAGCTTGGGGTCCATCAGAGCGAGATCGGATTTCCGTTCATCGAGCATGAAGCGAACTACATCAACGCAAACCTTGAGCTTGCAGAGCGCGGGGAGCTGAAGCCGATGATCCTGGAGGGCTGGTGCAGAGGCGTTCCGGGGGACGTCCACAAGGCGCTCCAGCTTACGAAGGTTAAGCACTTGAACATATCGATCTCGACATCCGATCAGATGATCGTACACAAGTTCAAGGGCAAGCTCGACCGTGAGGGGGTAATCAGAGAGATGACCGAGGCAGCCGACGCGGCAATCGAGGGCGGAGTTCTCTCGCTCGGAGTCAACTCCGAGGATGCCTCGCGCACAGACATGGATTATCTGATTAAGTTTGCCAAGGCGGCGAAGGATCACGGCGCACAGCGCGTCCGCTACTGCGACACCGTGGGGTTCGACAGTCCGCACCGCATCTACGACCGGATCGCCGAGCTTGTAAAGGTTGTGGAGATGACTGTAGAGATGCACTGTCACAACGATCTCGGCATGGTCGTAGCAAACTCAATAGCGGGAGCGAGGGCCGCAGTAGACAACGGCCAGGACGCGTGGATAAACACCACGGTCAACGGCACAGGCGAGCGGGCCGGAAACGCCGACCTGATCTCGGTGCTGCTCTCTCTGAAGCACGCCGCCGACTACGGTGAGCGTAATCTGCTCGATCCGAAGATAAATCTCAAGGCAGCCTGGAAGCTTGCGAAGTATGCTTCCTACGCGTTCGGCATCCCGATTCCTGTTAATCAGGTCGGTGTCGGCGCCAACATGTTCGCGCACGAATCCGGCATACACGCCGACGGAGCCCTCAAGGATCGCAAGAACTATGAACTCTACGACTTCGAGGATCTCGGGCGAGGCGAGCCTGAAGTCGTGCCGACCGGCAGGATCATCACTACCGGAGAGTACGGCGGCATCAAGGGTCTGCGCTACGTCTATGAGCAGCTAGGACTGCAGATAGAGAACGACGAAGAGGCCCGCGTGCTGCTGGAAGTCTGCCAGTACGCAAACATAAACACACAGAAACCGCTGACAGATGACGAACTCCGCCTGATCTACGCCCACCCGGACCTGGTCGAAAAGATAGTGACGATCACGCCAGAGGTCAAGGCTGTCCGCAAGAAGCCCTCCAAGTTGAGGGAACTGCAGCCGTCGATATAAAGGCGCCGGGAGTCAGGAGCCAGGGGCCGGATCAGGGGTTGGGTGATGGGCGTTGGTAAGGAGCATGTACGATGGCCCGGCCCGTCTCGCGCCGGGCCTCATCGATGGCCGGGGAGATTCCTCCCCGGCCCAGGTTCCCAGGACATCCGTCCGGCCCCTGGCCCCGGCTCCCGGCCCCTGCCAAAGGCTGACGGCAGATAGCTGACCGCTGACTGCTTTTTGCAAATAGCTGAACTACCGGACGGCCCGGGATCTCTCGGGCCATCGCCCGCGAGCCGAAGCATAGTGGCTTGACACTTGTCACTTTTCACTTGACACTTCTCACTCAGGAACGGTTCGGTGGCAGCGTTCATCTACTCTGACATTTTCACAAACTACGACTTCGGTCCGGCGCACCCTCTCAGGCCCGAGCGACTCAAGATGACTTACGAATTGCTTCAGGCTTATGGAGCGCTCGATTCAACTGGAAGCAGGCTCGTGCCGGCCGAACCCGCGGATGAGCAGGATATCCTGCTGGTCCACGATAAGGACTATATAGAAGCTGTCCGCAAGCTGTCGTGCGGCGAGCAAGTGCAGGACTATTACCGCTATGGATTCGGCCCCGGTGACAACCCGCCGTTTGCTGGGATGTACGAGGCATCTCTCCTTTACACCGGAGCCTCACAGCAGGCCGCTCGGATGGTGGCCTCCGGAGAGGAGCGCGCTGCATTCAACATCTCCGGAGGACTGCACCACGCAATGCGGGACCGGGCAAGCGGTTTCTGCGTCTTTAACGATCCGGTGCTCGCGATCGAGCGGCTTCTTGAGACTTATGAGAAGGTCGCATACGTGGATATCGACGCCCACCACGGTGACGGTGTTCAGGAGGCCTTCTACACGACGAGCCGCGTTCTTACGATATCGATCCACGAGTCGGGCAGGTGGATTTTTCCCGGGAGCGGGTTTGTGCGCGAACTCGGCGAGGGAGAGGGCACCGGGTACAACATCAACCTTCCGGTCGCGCCCGGTTCCGGGGATGCTGTGCTCCTCCGGGTCTTTCGTGAAGGATCGATGCCGTTTATCCGAGCTTTCGACGCGCCGGTAGTCGTGGCTCAGCTTGGCATCGATGGGCACTTCAGGGACCCACCCACCCATCTGAACTACACCATAGACGGCTGGCTTGAGGTAGTGAGGGAGGTACTGAACTTCGGCAGGCCGGTCGTTGCGCTTGGAGGAGGAGGCTATGACCCTACCGTAGTCTGCCGGGCCTGGACGCTCGCCTACGGCGCGATTGCAGGAAAAGAGTTTCCAGACGAAATTCCAGATGGCTTTGCAAGGAAATACGGCATCCAAACGCTAAGAGATCATCATGGGCCGCGTATATCATCCTCCGAGGAAGCGAAATCTTCAGAGTTCGCGACCCGCGCGCTCGAAGACTTGAAACGGCTGGTGTTTCCGGCGTGGACTTGAACGTCTGTGTTCACTCCTGAACCACTGAACAGATGAATGATATGAACAGATGAAATGGATGTTGGGGAGGGATTTATGGAGATTGATAAAATAGTAGGGTAAGTATGTTGTGACATGTTGAAACACGAAACACACGAAGGAGAGCGAAAGACACGAAAGTCTGGCAAGGTGGAGACTTAGAGAATCAACCCGCTATCTTACTTATGCCACCTTTCGTGGCCTTCGTGCTTCTTCGTGGCCTTCGTGTTTCAGCACGCTACCAACTCATCGCAATATACCCGATTAATTCGTCAACCTCCGTCAAATCCCTCCCCAACGTGAAGGAATTCATCCCTTCATACTCGCTTCATCCCTTCAGCGGTTCAGGACGCTGTCGTGATGAAATCGGACCAGTCAGTCCGAAGGAGATTTAGATGCAAAATACTGTTAGGGAGAACTTCGACGACCTATCAAAGAACTGGGACGAGAAGCCGCAACGGGTCCTGCTGGCAAACGCCGTAGCCGATGCCATAATCAGACAGATCCCTCTGAACGACCAAATGGATGTGCTCGATTATGGCTGCGGCACCGGGCTCGTCATACTGAGGCTCCAGCCGCACGTCCGGAGCATAACCGGAGCCGACAACTCCCAGGGAATGCTCTCGGTGTTCGATGAGAAGGTCAGAGCCGCGCGCATAGCCAACGCGGGCACGCTGCTACTCGACCTCGAAAAGGACCCTGTGCCCGATCAGCGCTTCCATCTGATCGTAAGCAGCACGACGATGCACCATATTGCTGACCCAGCAATGCTCATCGGACGGTTCTATGAGATGCTGCATCCGTGTGGCTACCTTGCCATCGCCGATCTCGCCCCGGAAGGAGGGGAGTTTCACTCAGACAACACTGGCGTTCTGCACTTCGGGTTTGAGCGGGAGGAGATGAAAGGCTTCTTCCAAAGCGCCGGCTTCTGCGACATAAACGACGCAACTACCATCACAACTTCCAAGGAAGTCGAAGGCAAAGGGCTGAAAGAGTTCTTGGTGTATCTGGTCACCGGTCAGAAGCGAGGCATCGGCAGTGGAGGAATCTAGTAGCATCACAATCCGTGAGTTCATCGACTCATTGAGCTCCGAGATGTCTACGCCATCGGGCGGGAGCGCCTGTGGGGTCGTCGGGGCACTGGCGGGCGCGCTCGTTATGATGTCTGCGGCGTTCACGTTAGGCCGGGAGAAGTTTGCTTCCGTCCAGGAAGAGGTTGCTGAGATTCGGGAGCGGGCGCAGAGGCTTCGCGATATGTCTCTTGAACTTGCGACCGCCGATGAGGAGGCATTCGGCCGGGTTATGGAGGCGCGCAAGCTGCCCAGGGACACACCAGAGCAGGAGCATCTCCGCCGCAGCAGTCTCGACGCCACCCTACGCGAGGCGACGGATATTCCTCTTCAGATCGCCGAGGCTGCCGGAGGGATTTCATTGCTCGCCCGCAGGGTCGCCGAGATCGGCAACCCATCACTCAGAGCGGATGCGCTCACAGGAGCATATCTGGCTGATTCAGTGACTAAGTCCTGCGCGGAGCAGGTGAAGGAGAACCTGCGTTGGATTAAAGATGAGGATTACCGCCGCGCCGCAGAGTCGAGATTGCGTAGACTCACCCGACCTATTCATGAACATCAGCAGGCTTCGGCAGACAAGCAGTCCGAAGCAACTGCTGATGAGTTGAGATAGCGTAAGCCCGGTTGTTTTAAGTTGAGGAAAGTGAAGCAGGCTGACAGGGGATTGTTAAGAGGGCCGGAAGCTCTCCCGCTGCCGGCCCCCGAGAAGCTACTTTGTCGCGACTGACAGATCGGTCATCAGGCTTACCCGCTGTTCGGGGCAGAGCCTCATCGGACGCATCTCGATGCCCTGGAAGCCTTCCTCAAAGTCCAGATGCCTATCGATGACCTCCGCAACCTTAGCTGCCTTCTCGGCTCTCATATCCCAATCTTCGGCCACCGGCAACGGGAATTCTTCCGTATCCGTTCGACCTGCCAACAGCTTCGTCTCTTCATCTACCACACGAAGTGTGTCTCTCATAACGACATCACCCTCCCTAATCTTCTGTCTTGGAGGTCCATTATAGGCTTACCCGCAGTATGTCTGAATAAAACGAGCCGGCCACACTGAAGGCGCTTTCGGCTCAGGTTGCTTACCTATCCCGAATAATTCGTGATGAGCTTAGGAGGGATACACTCTGCATTTGCCGTACAAGTTGTTAGAAGAACAATTTTGCGGAAATCGGAGGTATCCCTAATGGATAATAC
>JACPPP010000292.1 GCA_016190935.1 Armatimonadota bacterium | reverse complement strand
CGCATCCTGAGCCTGTCGAAGGATGCCGCAACGCACTCTTCGTGCTTCGACAGGCTCAGCATGACCTCAGAATGCGTTGCTACTGTGAATCCGCCAACAAACGATGTTCCTGTTGATTTCTTTGATTCATACCCGCCGCCAGCCTGCGTCTGGTATAATAAAGCACCGGTTAGGAGGTAATGAAGATCAAAATCTCGATACTTGTCTTCTTGCTGTTTGCCATTTCATTCGCGATAGCAGGCGCGGAGCCCAAACGCGAGTTTCGAGGCGCATGGGTTACGGCCTGGTCGAGTGGCATTCTTTCTCCTGAGGAGGCCGATGAGACCGTACGCCTGGCTAAAGAGGCCAATATGAACGCCCTCTTCATTCAAGTCCGCAAGGTGGGCGACGCCTATTACAAGTCGAATTATGAGCCCCGGGCGTCGAACATCACCGGGCCGACGGAATACGACCCGCTCGGCTACGTCATCGAAAAGGCCCACGCTCAAGGACTTGAAGTGCACGCCTGGCTGAATACGTTCCGAGTCTGGACCAGGGATGACCTGCCGGAAGATCCAAACCACATCGTCAACCAGCATCCCGATTGGCTGACCAGGACCGCGTTTGGAGAGACCAGGGCGGGCGAGGGGCTGTATCTCGACCCGGGCGTGCCGGAGGTCCAGGATTACACATTCAATGTCTTCATGGATGTGGTCAACAATTACAATATCGACGGAATCCACTTCGACTTCGTGCGGTATCCGGGGCCTGAATTCGGTTATGCGCCGACTGCGGTAGACCGGTTCAACCTTGCGTTCGGTCGGACTGACATTCCCTCCAACAGCGACCCGGCCTGGCAGCAGTGGCGTCGGGAGCAGGTAACGGCGCTTGTCAGGCGAGTCTACAGGGCCGTCATTAAGTCTAACCCCCGCATAAAGATTACCGCCGCAACCATCCCGTGGGGAGATTGCACAGCCAACTTCTGTGACACCTCTCCGTTCTTACGGACTTATCAGGATTGGTGCGCCTGGATGAAGGAGGGGATTCTGGACGCCAACATCCCTATGAACTACAAGGACGAAAGCAATTCGAGAAACGCCCGGGAGTATCGCAACTGGCTCGATGGCTTCAAACGCTGGCAATACGGACGACACGTATACAGCGGCCTGGATTTCAACGCCAGACCGGACTATGTGGTCCGGCAGCTTGAGGCTGCCAGGAGCCGTGGCGTCAATGGCATGGTGGGGTTTCCGTTCAACCAGACGGAGGCCCGTCCAAAGCTGGTTGAGGCGTTGAAAAACGGGATATATTCAGATCCGGCGCTCGTTCCCCTCATGCCGTGGAAATCGATCATTTTGGAGAAAGAGAGCCGGAAGCGGTACGCCATGGCTGTAAACGCGGCGCTGATTCGGAAGGACCTGGACCAGGCTATCGCCCTTCTCAGAGAGTCGCTCGATCTCAACCCGGACTATACGGATGCTCGCTTCCGCCTAGGCCAGTATCTCCTGCGGAAGGGAATGCGCGAAGAGGCGGTAAAGGAGTTTGAGAAGGTGCTTCTTGTCGATCCCGACCACTCGGCGGCCAGAGAGGAAATGGAGACCGCACTGCGCCCCGCTGACGGTTCCTCCTCCCAGGAGTAATCGCGCAACCAAATGAAGATCGAGAAAGGCTCTAACTTGGATGTGGTACAGATAGGTGGAGAGCGGGAGCGGCTTAGCTCCCGCTTTCGCCTGCGCTGTAATCATAGGCTTGGCTCAAAGCGGCGGCGCGCCGCCGCACTCCATATGTCTGTACCTAAAGTAAGTTTGAGCGTTGAGAAATCGATTAGAATCTTCTTCGTCTGCCTTGCGGTCCTGTTTGCGAGCCGGGCCGATGCTGATGTCGTTCGGATTGGCCTGATACGCGAGTTCAAACTGCAGCCGGAAGTTTCAATAAGATCGCTTTCGGAGTTCTACATCGCCGACCCATCGGGCCACATACTTGCGACTTGTGCCGCGCAGGAAGAGATAAAGCTTGCTGCCAAAGACGGATCTGTTGAATTCTCCCGTCCAAATGGCGCCTCTGCATTTATCGGGACGGAGGCGCAAATTACGACATCTCTTCCCGATTCGGCGATTTGTATCACCAACCCGGCAGGTTCGACCAGAGAATACCGTGGAAAGATTATTGTGAAGGGAAACGAACGTGGGCTTTCGTTCGTGAACGTCCTCGACATCGAGGATTATCTGCTGGGCGTGATCCCTTCTGAAATGCCCTTCGGTTTCAACCTCGAGGCGCTGAAAGCGCAGGCGGTAGCTGCGAGGACTTATGCCTGGAGCCACCTCGGCCGGCACTCCAAGATCGGCTATGACCTCTGCGACAGCACCGACTGTCAGGTTTACCTGGGCGCGATGGCTGAGAAGCCGAGTCCCACCCAGGCCGTCATCGAGACCCTTGGGTTGGTCGCGACCTACCATGGCCGGCTGATCCAGGCGAATTACTGCGGAGACTGCGGCGGGGTCACCCAGCACGGAGGAAAACCGTATCTGATCTCCGTTTCCGACCGCTCTGAAGATGGCGGTCCCGACTATTGCGAGCACGAGCGGCACAGTTGGACCAGGTCCTGGCCTGTGGCGGAGTTCGAAATTCTACTCCGCAAGTTGCTTCCAGACCTCAGCGGGCTCAAGTCCATCTCCACGGGGGAAGCGGACGGCACGGGCAGAGTCCGAGAGGTGAGAATCGAGGCTGAGAAGGGTTTGTCAACGATCCCCGCGCTTTCCCTACGCAATCTCCTCGGAAACATGGTCATAAGAAGCACGGTCTTTGCGACAAGGATCGAGGATGGCTGCGTCATCTTCGAGGGTAGGGGATACGGCCACGGTGTGGGTATGTGCCAATTCGGCGCTAACGGGCTGGCAGCCTCTCCCAACAACTACACATTCGACCGCATTTTGAAGCACTACTACCAGGGGATCGAGATAGTGCCTATTTCCTCGATCAAATGAGGTTTGCGTTATTCTTTCAGCCTTTGCTTAAACACAGCGTGTACCGAAGCCAAACGCTCATGCCTGTTTGGACGGCCTGGAGTAGTATGCTGCGGCGGCGGCATCGTATACCTGCTTGACTGATGTGCCACTCTGCTGCGCGGCAGACCTGCAATCCTCATACTCCGGCGCGGCGTGCATCACTTTTCCTTCAAGCTCACCTATCTTGATCCTGATCCTGCCGAACTTGGTCTCTACCTCCTCCCATCGTCTGTCCAGGCAAACCCTGTCGATCTCCTGTATCCGCACTCCTAGAGTAGATGTCTCAGAGAGTATTATCCGCGAGATCGCTTGCGACTTGTCCGGTGGGCAGAGCGCCGAAAGGAGGATTCCGGGACGGGACTTCTTCATCTGGATTGGGGCGAGATACACATCGAGCGCCCCCGCTGCAAAGAGATCATCCATCACAGAATCGTAGAACTGGGGGTTCAGGTCGTCTATGTTGGTCTCCACGAGGGTCACTCTCTCCACACCGGGCAGAGCCTCGGATTCCCGGCCCAGCATAACCCGCAGTACATTCGGGAAGTTATAATCCCGTTTTCCCGCGCCACAGCCGACGGACTCAACGATCATCGAAGGCATAGGGCCGAACCCGGAAGCTATCGCGCTTATGATCGCCGCGCCGGTGGGCGTGACGAGCTCGCCCTCCACATCCGACGCGCGCCAGGGGATACCTTTCGAGAGTTCCACAGTGGCCGGAGCAGGCAGCGGAAACACGCCATGAGATCCCTCCGCAAACCCATGAAACGTCGGCAGCGGACTCGATGCCACCTTGGGGTTGCCGAGAAGATCGAGGCATATCGCGGTTCCCACTATGTCGATTATAGCATCGACTGCGCCCACCTCATGGAAGTGCACATCTTCCGGCGAGGCGCCGTGCACGGACGATTCCGCCTCGGCAAGCCGCCTGAAAATCCTGCCGGATGTCTCCTTTACCGGGACCGAGAGATTCGAACTCTCGATTATCTGCAGTATGTGTCGCAGCCGTCTGTGGCGGTGCGGGTGCTGCTCGACAACCACTTTTACATCCGTCGCCGCAACATGCTGCTTGACCGTGCGGCCTATCTCTATGCGGTAGTGGTCCACTTCAAGCGCTGAGAGAGACTGCCTGAGCTTCTCCGGGTCGGCCCCAACGTCTATCAGCGCTCCGAGGGTCATGTCTCCGCTGATTCCGGCAAAACAATCGAAATAGAGCGTTTTCATTTGTTGATCAGATGAGCGAAGTAACCTGCGCCGAAGCCGTTGTCGATATTCATTACCGCAACACCCGAGGCGCAGGAGTTCAGCATCGCGAGCAGCGCGGCCAACCCTCCAAAGCTTGCGCCGTAACCAACGCTCGTTGGCACGGCAACAACAGGGCGGGAGACCATTCCGCCGACCACACTCGCAAGCGCTCCCTCCATTCCGGCAACCACTATAAGGACGTTCGCATCCATCAACCGCTTTTTTTGGTCAAGCAGCCTGTGTATTCCGGCAACGCCGACGTCGTATGAACGCTCGACTCTGCTGCCGAGCGCCTCGGCGGTAACCGCCGCTTCCTCTGCAACCGGAATGTCCGCAGTCCCGGCGCAGACCACCATAATATACTTGGAGTCAGCCGGATGGCCGGATTCTTTCTTCTCCCCGCGGTCGATTACAACCATCCTGGCAAGCTCGTGGTAGGTGCTGCCGTCGACCTCGGAGACTATTCGATCGGCTACTTCCGCGGTTACGCGTGTCGCGAGCACCTTCGTGTTTCGTTCGGCCAGCCTCTTTACTATCTCAACCGACTGCTCGCATGTCTTCCCCTGGCAGAACACCACTTCCGGGAAGCCCGTCCGTATTCCACGGTGCATGTCGAGCTTCGCGAATTCAATATCTTCATACGGGAGCGTGCGCAGCTCGCCGAGGGCGCCATCTACGGACAACCTTCCGCTTCTTACGTCCTCCAACAGGTTCCTGATCAGTTCAGCGTCCACGCTTCGACTCCCCGGCGTTGCTCAGGACTGCGTTCATGCTGCCTGTACGGTATCCGCAAAGGTCCATCGTGACGTAGAGGTAGCCCAAACACTTCAACTTGTCTGCTACTGCCTCTCGAACCTCGGCTGAGGCAAGCCTGGGGATGTCCGCCTCGGCGACCTCGATCCGGGCAATTGTGCCGTGGTGCCGAACCCTCACAAGCCTGAACCCAAGCTCCTCTTTGAGGAATCTCTCGGCCTCGCCAAGCCGGATGAGCACTTCCGGGTCGATCCTCGTGCCATACGGGATTCGGGACGACAGACAGGCAAAGGCAGGCTTGTCCCAGGTCGGAAGGTCCAGTTCGCGGGAGAGGTCTCGGATGTCCTTCTTAGTAAGGCCGGCCTCCCTGAGGGGGCTGCGCACGTCAAGTTCCGCCGCCGCGCGGCTTCCGGGGCGGTAGTCTTCCAGGTCGTCGAGGTTCGCGCCGTCGGCAATCCATCTTATGCCCCGCTCTCTCGCTATTTCGATCAGCTTCGTGAAGAGCTCGGTCTTGCAGAAGAAGCATCTGTCCGGTGTATTCTTCGCGAATTCCTCATTCTCAAGCTCTGCCGTGTCTATCTGCACGAGGTTAAGACCGATCTTGCGCGCGGTCTTCACGGCCTCCTCAATCTCCGAAGAAGGATAGGTCTCTGACGATGCCAAAACGCACACCGCCCGCTCGCCTATAACACTCGTCGCCACGGCCGCAAGGAGTGTGCTGTCCACACCGCCAGAATAGCCTATTACCAGGCCGTCCATCTCCTGAATAATTCGCCGCAGGCATTCAAGCTTTTCGTTCAATTCATTCATGTGAGATTCCTCGCCCGAATGGACAGAAAAAGCCACAAGAACCGTCGTAATGACACAGGCGGCGGTTTCTGGCTCAACGTTAGTATATACCTCGCCCCCAACCGGCGTCAAACAGCGCATTCTAAAAGTTAAGCAACAGGTAAGAAAGCCGAAAGATCAATGTAAGATTGATGGTCTAAACTGTTAATAGCTAAGGGGCCTTCCAGCCCCGGAGGTATTAGCAAGAGAATTGAGGAGGTCAAGCATGAGAACAAGATGGGTACTGGCGTTCATGGCAGCGACAGCGCTGCTGTGGTCCGGCCCTGCCGTCGCTCAGGCGACGGAAGATCTGCAGACCGAGATTCGACAGATCGAACGACAGCTCGAAGAAATGGACGATCTCAAGGCCAGGCTGGCTGACTTGGAGAGCCGGTTGGAGACGACTGAAAAGCAGCAGAAGAAAGCGGCAACCGGGGAGAAGATCAAGCTATCGGGCTACATCCAGTCACGTTACACTGATGAAGAAGATGCTGCTGGAACTTTCAACGTTTCCCGCGCCCGATTGAAGCTATCGGGCCATCTAACCGAAAAGAGCGCGTTCATCGTCGAGATCGACGCCCGCAGCAAGGACGGCAAAGTTGAGCTTCGCGATGCCTATCTCGACCGCTTCATCGGGTACGAAGGGAAGAGTTATATCCGCGCCGGACAGTTCAAGGTTCCGGTCATGTATGAGGTGCTGGAGTCCAGTTCCGTGCGGCTTGCGCCGGAGCGGACTGCCGTGGCGCGCGCTCTCTTCCCAGGTGAGCGCGATGTGGGCGCGGTAGCTGTCTTGGAGTTAGGGTCCAAATCTGAACTCAATGTCGGCCTGCTCAATGGACAGGGACGCAACGCAGATGACGAGAACAATCACAAGGACATCGTCGCGCGATTCCTGTCACCATTGGCCAGGGGTACCGCTTACGTTGGCGGCTACGATGGCGAGTTCACCAAGAATGGCGTGACTACGGACAAGAAGCGGCTTGCGGTCGGCGCCGAGCAGACTCTTGCGAGACTCGGTCTGCGCGCCGAATTTGTCACCGGAGAGAACCTGGGATTCGATGTCGCAGGCTGGTATGCTCAGGCCGCGCTTCCCGTAGGAGCGGCCGGCGCGACCACGCTGTTCGCGCGCTACGACCTCTACGACGAGAATCGAGATGCGGCGGACACTACGTTCAAACGTACTACCTTAGGAATCGAGCATCAACTCGACACCAAATCACGACTCACCTTAGCCTACGAGAGCCGAAACCCGGACGCGGGCTTCGCAAACATCGCCGGAGACAGCGAAGCCGTTGACGAAGATGCGCTGACCGTCCAGTACCAGGTCAAGTACTGATGCTTATGCCGTCAGAGAGTCGAGATCGGAATGTAATACCAATTGCCCACGGAGCGAGCAGTTCCGCATCCTGAGCTCCGTCGAAGGGCGCGGAACTGCGAGTGGTGGCGGCAAAGGCAATTGGTACAATATCTCGGATAGACCACTACGACTACAGGCTATAGACAACGCCCAAATCCTTGCCTGCTTCCCCTGAGATCGAGGCGCTGATCTCGACGTAGGGAGCGATGCTAGAGTTGAGAAGCTTGGGCTTGAGGAGTTCATCGAGCTGGAAAACGCCGGCGTAGTTGTTCATTCGTATCTCCACGCGAACGGGCTTCTTCTCCCCGGCGCTCAAATCGACGTTCTCGATCGCAAGCGCCGAGACCGAATGGATATTCACCTGACCGGACTCGAAGGGAATCCGTGACCTCCCCTGGGTCATGTCGAGGGCGTCGGCCACCTTGACTGCGCCGGCTTCGATGGTCAGACAGACTTCCTCCATCTGGTGAGCGATGATGCAGTGCATGATCTCAGAGGCAATGATCGTCTGCGCAGTTGTGTTGTAGAGTGGCGCGAGCACGGATTTGAGGATATCCCGGGCAACGTGAATGCCGTAAATCTCATGGTTCTCGCGCTGCACGGCCATCCCTACATCGTGGAGGAGCGCGCCGCCAACCACGATAACCCCTGCATCATCCATGTCCAAGCCGTAGTTGGTCACAACGCTTGGAGTAATGCCGCCGTCGACGAGAAGGCGAAGTATCTTATAGGCCGCATTTGCCACTATCTGTACGTGTACGCGTCCGTGGTCGCTCATCCCTGAGCGATCAACCGCGTTGATGTTGGCGCACTTCCAGAGTTGGACCAACTCTTCGTTCTCGTTGACCCTCTCCATGAACTTGGCGAGCTTTTCATTCCCTTTCGCCGGAACATTGATCGATGATATCGTAGATGACATATATTACTTCTTCTCCATTCCAAGGGAAATCCCTTCGCATGCTTGACACATTCGTGTATAATGATCTCACCGATAATCGGTTAAGTATTATCCGATACTCTGTCTGTTGAACTTGTATTCTGTCCCTGACGCGAGACAACAACGAACAGGCGAAGGAGAGTGCGATAAATGGAAAGTCCACGAAGTCGAAAGGCTGCAACCTCACCGAAGGGTCAGGCTGCGATCTATCAGTTGAAGATTACGCTGAAGTACATCAGCCCGCCGATATGGCGGCGCGTGCTGGTGAAAAACGACATCACGCTGACCAAACTGCATAGGATCATCCAGGTAGTAATGGGATGGACGGACTCCCATCTGCACGAGTTTCGGACCAAGGATGGCGTTGCCTACGGCGTCCCTCACGACGAAGGCTTCTTCTTTGGCCCCAGGGTCCACAGTGAGAGCGGCGCCAGACTCCACGACGTGCTGACTGAGGAGAGAGAGGGAATGCTCTACACATACGATTTTGGCGATAGTTGGGAGCACAGTGTTGTCTTGGAGAAGGTCCTTCCTGTCGAGCCGGGTCTGCACTATCCGGTCTGCATAAAGGGCAAACGCGCCGGGCCTCCAGAGGATGTTGGCGGCATGCCAGGTTATGAGGAGTTTGTGGAGGCGATGGCCGACCCGGAGCACGAAGAACACGAAGATTACGCAGAGTGGATAGGTGAAGAAGAGTTCGACTCGGAGGCATTTGACATAGAGGGGGTCAACGCCAGATTGAAAACTATTCGCTGAAGATGCGCCACGTGTGGCTCAGCTTGTTGACAAATGCCCGTCTTTGATGCGATTATTAGTAAGTAACACCCTGCCTCCTGGGAGGAATATATAGCAGATGAGTGACGGGAAGAAAAAGTCGTCGAAGGATTCTTGGGTGACATACCGACCAGAGATCAAGATACTCGACTGTACGATCCGCGATGGTGGGTTGATCAACGATCACCAGTTCGATGATGGTTTTGTGAGGTGCGTCTATCAGACCTGCCTCGCGGCAGGAATCGACGCAATGGAGTTCGGCTATAAGGCCGACAAGAAGATATTCGCGCCGTCACAGTACGGTGACTGGAAGTACTGTGATGAGGACACGCTCCGCCGCATTGTGGATGACAATCCCACCGACCTGAAGATCTCTGTGATGACCGACGCGGAACGGACGGACTATCACACCGACGTCCTTCCTAAATCGGAAAGCGTCATCGATATCGTTCGCGTCGCGACGTACATCCACCAGATTCCGACCGCGCTCGATATGATCAAAGACGCGCACGAAAAAGGTTACCGGGTCACAGTGAACCTCATGGCCATATCAACTGTCCAGGAGAGGGAACTGAGAGAGGCGCTCGACGTTCTGGCCCGTAGTGAGGTATGCGCTATCTTCGTTGTAGACAGCTTCGGGGCGTACTACTCCGAGCAAATCAGGGACCTTACCAAGATGTTCCTCAAAGCTGTGGAGGGAACTGACATCGAGGTGGGCATCCACGCGCATAACAACCAGATGCTTGCCTACGCCAACACGATTGAGGCCCTTATCGTCGGAGCAAACCGTTTGGACGCCACCTTAAACGGCATAGGGCGTGGAGCGGGAAACTGCCCTCTGGAACTACTTCTCGGATTCCTCAAGAACCCGAAATTCGACCTCAGACCGGTGCTCGAATGTATCCAGAATGTATTTGTTCCGTTGGAGAGGAAAAACCAGATGGAGTGGGGCTATAGGATTCCTTATATGATAACAGGAATCCTGAACCAGCATCCTCGTGCGGCAATAAAGATGAGAGCCTCCGACACTCCAGACGATTACGTCACGTTCTACGACCAGATGGTGGAGGAGGAGTGACCCCCGGGCCAGACCACAATTGTTTACGCTTGACGTGTGGGGTGGGCTGTGGGAGTCTCGACGATCTCTTGCACACGGCCCACTCGTCCGTCGGTGAGTCTGACTTTGATCCCGTGCGGATGAGAGGCGCTTCTGGTCAGGATTTGATCGACTACTCCCTCCGTAAGCTCTCCGGTAGCCTGGTTCTGTTTTTCGACTATTCTAACCCGCTGACCCGGCAGGATGTGACCCCTATCCCTTATGCTCATTGCCGTTTCCTCTCTTCCCTACAGGTCCGTTGCCCTGTTCATCATACCCGGAGAGGACGTATAAGAAAAGTCGTGGCGCGCGGTATCACTCCGTTTTCTCTTCCTCATCAGTCACGAATTCCAGGGCTGCAGAATTGATGCAGTACCTCAGACCCGTAGGCTCGGGACCGTCTTCGAAAACGTGCCCCAGGTGGGCCTCGCAGCGGCTGCACAGTACTTCTGTACGGACCATGCCGTGACTCGTGTCTGTCTCCGTTGCGACGTTCCGATCATCGACCGACGACGTGAAGCTCGGCCAACCGGTTCCTGAGTCGAACTTTGCCTCTGAGCCAAAGAGCGGCTGGCCGCAGCAGACACAGTGGTATATGCCCTTTCGCTTTTCGTTCCAATACTCGCCGGTGAATGCGGGCTCGGTGCCCTTCATACGCGTTATTCTATACTGCTCAGGCGTGAGTTCAGCTTTACATACGTGCTCTGGTTTGACAATCTTCTCGCTCATAATTACCTCAGTAAGTATATTACCACTTTTTCGAGCGTTTCAGTGCCCGGTTTTGTCCGTCTAATGCATGATACCCGAACCGGGGAAGCGGAGAATGATCTGAGACGGGGAATTCCAGATTCCCCGCTTCCCAATCTTCCCCGTCTCCCCGGTTCGGGAGATGCTCCCGAATAGGAGGGTTCTCACGATAGTCTCAATGGCGAAATGAGTCGTTATTTGGAAAAACAGGGAACATCGCCGTCGGAACTGCTTGTCCTGTAGAACCTGTAGGTCACCTTTTGAGTGACGTGTGCGGGGCCTTGACGCTCGCGTTCAAAGTCACTAAGACTGTCCTTAAGGAGCACGTGAGGGCTGTAAATCGCCTCATATTCCAGTGTCCATGGAACTTCATCAACAACAACCTTGAGCCCTGGTTCATTCGTCTCGCCCCATGAAGATACGCGGTGCTCATAGTGGTTGCGGACCTGGCCGTTCTGCCAAAATGTCCGGAATCTCTCCGCGCTTATCTCGCCGACAAGTTCAGCGTCTTCTGGCGCAGTTCGGCTTAACCCTCCAATGCTTCCCATGAGTAACGGCAGTTGAACGGCTATTCCCTGTGGATTGCGGTCATAGTCGAAAGCGACCTTACCGAACGCGCGCGTAATCCTTGAGGGAGTGAACCTCACCATTATGCCGGTGTACTGAGGCTGAGAGCGCAATCGCTCATACAAGAGGCCGACTGCATATTGCCCCTTATTTACGCCGAGGAACGTGTTGTAGCCCGTTTCGCTTCTGCCGAGCGGTTCGGGACGAACCTGCAGCCTTCCTCCTCTGGCTTCGAAGTGGATAGAACCTATGTCCTTGCGGAAAAAGCCGTAGCCTTCGATGGTATTGCCGTTCCCGTGCCTGCCGAAGCCCCACTTTATCCCGGTGTAGTGTGCCCCGAACCCGCTTGTGTGCGCGTAGTCGAGGGTGACCAGCGCTCCATTGTATCCGGTCTCGCGGTCAACATCGGTGCGGACAAAGCCGGCTCCATCCAGATCGGACAGAGCAGGCGCTTGATCGAAGAGAGAAATCGCATCCGGGTAAGGAAACCTCAGGTATCTGGCAGCGCCAACTTTGACGCTCGAACTCAAGACGCCACTGCTGGAGCGGTAGAAGCTGTATCCTTCAAGGTAACTTTCATCCAAGTGAGGGCGAAATCCGCCTAAGCCGTTGATCCGGCGATTACTGCGGACTACTGCATGAGCGCGCAGGCCGGGTGCGACATCTACATCGCCTTGAACCTGCAGATTCCGCAGGTGAAGCTCGCTCTCTCCTGCGAACGCCCCAACGCTCACGCTCCAGTCGCCGATTCCAGACCCAATACTCGGCAGAAACCAGCCGCTTGCCTCCTCTGAGCGGCCAGTCTTGGGAGCGTCTGTACAAACGCCCCGGATTGCAAGCCCAATAATGAACACGATTGATAGCGAGATAACCGGTCTTTTCGACTTCATGCTCGTGCCTCCCGGCAGGGCGGCACAGCTCATCAGTAGTAGTCTAATCCGCATTATGCATCAGCAGTTGCTTCGGACTGCATCCTGAGCCCATTATTACGCATCCTGAGCTTGTCGAAGGATGCCGAAGCCTGCTGATGCTCGTGAATAATCCGGGGTAGGCGGATAGATGAGTTGCTGTACCACCCCATGCCACATATCTCATTATGGCGTGCGTGAGGCCGAAAACAAGGCCAGGCTTATCGGGAATCGTATCGAATATCTTGCAGATTGAACTCTTCAGAACCGGCGCACGTGGCCGAGGATTATTCCGTTTTCACTTCTTATGGACCATTTGCCGACGGCTATCCCAAGCGCGGCTCCGCCTGCGACGTCTGTCCACGAATGGCCCCCGGTCTTCACCGTGCTCCAGCCGATTGCCGCGGCCAAAGTGTAGTAGAGCCACTTTTTCTCAGGATGGACGTCCGAGAGCGATTCAGCCATTGCGAATGCTCCTGCCGTGTGTCCGCTTGGAAAGCTGCGATCATACCCGGAGCTGAGGTCGAAGGAGCTTTTGATCAACCGGGCAATTCCGACCGAAATAGCCACCGCATCGCTTGCGCGGGTCGCGCGCGCCACACCCTCTTCCTCGGAACTGAAGAGGCACGCGGCCACCCCGATAGCCAGCACCGGTTTTGTTGATCTTACCGCCGCTGATGCAAAGTCGGCAGCCATTGAAGGCGATGCAAGAGATATGGTCAGTAGAAGTACAGCCTGGCAGCTATAGCAGAAAATGCGTGTCATCTTATCGGCAACCTCCATTGGACCATCTCAACCGGCACGGATCGTTACTAGATTAAAGTGCATATGTCGTGCCAGCGATGGGAATAAGATGGCCGCCGAGTGATAAACAAGTATAATTACCGGCATGTAGTGCTACACAACGGGTCTTGCAACCGGGCGGGTTCATTCGCCGGGTTTAATCGGAAGCTTTCGCGCCTCGCACTTTTGCGTTTAGGAAATGGTGCACTTGTGGTAACCAATTTTTGACAGACATGGAGGTGACCGAAAATGCAAGTCAAGGATATCATGACGCCGAATCCGATGTGCGCGGAGCCCTCGACTCCGCTGCAGCGAGTGGCGCAAATGATGATCGAGTGCGATTGTGGGGGTTTACCGGTGTGCCAGCCGGGGTCGAGGAGACTTGCGGGCTTTGTGACGGACCGCGACATCGTGTGCAGGATACTGGCCCAGGGGCTAAATCCGCTTGAGCGGACGGCCCAGGATGCGATGACGAGGGATATGCGCACGGTGCGTCCGGATACCAGCTTGGATGAGTGTATTCGCTTGATGGAGGAGTTCAAAATCCGTCGGGTGCCTGTGACGAACGAGCAGGGCGAGGTAATCGGAATCGTATCACAGGCGGATCTCATTCGCCGGGCGGTTGCCAGGGAGCCAGATCTCGTCGAGGAAATCGAAGAGGCTTTGGAAGAGATATCTGAGCCCAGGGCCGCGGTGTAGCCTTCGGCAGGAGCCGGGGGGCTGGGGATTGGGGATTGGTAGGGGTCTTGGGCCATGGGAGGACCTGATGGCCGGCCGTCGGGTCTTATCCTTCCAACCCCCAGCCCCTAACCCCCAACCCCCTTTT
>JACPPP010000309.1 GCA_016190935.1 Armatimonadota bacterium | reverse complement strand
CTGTTGCTCCCCACCCCACCTCACGGTGACGCAGTTACAGTCGGCTACAGGCCGGAGAGCGTATGCCTGAAGAGGACTTCCACCTCTCTAGCCCTGCACGCTCACAGGCGCACATCGGGCGCGATATCATCATCGCGCCCGAAATAGAATCTGATGGATCACCAATGGAAATCTTTGCTGCTGGATTCTGGCAGGAGTTTCTGCGGGATACAAGCGCCAGAGCGCTGCGCGCGGCTGTCGAAATCATATTCATCGTCGTCCTGTTCATCGTCGCGCGAATCGTTCTCTTCCGCATTATCCGTCGCGCGATAGAGGTTATCACCGCACGACAGGCTGTGGACGAGGTTGCCCGAGCGCGCACGCTCGGCGGGCTTCTCACCAGCGTCACAGGCTATGTCCTTGCGTTCGTCGCCGGGTTTATGATCCTCATGGCTTTGGGGGTAAACGTCGTTCCGGTGATTACGGCTGCGGGCATATTGGGTCTTGCCGTAGGTTTCGGCGCCCAGAAGCTCGTGCGCGATGTGATGTCTGGATTCTTCATTCTGTTGGAGAACCAGTACGTTGTAGGCGAGTATGTCACGATCGGCTCGTCATCGGGCGCGGTAGAAAGCATTGGCATGCGGACCACAAGACTGCGCGACGATGTTGGCAAGCTGGTTATTATCTCGAACGGCGACATCACGCAGGTTACGAATCACTCGCGCGGCGCGGTGCAGATGAGCGTCGATATCTCCGTCGCGCCGGAATCCGATCTTGACGGGGTGTGTTCTGTACTTGGGGAGGTGGGTTCCGCTATGCTCCGCGAGCGGACGGATGTGTTGGAGCCGTTTGCCTGCGAGGGCGTGGCGGCTATGGATGCCGCCAAGGTGACCCTCCGCTTGACCGGACGCATACAATCCGCCGCTCGCGACGAGATCGAACTGGACCTAAGACGGCGCGCCCGAGAGGCGCTTCTCAGAAACGGGATTAGCTTAGCCTCCTGAACAGATGAGATGCAGAGCTTGACAATTCGACCCTATCACTGCGCAAGAACCAGACCGAGAATGTCCACAAACGGTTGGAAATGATGATCTGACGTGAGCAGTTTGCAGCCCGATACTAGCGTGAATGTTGCTATCAAGCAATCGATAGTTGCCACCTGAATCCCTTTGGCCCTCATGATGTGAGCGTTGTTGACTGCCTCAAGCGCTAAATCCCGACCGCCCATAGTTGTGCAATGCTTCTATTCTTCCTCAGTGACCTCAAATCGCCCTGCCAATCGGCGGAACCTTTGAGCGCGTTTATGGCATCCACCTGCTGTTTACACCTGACAAGACGCCTAAGTCCTTCTTCTACTACGCCTTTCTTGGTCTTTAACCCGGTGGCCTCCTGTGCGGCTCTTATCAGTTCCTCGTCAATCACGATATTGGTACGCATATACAAACTCCTCGTGATTTGATATATCCTATTATGCATCATAATGTGTATGTTTACCAGTAAAATACACACCTGAATCCGGGAATAGGGACGGTGGCTGCCTCTGGGGGTCTTTGAAGGACGGTCTTCCGGCGTGTCGGCGGCAGTCAAGAGGTGATTAGCAGGGTCAGATGCGTCTTTTGCCGGCCGTTTATGATGGTTTATTCCCCATCTTGGCGTAGTTATCCATCCGATGTTTTTTTCGAAATAGCAGTGCTTGGACTGCAATTCCACCTCTTTTTTGCGTATTATATATAAGTGTAGAGCTTGTTCCGCGTTGGGGCCGGATTTCAAATCCGGCCCCAACAGGATATTACTCTGTGGAGGTGGAATTTGAACTTGTTTCGAGCACTCTGTCTGGTTTTTCTATTGTCAGTTGCGGCGGGTGGAGTCTTGGCAGATGACGCCGCGCCGCCCACTCAAGAACCCGATCATTCGACTATTATCAATCTTGCTCCTCAGCTTCCATCCGTCATTTGTACTACCGAGCAGTCGGAGCCTCAGCCGCAGAATGGCTCATCGAGCGACAGTAAGCGGGACCGGGATAAAGACCTGCTAGATCTTGCCAAGCGCGCCGCGATAGCCTATGCGCTCGACCAGACCGTGTCCAGGCTCGCTTCATCGGCTTTGGGGAGCGAAGAGGCTGACAAAATATCGAGCCTGTTTAGTGGTATTGGTGGGCGCGGCATGGTAGGTGCGCTTGGAATCGGCTACTTGGCAGGCGGGAAACAAACCAAGCGCACTTGCGGCTCAGCCCTGGAGGCCGCCTCTGAAGCCATGCTAATGACCGAGAGCTTGAAGTTCCTGAGCGGACGCATGCGGCCTCGTGAGCCAGGCAGTGACGCGGACGACTTTCGCGGCCCCGGCGCGGGTTACAAGTCGTTTCCATCCGGACACGTAAGCAACGCGTTTGCCATTGCCACGGTTCTGGGTGAGAGACACCCTAAGCGGAAGTGGCTCTACCGCGCGCTTGCTCTTGGGGTAGGCTTGTCCCGAGTTCAGAAACAAGCGCACTATCTGTCAGACGTCGTCGTAGGCGCGGCGATCGGAACATACGCCGGGCGAAGGGCAATCAAGGGGCAGACCTTCGCAGGCAAGGTCGGACGCCTCCGTGACAAGACCATAAGCGGCAAGGATTGAGACGCGCGCCGCTTAGTTGCCAGTACCCTTCGTGCTTCGACAGGCTCAGGATGGCTCAGGATGCCTTGAATATACTAAAAACGATGATCCCGCCGACCCGAACCTGAATCCGGGAATAAGATGGTTTTATGCACAGGATAAGTTGGGATGAGTGGCAGTGGGCAAACAATTCAGCGGGGAGAGAATGAGAAGGGGGAGGAATCAGGTCGCTTTGCGGCTAACTAAATAGATAGAGATG
>JACPPP010000326.1 GCA_016190935.1 Armatimonadota bacterium | reverse complement strand
GCCATTGATCGCATACGATCTCCTCGCCCATGATCGCGCGCGATCTCCGAATCGCGTGTGAAACAGAAAGATGCGATTTGAAATCGCAGGGATTCTCTTTCGGGTGCGATGATGATATCGCACCCGATCATCTGCGACTACTCACAACTCACAACTCAAAACTCATTGCTCACTGCTGCCTCTTGTCCGCCACGCCCTGAAGCGTGTAGACAAAGCCGGCATAAAGCTGCTGCATCGTACCGACCAACGATGCCACAGGCGCCTGCAGTCCACCCACCACCTGCGCGAGAAGCACAGGCCGCGGAGGTACCGTAGCCAGCGCCTGAACCTGGCTCGGGTCCATCATGAACCCATCCGTAAACCCACCCTTAATGACGGGAAGCTTGAACTCCCGGATAAACCCCGTCAGCGTCTTTGCAACGTTGACCGGGTCGCCCTCGGTGTAGGCCACAGCGGTCGGCCCCTCAATGTCCTTCACCAATGGTTCCGCCGCCAGACCCTCGGCCGCGCGCTTGATAAGAGTATTCTTTACCACCCTGAAAGTGGCGTCGGAGTCCCTCAGCCGCTTTCGAAGCGCCGACATGGACTTGACGTTCAGCCCTCGAAAGTCGGTGAGGATAGCGGCCTTCGATGTCTCCAATATACCTCGCAAAGCCTCTACCTCTTCAACCTTCTCAGGGCTCGGTCCCTTCTCTTTAGTTGTTCGCATCTGCTCACCTCCGATCTGGAAGTTGGAAGTTGGAGGCTAGAGTTCTTTCCAACCTCTAACTTCTAACCTCCTACATCAAAAACGGGCCTGCCATCGACAGATGACAAGCCCGAAAACGCTCGATACCGGAGGCGCGATGCAGCGCTTCCGCCTCGTTCTCAGCCTCGGTGGGCGTCCCCTTTGGGACATTAAATCCGTTTCGGATGCCAACTGTCTTAGGCAACGATATTAAGTTTGAAGTGACAAGTGCAAAGTGCAAAGTGCCAAGTGAACATTTCCCTACACTTGACACTTGACACTTGACACTATCCCTAGCTTTTCTCCACCATCGCCTGGGCTTTCTGGGTGTCAATATCGATTCCGGGCCCCATAGTGGAGGAGACGGTTATCTTTTTCAGGTAGCGGCCCTTGGCAGCAGTCGGCTTGGCTCTGAGCAGGGCCGCAACCAGCGCAGTCAAATTCTCAATAAGCTGCTCGGTTGGGTACGAAACCTTGCCGATCGGCGCATGCACGATTCCGGCCTTTTCGACTCTGTAATCAACTCTCGACGCGGTCTTGATATCACGCACTGCGCGGCCTATATCCATAGTCACAGTACCGGCCTTGGGGCTCGGCATCCTGGCCCGGAGAATAGGACCGAGCTTTCCCACAAGCCCCATAACATCCGGAGTCGCCAGCAGGACGTCGAAATCTGCCCACCCCTGCTGGATCTGCTGCACAATGTCCTCCGCGCCAATTATGTCCGCGCCGGCATCCTTCGCTTCCTCGGCCTTCTCGCCCTTGGCTACGACCGCGACCTTCTTGGACTTTCCCGTGCCATGCGGAAGCGTGGTAGTTCCGCGCACCATCTGGTCACCATGTCTGGGGTCTACTCCCAGCTTGATCGCCACATCGACAGTCTCATCGAACTTCGCGTTTGCTGCTTTCTTTACTAGTTCAAGGGCCTCCTGCGGCTCCTTGGGAGCGCCGTTGCCAACGGTCTTGGCAGCTTCGAGGTACCTTTTTCCTCGGTTCGGCATACATTCCTCCTATAAAACTCTTCTGTTTGTTTGCAGGTCCCTTCCGGGATAACGGCTTTCGCCTGCCGCCTGCGAATCTAGCGATGAGCGATGAGCTATGAGCAATGAGTAACCCGCTGATCTCGCGGGGACTCCCGGCCCCGCGAGCAAGAGCCATCCAGGGCCTCCCGGCCCTTCGCTTATGCTGCGGGAACGCCAGTTTGTAAAGGCTTGTCGAGTTTGGCTAAACCGAAGTTCCCGCATCTGCGAAATCTTGACAATCTGCGTAATCTGCGGTTCGCTCATCGCTCATCGCTCATTGCTAGTCTATGACCTCGATTCCTGCGCTTCGAGCGGAGCCTTCAACCGACTTCATTGCGGCCTCGATGCTCGCAGCGTTTGAGTCCGGCATCTTAATCTGGGCGATCTCACGGACCTGATCCCGTGTTACCCTGCCGACCTTCTGTCTGTTCGGCTGCCCTGATGCCTTCTCAACCCCCGCGGCCTTCTTGAGAAGCTCCACCGCCGGCGGGGTCTTCAAAACGTATGTAAAAGACCTGTCCTCGTAGATGGTAATCTCCACCGGGACAATCGTGCCCATTTGAGAAGCAGTCTTCTCGTTATAGGACTTGATAAACTCCATCATGTTGATCTGGTACTGACCGAGCGCCGGACCAACAGGCGGAGCGGGAGTTGCCTTTCCCGCCGGGATCTGCAGCTTCACGACCCCGATCACCTTCTTAGCCATCTAAACTTTAGCCTCCAAACACAATGTTGGGTGCTGGGCGCTGGCACTTTTTATGCTGCGGGAACGTCGGCTTGCGTAGACTTGTCACGTCTAGCTAAACTGAAGTTCCCGCAGCATACGAAACACCTAACACCCAACACCCTGTACCTACAGTCGCTCGACCTGGGTGAACTCCAACTCCACAGGCGTATCACGACCAAATATGGAGATCAGAACCTTCAAAGTCTCTCTCTGAGGGTTGACTTCCTCAATCTTGCCTGTAAAATCTGTAAACGGGCCGGCTGTGACTCGTATGACCTCATCCTTCGACCAGCGCACCTTTGGTCTTCGGTCAGGAGACTCGATCCTCTCCAGAATCTCACTTACCTCCTGATCCTGGAGTGGAACCGGCTTGTTGCCTGAGGTGACGAAGCCTGTCACGCCCGTAGTACTCTTGACGAGATACCAGGTGCTGTCATCCAGTATCATCTCGATCAGCACATATCCGGGGAAGACCTTTCGCTGAACCTCCTGTCTCTTGCCGCCCCTGGTCCTCAGCTCCTGTTCGGTCGGAACAAGGATGCGGAAGATCTTGTCCTTGAGGTTCATCGAGTCCGCGCGGCGCTCTATATTCGTCTTTACCTTATTCTCGTGGCCGGAATACGTATGTACCGCGTACCAATGCTTTTCTGCCATTTGATAAATCTACTCTTTAACGGCGGCTTATCAGCGGGTGTGTGAGTTTGGACAAAATGTAGTCCAATCCGCCGATCCAGATTCCGATTATGACGACCGCGATAATAACCACCGTCGTAAACTTCTTAAGCTCGGGCCAGGTCGGCCAGGCAGCCTTTTTCACCACTTCGATGTAGGACTCGCGGACAAACCTGGAGATACGGACGAATATGTTGTCCGACTTCTTCTCCAGCTTACCCTTTTCGGCCTTAGACTTATCGTTTTTCGTTTTCTCGGCCTTTGTCTTGGCTGCGCTCTTCGCTGCAACTCCGTCAGGCATAACGGTTCACTGTCCTCTAACTCAAAAAATGGCAGGCCCAGCCGGACTCGAACCGACGACATCTGGTTTTGGAGACCAGCGCTCTACCAAACTGAGCTATAGGCCTGCGTGCAATACACTTTATGTTCGGCCTTACTTGTGTCTACGGTTATTATACCATAACTGCGCGATACTGCCAATAGACTAGCCCGACTTATTTACGAGCATCAGCAGGCTTCGGTTTCTCGCTCGGGCGGATTTACAATCAGTACTGTCGAAATTTAACATCTGCGTCACAACATGCGTATGAGAAGCTATGAAAGTCTCTAAGCTATTTCCAAGACTGCGCTTGGAAAAAGGGGCCACCTTGCGGTGGCAGTAAAACCAAACGTGCCTTCGGCGCTGCAGATACATGCGATGTTTCGCTGGAACTGGACAAGCGAGAAGGCACATGCTATATTGCCATTATGTGGGTGGATGATGGAAGCTTTCCCTGGGGAGGGTTTGGTTTCCTC
>JACPPP010000291.1 GCA_016190935.1 Armatimonadota bacterium | reverse complement strand
GGCATCCTGAGCCTGTCGAAGGGTGCCGACTACGAAGCGCCGCACCTTTCGTGCTTCGACACGCTCATCCTTCGACAAGCTCAGGATGGCTCAAGATGCGGCGTATATTGCTCACGCCGGTTAAAAACGATGCTCCTGAGGCGAGCCGGGCCCTTAGACTTGAGATTATCCCGGCGGGATGGTCACGGGCAGGCGGCAGCGGGGTTCGATCTTGCCGAACAGGAGCTTTGCCGCGGCTTCGAGCGATGCCTTACCATAGCCGTAGGTGGCGATGCACGTCCCGGCCTCGGGGAAAGCGCCGAGGCCGTAGGGCTCGCGAACAGCGACCAATATGACCCTGACTCCCGATGCAAGCACTCTTCTTATCATATCCGCCTGGGCCTCCAGGTTCATATGCTCAGTCCAAGGCTCCTGCGGACATGTAACAAGCACCGAAACATCTGCGCGCGACGCTGAGGCTACGGCCTCTTCAAGATCGCTCTTATATACTGCAACCGCTCGCGCGTTCGGATGGTAATTCCATATCGCCTCCGTCAGGGCCTCGACGGACCTGTGCATCCCAACTACCGCAAGGTCGTCCGTACGAGACAGGCTGAGCGGCAAGATATTGTCCCGATCTCTGACCAGCGTAACCGACCGCTCCGCTATCTCCCGCTGCAACTCCAGATGTTCAGCTCGACCCAACGACTCCGTAACTCGTCCGGAGTCCACCGTCCGACGCTCGTCCAGCCGGTATTTTTCCTTCAGGGCCAATATTCGGCCTACGGACTCGTCAATTCTGGACTCTGGTATCTGGCCGTCCCGGACGGCTCTCAGCAGCCCTTCCCTCATCTCACGCTGATAAGAAAGGGTATGGCAGGCGAGGAGAATGTCGGCTCCGGCCTGGACTGCGAGCACACCGACTTCCGCCGGATGGTAGTTCTCCGAGATAGCTTTCATCTCCAGACAGTCAGTAATCACCACTCCGCTGAACCCCATCTGCCCGCGCAAAAGGCCCGTAATGATCCGATTCGATAAGGTAGCCGGGCGCTCTATGTCGAACGCGGAGAACATGATGTGAGTTATCATTATTGAGTCCACCCCGGCGTGGATCGCCGTCCGAAACGGGACAAGTTCGACCGACTCTATCCGGTCTTTTCCATGCAAGACAGCCGGGAGCTGAAGATGTGAATCGACAGATGTGTCACCATGCCCCGGAAAGTGCTTGGCGCAGGCAATGATTCCGCTGTTCTGATAGCCCTTGATGGCCGCCGCGCTGAGTTCAGCGACAAGATCAGGGCTTTCTCCGTAGCTTCTCACGCCGATTATGGGATTGCTGGGGTTACTATTGACGTCAACGCAGGGCGCGAAGTTGAAGTTTACGCCTATGGCTTTCAGTTCTTGCGCCGTGGCTGCGGCGGCGCGGCGCGCGTAGTCAGCGGAACCCGTTGCTCCGAACGCCATGTTGCTCGGGAAGACCGTGAATGGCTCCGTGAATCGGGCAACAGGACCGCCTTCCTGGTCCACAGTCACAAAAAGAGGAAGATTCGATGCCGTTTGAATCTGATTCAAAAGCTCGGCCGTCTGAACATACGGGGGAGCGACGTTTCTGCCCATAAGAACGATCCCGCCGACCTGCATAGACTCTACAAGCTCTCTCACGCATGCAGAGTATGCCTTGCTCTCTTCATCCGTTTCTTCAGACCAGCCGAAGCAGAGCATCTGGCCGATCTTTTGTTCGAGTGTTAGGTCAAGCATCGCCGGGTTCTCAAATAAGCCCCTCCAGAATGCGCTTTGCCGCCTCGATAGCCCGCGCTCTGTGGCTGATTCGATTCTTCTCCTCCGGCGGAAGCTCGGCCATGGTACGGTTGATACCGTTGACGAGGAAGATCGGGTCGTAGCCGAACCCATGCGTTCCGCGCGGCTCCCTGAAGATCGTTCCTTCACAAACTCCCTCGACCGTGTCGATGATCCTGCCCGGCTCTGCAACGGCAACGGCGGCCACGAACCGCGCCGTCCTCCTGCTGTCGGGAACGTCCTTCATCAGATCAAGGACCTTAGCAATCCTCTTCGGATCATCCTCTGCAAAACGGCTTGAATATACTCCCGGCGCTCCGCCGAGCGCATCGACGACAAGCCCGGAGTCATCGGCCAGAGCGAGTTCGCCGGTGTGGTTTGCGGCGGCCTGGGCCTTTGTGACGGCGTTTTCGGTGAACGTTTCAGCGGTTTCCTCCGGTTCCGGCATCGGAGGATAATCGGCAAGCGTGGTGATCTCAAAGTTGAGGCCGGACAGCATCCGTCCGATCTCTCCCGCCTTGCCCCTGTTTGTGGTCGCAATTACCAGCCGCCTCACAAAACTCCTGCCAGGCTTTCCTTGACTTTGACAACAAGTTCGTGGACACCCTTGTCCGCAAGTTCCAACAGCCGGTTGAGCCGATTTCTTGAAAACGGCATCCCTTCGGCCGTCCCCTGAATCTCAACAAACCTGCCTCCGGCAGTCATCACGATGTTCATATCCACGGAAGCGTTCGAGTCCTCAATGTAGGAAAGGTCGAGGATTTCCTCGTTTTGAACGACGCCGACGCTCACTGCGGCAAGGGCATCAGTGATTGGGATCTTCTTCACTATGCCGTCTTTCTTGAGCACAGCCGCCGCCTCACAGAATGCAACAAACGCCCCTGTGACAGAGGCCGTTCTTGTTCCGCCGTCCGCCTGGATGACGTCGCAATCGAGCCAGATCGTGCGCTCTCCGAGCGCGTCCAGGTCAACTATTGACCGGATCGCTCTTCCGACCAACCGCTGTATCTCCATTGTCCGTCCGCCCGCGGCCCCCCTGGACACTTCTCTCGGCGTCCTGGTCTGGCACGACCTGGGTATCATCCCATATTCGGCAGTGACCCATCCTGAGCCACTGCCTTTGCGGAACAGCGGAACCTTCTCCTCTATGGACGCAGTGCATATCACACGGGTGTCGCCTATCTCAATGAGGCAGGACCCCTCAGCGTATTTGTTGAAGCCCCTCGCTATCTTAACGGGCCGGAGTTGATCTGTTGCGCGTCCGTCCAGTCGAATCATAGAAGTTACCTTTCTGTTTTCACCATCTGCGAAATCCCAATAATCTGCGCAATCTGCGGTTCAACTGAACCCCGAAATCCACCGATAGGCGGCGGACGGATGTCCGGGGAACGTGCGACGGGGAGGAATCTCCCCGTCGATCAAATCAGGGAGTCTCCCCGGCGATCAATAAACAACGGAATCTCCACAGCGATCAACACCCAATGACCCACCCGCCGCACGGGGACGTGCGGCATTCTGAGCCCGGCGCGAGACGGGCCGGGCCATCGGCTCATCGATCATCGCTCGCGGCTCGCGGCTGTTTGAGCTGCAAACAAGTCCATGCCCCACTCGGCGCGCTCCACGCTGCTGATTTCCTGTCTTAAGAACCTGCTTCCGAGGCGGGCGAACCCTTCGGTGTCTCCGCTGGCAAAGAAAACATGCTCCTTACGCTCGCCCGGTCCGGCCCTAAGACCCCGCTCTAATAGTACCTTCTGGAGTTCGTTCACGGTTTCCTCCGCAGGATCGACGATGCACGCCTGCGGAGCAACTCTCGATATAACGCCGCGCAGGAAAGGGTAGTGTGTGCAGCCAAGCACTATCGTCCTCGCTCTTGCCAGGAGGAGCGGCTCCAAATACTCCCGCGCAGCCTCCTCAGCCTCTTCTGTATCGGTCAGGCCCGCCTCAACGAGCGGGACAAAAGCAGGGCACGCCTGCTCATAGACCTCCGCCTCCGGCGCAAGCCTCCGAATCGTTCTGGTATAAGCCCCGCTCTCTACGGTGCCGGTAGTGGCCAATATTCCTATAACGCCCCCGCAGGCCGAAACGGCAGCCTGGGACCCCGGCTCTATCACTCCAAGTATGGGCAAGTCGGGGAATGCCTCGCGCGCGGACTCAAGCGCCACAGCCGAAGACATGTTGCAGGCCATTACGAGGGACTTCACTCCACGGTCGATCAGGAAACGAGTGATCCCGACGGCAAATCCCTTTATTTCCTCCAGCGGCCTCTCTCCATAAGGGACGTGGGCCGTGTCGGCGAAGTAGATTATCGATTCGTTTGGCAGGCGGCGCAATATCTCCCCAGCGACGGTGAGGCCGCCAAGCCCAGAATCAAACACGCCTATCGGCCCTGTCACTCGTCATCTCCTCGCCAGAGCAGAGTCGAGTCACCCGTGGTGGGCTGTAAGATCTCAAGGTGCCCGCCGAGCGTCTCAACTCTCTTTCCTTCAATCAGTATTTGGACCTTCTCAACGTCCTTGAACTGGCGCAAAGTGTGGACTATGGAGTTTACGAGCAGTGCTTCAGTCATGGACCCGCCCGGGAAGTTCTCCTGGATCTCCCGGCTGAAATTGGCATAAGCTATGCCGTCCTTCACCCTGATGTCCCTGAGCTTCGTTCCCAGCGGTATCAAATACTTTGATGGTCCGGTTTCCCGATTGGTGGCGAGCAGCTTCTCTATCGCTGTTCTGTGCGGGTCGTCGTCCGCCGCGACCGACCGGGCCTCCGGCGCCAGCCGTGGTTCATCGTCAACCAGTTTAATGACGTAAACGTGCACCGTTCGACGGTCCCCCGACGGCGGTGGTACAGCCGGTCTGGAAGGCTTGGAAGTAGGTCCGGGAGCCGGTGGGACAGGCTCGTTCGGACGACTCGTCAGCCAGATTCCGGCGCCAACGGCGACAGCGACAGCGACAAGAACAGCAAAGAAGCCCAAGGGTGATTTCGATGAGGATCGCTTTCTACCCATATCAGTTGACCTCCGCTTCTATTCTACCTTCCACGTACTCCCTCAAACCCTCGACAACGGCCTGTGCAAGCTCTCCTCTATAAGAGTCATCACAAAGCCGGTTTCGATCCACGGTACAGTCTATGTAGCCGCACTCGATAAGGACGGCGGGCACCGTAGCCTTTCTGAGGACTGCCAGTCCCGATTGGTAGAGCACTGTATCGCGTCTAACACCGTTATCTTTCATACCGGTCCTTCTAATTATCTTGTCGTGTATTGCGTGTGCAAGGGTGCGGCTGCTGTTCTGGCCCGGATGGTAGTAAGTCTCGATGCCGGTTCTCTTCTCTGGGAAGAGGGCATTGCAGTGGACGCTGATGAAGAAATCAGCCGAGTGCATGTCCGCAATGGCGGGTCTGGTGGGCAACTCTATGAACGTATCATCTTCCCTTGTCATGATGACCCTGGCGCCCGCTTCCTCCAGCGCCGCTTTGATGCGCCTGGCGATGAGCAAATTGATATCCTTTTCTTTGAAACCGCTCGATCTTGCTCCGGGGTCCTTGCCGCCGTGTCCTGGATCGAGCACGACGAGCTTATCTGCAAGTTTTCCTCCCGCCGATCTCGGAAGCCCCATACCTATTACGATATCGTTTCCTTGAAGTTCCGCACTAAAGGCAGTATAACGGGCAAGATCGAGCACGACTCTAATACCGTCATCTTGCTCCCCGGTCCGAATGCGCTTGAGTATCGGATGCTCAACCGGCATATCTTCGGCAGGAAGGGCCAGAGTCGCATTCTGCACATCGACGACTATCCTGGGCGGATCGGACAGTATATGAGCTTTGAATCCGGCATGTCCTGATGTAGTGATCCTTGCCTTGACTTTAGATTCGTCCTCCGGTTCGATGCTTATCGCGCTGATCGTGACCGCCTCCGCTTCCTCCTCCGTCTTGTCGAAAACAGGGGTCCGGATCGCCGGAGACGGCACGCCTGTGATTCGAACTTTAACCTCGCGGGTCAGGCCTCTGGTCAGGACCCGGTATCCGACCTTTTTATTGAGATCGATGACTATTCTAGTTGTATCGTCTGTAAACTGCCCGAGTCTGACCTGTGTTACATCAGGCCCGTCTCCGGGAAAGGCACTTTCACTCGTCCCGATCTTTGATCCGGGAACGTCCACCCAAATCTTCCACGGATCGGGCCAGAGCCTGGAGGAGGATACTGGAACGGGCATAGTGAACCTTGCTGTCAGCGTCGAATCGTTAAACTCGATGGACACCAGTCTCGCAAGCAGCCTTACGGTGGAAGTGGCATCGTTCCACTCGTAGAGAAGATCGGCAGCCCTTGCGACCTCATCGACGCGCACCATTTGCGCACCCTGATGGTCAACCAGGTCGAGGTCCACCGTTCCCTCTCCCCGGACTATACTGACCTTGTGCTTACCAACAACGTGGTCCGCCTCTATGTCTTTCAGTATCTCGACCGGCGCATACACGATCCCATCCTCAACAACCGGCCGCCTCTGGAGCACTGCCTCCCTGGTTCCCAAGACTATGCGGGCATAACGCGCAGGCTCCGACACGGCGGGGGACACGCTCAGCAGCAGGAGGATGGGGACAATGGATCTTAATATGTATCGCATCACGCGTAAATCACCAACCAGTAGAGTTCGAATATATACCCGGATTACGCATCAGCAGGCTTCGGACTGCATCCTGAGCCTGCTGAAGTATATCCTGAGCCAACTTACTACCGCATCCTGAGCTTGTCGAAGGATGCCGAAGCCTGCTGATGCATAATGCGGATTGATTCAGGCTATACATCTATGAGACGCTGGAGCCCATGCAAGCTCTTCCCTAATTTTACCAGGTCATCGGGAAAAAGTGAACAGTTGGAAACTGTCCCGCCGTCAGCTTGATTCTCGCACGAATTGCTGGTACAATTGCTGTGCCGCAAGAAAGCGGCTTTGGAAGGAGCCTCGAATGAAAGAACAGCTTAAGGCTCTGTGTAATCTTCAGCAGGTGGACTTGCAGATAGCCGCCGCAAGGAGAGCTATCGCGGCCCTCAACGATGGAGCAGCGCTCCACAAGCAGCTTGCCGCTGCCGACAGGCAGCTTGCCTCCCTTTCAGAAGAACTTCGAAAGTCGGAAGCAGAACTTCACGACAATGAGCTTAATCTAAAGAGCATCGAAACAAAGATACAGGGATTCAGGAACAGGCTCTACGCGGGCAGCGTGACAAGCCCGAAGGAGCTTTCGAGCATCGAAAAGGAGATCGAAATGCTCGGCAAGTCCAGGGCCAAGCTCGACGAGCGGATATTGGAACTGTACGATCTTGTGGAGCGGCAGCAGAATGCGGTCAAGACGTTGGAAACCAAGGCAAATGACATCCGAGAGCGACACTCGAAGCACACGGCGGATTATCAGGCGAAGTCGCGGGATCTGAACTCTCAGATCGAACAGCTTGATACACAGAGGCAAAAGGCGCTTGAGACCGTGACCAACAGGCCGCTGCTGCAGCGATACGAATCTCTCCGAGGCAGGTACCATGATACCGGTCTCGCAAGGGTAACGGATGGCAAGTGCGGCGGCTGCCATATCGGACTTACCGGCTTCAGCCTGCGCAAACTCAAGGAGGGACAGGAAGTTCAGGCCTGCGAGAGCTGTGGGAGAATCCTGTACTTGCAGGAAAACGCATCCTGAGTCAGCAGGCAGCAACTTGTGGAAGGATGTAAGATGTAGGATGGGGAACAGGGAACAGAGGGCCTTCCCATGACCCATGACCCATCACCCATGACCCTTACCGACACCCATCATACATCCTATATCCTACATCTTACATCTTTTTCTGTTTACGTCCTTCCGTAGTTCCGTAGAACAATGCTTTATGGGTGAGAGAATAGATGAGCAACTTATTAGTCGCGGTCGATGGCGCGTCAAAAGGTAACCCCGGTGCTGCGGGCATCGGGGTTGTTGTTTACGGCGAGTCGGGAAAAGTGGTCCGTGAGATCAGCGAGCACATCGGAATTGCTACAAACAATGTGGCGGAGTACGCTGCGCTCATTCGCGGGCTGGAGGAAGCCCTCAAGCTGGGGGCGGAGTCGGTGCGCGTCCAGACGGACAGCGAACTGCTTGCAAGGCAGATCGCAGGCACATACAAGGTCAGGGCCGCACACCTTTCTTCTTATCACGAACGGGCAAAATCCCTTCTTGCGCAGTTCCGTAAAGCTGAAATAAGCCACGTTCCACGGGGACAGAACGCGCACGCGGACAGGCTCGCAAGTAAAGCGGCTAATGGCGAGACTCACGCAAAGAACAAGAAGAACAAGAAACCGAATGCCGGTGGAGGACAGAAGATGAAAGTAGTGGCCTTTAATGGCAGCGCGCGCAGGGACGGAAACACAGCAATCCTGATAAACCGGGTGTTCAATGAACTCGAAAAAGAGGGGATTGCGACCGAGATGTATCAGTTTCCCGGCAGAACAATCAGGGGCTGCCGGGCCTGCTTCCGCTGTATTGAGAACAAGGACGGGCACTGCGCGTTCTGGGACGACGTAGCGAACGAGTGCATCAACAAGATGGCCGAGGCGGACGGGATTATTCTGGCCTCACCAACCTATTTTGCCGATATTTCGACGGAACTCAAGGCGCTGATCGACAGGGCCGGCATGGTCTCACTGGCGAATGGGTACATGCTCAAGCGCAAAGTCGGCGCGGCTGTGATAGCGGTTCGGCGCGGCGGAGCGATCCACGCATTCGACTCGATCAACCACTTCTTCTTCATCAACCAGATGATCGTTCCGGGGTCGAGTTATTGGAATATGGGAATCGGCCGCGAGATCGGCAAAGTAGAGAACGACGAAGAAGGACTGCGAACCATGAGCAACCTGGGCCAGAACATGGCCTGGCTGCTGAAGAGGCTGAAGGAATGAGCTTTTAGCAATCAATTGTCAGCTATCAGCCATCAGAACCCAGTGGACCGGTCCATCCATGACCCGGCCGTAGTTTCACGGGATGTTTACGTCCCCCGAGTCACCCTCACCATCACGACCTCCTTTTCTTAAATTTTCGTCATATATTCATAAAGGGCAAAATTCCACTTGACAAGCGGCCTGGATCATGCTACACTCAGGTTGGCTGGTGCGGATATGAAGGAGATGATGCCTATGATGTAGTACGCAGTTCGGCGGAACATTGGCCGTGCCTGCAATTGCTTTTGCACTTCAATCTTATTTGAGGATGCGACTATGTCTGGCAAAGAGAAAAGAGTAAATGTAGGTTTATTGGCAGCGATCCTGCTGCTGGTCTGCACAGGGATAGCCTCAGCGGACACCACCAGTTGGAGTTTAAAGATAACTCCCAGCGACACGAACGGGTGGTATTCGGCAGGCAGCGTGAGATTAGGCTGGCTGCCAGGGTTCACGAACGGTCTCGATTGGATGGAGGACGCGGGGCCTGTATCGCCTGCCCCTAGACTCAGTATAGCCACAGCGGTAGTGTGGCCATCTTCTTCAGTAGCGTCCGTATTCGACTACAGGCTCTCAAATGATCCGCCCCAGATATACTACCTGAGCGTATACTATCAAGACGGCGGGGCCGGGTCAATAGACCCGATTCGGATAAAGATCACCGAACCCTCTCCGACAAGGGCCTACCCTTATGAACTCGGGCCCCTTGTAATCGACTACACGCCAGATCAAGAAAATTGGCAACAAGTGGTCTACACAGAACAAAACCCGCTTCCCACTGAGGGGCTGACATTCAACATCAATGGAAAAGCCACCTACGACTATAACAACCCGGACATAATAATAACTGCAGGCACAGGCGGGGATGGATTTGCACCAGGGCCAGAGCCTCCGGGCGCTGAGCCGCTGCCTCCCGGTGGAGAGGAGAGCGGGCCGGGGCTGGACAGCCCTCCTGCAGGCTCAATAGCTGGGGCTAAAAGCCTTGGTGACGGAGAATCAGTCAGCATAACAGGAAAAGTCATAGTTGCTGACCGCACTCAGTTTGCGGGCAACATTTTATACGTCGAGGAACCGAACCGCAGCGCCGGAATCAGGGTCTATTATACAGGAGGCGACGCCGCCCTTGGCGCGACAGTAGACGTTTCGGGAACCATCTACACCAATTCCGATGGTGAGAGATGGATAGACGCAGGTTCTACAGGAGTAACAGAAGCTACTCCCGCTCAGGAGATGCCGAAGTCGCTTGGTTTGAACAACCGTGCTCTTGGAGGAGGAGACTGGGAGTATGACTCAGGGACAGGAGCGGGCCAGCGTGGAGTGGAAGGCGGC
>JACPPP010000290.1 GCA_016190935.1 Armatimonadota bacterium | reverse complement strand
TTCCTTGGACCTAGCCCGTGCGAAGTATCGTCAATCCTTGATGAGGTAATACCACCAACCGGAGAGCCGTGTGCGGGAGAACCGCACGCACGGTTCGGAGGGAGGGGAGACCGGGTAACCGGCCTTCCCTACCCCTATCTGTTTGAATGGGCCAATATCTCCGGAAGGGGATGCGACGACAGGAGGTACTGGAGAAGTTGAACCATAGATATAGCCAATTCGTGCGCGGCTGGAGCATACTGCTGCTGGTCGCGCTGGCGCTTGTTGGGCAGGCGGCACATGGCCAGTCGATTATAAAGCCGTCGTATGTGCCGAACCAGCTCATCGTTCGCATGGCTTCCGGGACATCTGAGGCAGACAGAGACAAGGCGATTGAGCAGCTTGGCGCAACGCTCGTCAAGCCGATTGCGCTTACCAACACGTATCTGGTAGAGCTCCTGCCGACACGCGGACTGACTATCGAATCCGCTGTAACCAGGGCCGGAGCGATTCCGGGCATTACGGATGCATCCCCTAACTATTACGCGTATCCTCAAGCAACACCGAACGATCCGAGGTGGTCCCAACTGTGGGGCATGCGCATGATCAACGCCCCAAATGCCTGGGACTATGAGAAGGGGGACCCCACAGTAATCGTTGCTGTCAACGACACTGGCGTGAGTCCGACTCACCCTGACCTTCAGGGCAGGCTGCTGCCCGGCCGAGATACGGCAGACGGCGACGATGACCCATCGCCTTCTCCTACCGACCCGAATTCCTCACACGGAACACACGTTGCGGGAACTATCGCGGCTCAGGGCGATAACAACGAAGGCGTAGTTGGAGTCTGCTGGAACGGCGTGAAGATCCTTCCCGTGAAGATCTTCCCCAATGTAGGCGGAGGCGCCCCATTATCAGCTATCATCGACGGTCTGGATTTTGCGAGGCGGCAGGGTGCTCGTGTGGTCAACATGAGCTACGGTGGGCCGTTTGCCAGCCAGTTCGAACGCGAGAAGCTCAAGGAGTTAGCGGCTGCGGGGATTATTCTCGTCGCAGCCGCCGGGAACAACGCGGGTCCGGTTTTATATCCTGCGGCATTTGAGGAGTGCGTCGCGGTATCGGCAGTAAACATGAACGAACAGCCGACTTATTATACCTGTTTTGGTCCCGAGATAGATATAGCTGCGCCGGGAGGCGAGGGGCCCACGGACGATCCTGGTACTATTTGGAGCACGACTTGGTTTCCGGCAACAGGCAACGGCTATGGCGGCTTCCAGGGCACTTCGATGGCCGCCCCGCATGTGTCGGGCGCAGCCGCGCTGCTGCTCTCCGATGGAGTTCCGGCGAACAAGGTTGTTGAGAGGCTGCTGCGGAGCGCCAGAGCGCCCAGGTCCGGCGCTCTCGACCCGACGAAATACGGAAACGGAATACTCGACCTTGAAAACGCTGTAAGCTCCCAGGCGGAGGTAGATATTATCGCTCCCACCAATGGTGAGATTCTTGATTCGACCACACCTGTCTTCAAGATAGAAACGTATATGGTGCGTAAAGAGTCCATAAAGGTCTTCCTGGATTACACGGACGACAATAAGGACGGCGTGCCCGACGATCTCACGAAGGACATCATCCTGAACGGCGTAGATATAGACTCGCTTGCCAGCATGTATCCAGATAGGATAGAGTATGATGGAGTTACAGGCGCGCTCACATTTAAATGGCCGCTCACAACCGATCAGATGGCTCTTCTGCCCGGCACGCACACGGTTGCGGTTACCGGCGAACCTACTGCTGAGGCGCGGCCTGGTATGGCGTCGGACTGGAATGTGTTCTTCATAGAGCCGCGCGTTCTGACATCCGGGCGGCATATGTTCTCGATCCCATATCCGCTATCTTCCACCGTGACCCCTTACGATCTGTTTGGAAGCCGCAGTTTCCGGTTGGCGAGATACGTGCCGTCGCTCGACGGATATGCAAAGATCAACTTCCCCGGAGAGGCCGACAATCCTGATGCGTGGCCTGCCAGTCCGGGCGTGCGTCCACACGGCGACACCGTCGATACCCCTCCTGCCGGCCTTGGCTTCTGGCTGAACCTTCCGGGGGACACCCCGATAGTCGTCGAGGGTATTGCCGACAAGACTCGCGCATACGATATTACTCTGACCCGAGGATCGACGGGTTGGAATATGATCGGAAACCCGTTCCCCTTCCCGGTGCCCTGGGAGAGCGTTAAGGTAACCTATCAGGGCAAGACTCTGATGCTGAAGGACGCGGTGGCGCTCGGATGGATACGTCCGGCCCTCTACAGATACACAAGCTCCGGGTTTACTTTCCAGACCCCACCTGAGGCTGTGCTTGTGCCGTGGGAGGGCCATTGGGTGAGGATATTGCCCGATAAGACCGACAGGCAGAACGATACTATGGTACTGATAGTGCCCCCTGTGGAGTCGGGCGCTGTCATTGAGACACCGAAGAGCCGCGCTGCCGCATCAGGTGAGAACTGGTCGCTCCGGCTCGCTGCCAGCGCAGGAAGCGCCGCCGATGCTCACAATATACTGGGGGTCAACAGCCGCGCAGCCGACGGATATGATCTGATGGATGTAGAGGCCCCGCCCGTTATAGATGGTTACGTGCAGTTGTCGTTTACGCACCGCGACTGGGGAACGAGTTCCGGGCGGTACACCACTGATTTCAGGCAGAGCGTGGGTTCGGGCAAGGCGTGGGAGTTCGATGTCGTGACAGACATGCCCAGCCAGGATGTGACTGTTACGTGGCCCGACATTGCCTCTGTCCCGAAGAAGTATTCGCTTGTGCTGGAAGACGTGGACTCTGGAAGCAGGGTCTATATGCGGACGCGGAGCGGTTATACTTACAATTCTGGTGCGACACCGGGGCCGAGGCATTTTAAGCTCCGAGTAGAATCGGCTGATGCCGGCAGGTTGATGGTCTCGAACGTTGTAGTTTCGCCGACCAAGGGCTCTACGATAAGTATAAGCTATGCAGTTTCCCGGGACGCGCGCGTCGAGGTTCGGCTGCGTGATTCCGGCAACAGGCTGGTCCGCGCGCTCGGCGGCAACGTGACTCGCGCCGCCGGCCTCAACTCGGTCTATTGGGATTCCACGTTCGAAGACGGCAGAAAGGCCGCCAGTGGACTGTATCTCGTCGAGATTGTTGCTACCAGCCTGGATGGAGAGGTGGCTAAGACTGTCAGACCGATTCTTGTGCGGTGATAGGAGATAGATTGTTCATGCTGGGAATAGCAAGAAGAGCTTGGATATTGCTTGGAGTTGGCCTCCTGTTGGCGCCGGCGCTGAGGAGTTCCGCAGACGACGGCTCATGGACTGAGAACTGGAACGCTTATATGCTGGTTCAGATCGGCCAGTCGCTGCATGGTGATGTTGTCGAGCCGTCGGTTCAACATGCGGACAGGCCGGGCCGCTGGGGTGTTTACACTCAGAAGGGTGATCCGGAGACCACAGAGGATGACCTGATGCCGTTGATCCGTACTGCCGAGGATGGCGGCCCCGCCGGGCGCTACGGCTTTACCACTATCAGAGTCGATGGCACGGATGTAATCTACGGCGCGTCGCAGGGAGGCGGTTGGATCGACGCACCCTATACGGGCAAGGGTGTGGGCGCAGGCCTCGACCCGGACAATAGCAAGCCGATCTGGGGAAATTACGTCATCGGGCGCTATCGAGTGACGACTGGAAACATTTATGTGCGTCATACACTCTCTATCATCAGAGACCAGATCAGGATAGAGGTGTTCTTGCGCAACGACGATACGGCTTCGCACAACGTCGGGGTCAGGCACTGCGCCGACACAATGACTGACCTCGCGGATTCCACCTCATACGTGTTTATTCCAGGACGCGGTATTGTGGAATCGTACAACGGCCCCGTGCAGGAGATGCTCCTGCAGGGCAGCGAGATTCCGGACTACTTCGAGATGTACGATGACCCGAAATCTCCGAAAGTTGCCATAAGGAACACTCTCAGGCTCCAGGATGCCACCCCTCCCGACTGGCTGGCTCTAGGCTGGTGGCAGAATATCCAGGCGAGCGACTGGGACTACACGCCTGTTCCAGACCGGATCAATCTGGACTACGGCTGGGCCATTCGCTGGAATCCGGTGCTGCTTAACCCCGGCGAATCGCGGACTATAATTACGTACTTCGGCATGGCCGCGGCATCGAGTTCGTGGACCTCTACGACCGGCACGACCGGGGCCTTGGTACAGCAGGACCCGTTCTGCGTTGCTGTTCAGGGTCCGAGGGCGCTTCCTATAAACTATGACCCGGCAAAGAGTCCGGAGGACATGCTCACGTCCAATCCCTTCACGATAACTGCCTACGTGTATAACCTCTATAGGGATACGACTCTATCGAATGTGAACCTGTATCTGGATCTTCCCCCTGGGCTTGAGCTCGATGAGGACGAAGTTGCCAGGCGCGAGATAACGAGCATCGCGCCGGAGACCGAAGGAACGCCCATAGTCTGGAAGGTCAGATCAAATGGCAAAGTCTCCGGCAGCCTCGAATATACCGTCTCCGTCAGCGGGACCCCCGGCCTGCAGAAGACCGTGGCCCGGCAGATAGTGATCCCTGCCACGAGCACTACTTCCTTCAGAAGAGGCTGGCAGATGGTTTCGGTGCCTTTCAAGTTCAGCGACCCCAGGATCGAGCAGGCGCTCAAGTTCGAGCCGGATACCTATCGCGCCTACTATTATGATCCCCAGTCGGTACAGTATCAGACCTCAACGGTTGTAAGCCCTGGAAAGGGCATGTGGGTCGATTCGACGATAGACCGCGCGGCGGTCACAATCGCCAGGGACGCCCAGCCGATGACCGGTTCGGAATCCTATCGTCTCTCGCTTTACACAGGTTGGAACCAGTTCGGCAATCCGTTCCTCTACAATATCCCGTGGGGTCGGGTTAAAGTTCTGGTGGACGCCACCGTGGGGCCGGTGACTATCGAGGAAGCTGCGATACGAAACTGGATACGCTCGACCATCTACTGGTACGATGTAGACGTGGGAGAATATATCTATTCTTCGAATCCTCAGGTCAACCTGGAGCCCTGGCGGGGCTACTGGATCAAGGCGCTGCAGCCGTGTCAGTTGATTATTCCGCCTATAGAACAGATAGGCGCCCTGATCACGGGATCGACCACCAGGAGCAGGGCGGCGGCTTCGGAGCCGGCTGCTTCCGGTAAGGACGGATGGAAGCTGAACCTGGTGGCACGGGCCGGAGAGTTGGCTGATACCCGCAGCATGCTGGGCATAGACACCCGGGCTGCCGACGGCTATGACTCGAAAGATGTCGAGAGGCCGCCCTCGCCGGAGCATTATGTGGCAATCAGCTTCACCCACAGGGATTGGGGACAGAACAACGGAAACTTCATAACCGACATCCGCAGGTCGGCCGTCGGAGCTGAGGCCTGGGAATTCAATGTAACTACCGATCAGTTGAACAGCGACGTCGTGCTGACCTGGCCGACTATTATGGAGGTGCCCAAGGACTACAGCCTGAGGCTGGTGGACGTTGATGGAAGCGTGAGTCGGTATATGCGGACGACCAGTTCATATCAGTTCAACTCTGGCAGCGACGGAATCCGGCGCTTCAAGATAGTGGCGGAGCCGGGCGGAGTTGGCAGGCTGCTTATCTCCGGGTTGAACGTCAACACCTCTCGCGCGCTCGGCGGCGCTACGATAACATATAACCTTTCCGCCGATGCGGCGGTTGATGTCAGAATCAAGAACGGCGCCGGCAAGATGGTTCGTAAGCTGGCCGAGGGCAGAGGTATCACGCGAGGCATCAGCAATCTCTCGTGGAACTACAGAGACGACTCGGGCAAGCAGGTCGCTGCCGGAATGTATGTAGTCGAGATAGTGGCGACCACTCCGGAGGGTGAGGTAGTAAGACAGCCTCGCCCGTTCCTGGTTGCTAGATAGGTTTTCACTGATGGCGCGCGAAATATAAAGGTACGATTTTTCTATACTTCGGCACGCTAAGAGCCGAAGGCCGACTTACCACCGAAGATACCGCTTTGGCTCTTAGCGAGCCGAAGTATATAGGGCGAGCTGGAAGGAAAATTCGATGACAAGGACAATCAAGCGATTAGCTCTGGCGCTCATCATATTCGCTGTGTGCACTCCGGCGTTTGGGCAGCAGTTGCAGAACTTCACCGCCACTCCTGCCGAGGCAACGGTTAACTCCGTTTGGAACTTCAGCGTTGTCTACGTGCCGGGAGAGGGCGAGGATGCCGGGATACTGGGTCCGATGCCTATGGATCCTGCGAATCCTGAGGGCGAGAACTGGGGTGGAAATGGAATCTACCTTACGGGAGTGGCTCCTTATCCTATAGTGATGTATCCTGCTGAGGCGTCCAGGACGGTCGAAAACGGCATAGTATACCGAGTGGCCGTCAGCGCAGGCCTCAATATGTCCCACCTGCTCCAGCAGCCAAAGCAGCAGCGGATTGATCAAGGCATTGATGTTACGAAGACGCCGGAAGATGCTGACAACCCCTGTCTGCTGCGTGACCCGCGTGGCAACCCGATGTGGTATGCGCCTGGATTAGTCTCGGACGGACTTACTCCCAACATCGTGAATTTTATCAAGGCAATAGGCTGGGCGCCGCCGCCCGAAGAAGAAGAGCCGCCGCCCGGTGATGAGCCTCCTCCCGATGAGGAGCCGGAACCCGAAGAGCCGATTGAAAGCGAGGAAATATCGGTTACTGTTCACTCGAGCTCTGTCCCAAAGCGGGGGGACGGGCCGAACGGCGTGGAACCCGGCACTGTTGATTATCGTGGCGCTGGTAACCTCGACTGGCTGGATGCATATCCCGGAGATAGCTGGCCAGCGAGAATTCCACCCGACCCGCTTACTCCCGTTGTGCCTTCCCAGATAGTGCCGCGTGCAATCCGGCCTGATGACGGCGCATCAAGCACCAGGTTCGATTTCCGAGTCGTCTACTATAATGACGATGGATTGCCACCGAGTCCCTGGATGCCTTCTTGGGCGGACGAAGCCGGTGCTGGCGGTGACGACGATTCCCTGACCGAATTTGACGACGTCGGTGCAACGGGTGTGGTCCTATATCTGGACTTCTTGAATGTCTTCGATCTGTCAAAAGAACACCAAAATGAGGGCTACAGGCCACATTTCATGAGGCCGGAGGGCACACCTGAGAGCCAACTGACGGCGGCGGATTATGTCAACGGTGTGGTCTACTATTATCGATGGCAGCCGACGGACATATGGGGAGTCTGGCCGTCATCTGATAGTTGGTATCCGCCAACCCAGATAATAGCTAACGAATACGTTGCTATGCTTACGGGGACATACCACTACTTTTTCGCGTGTTCTGATGACTCTTTGACTTTCATCTCCGAGCCGGAAGATCCAGCGCTGGGGGAGAGTGACCCTTACTTGTTCAGGTACCAGAACCGCGGATGGGCAGACGCGGATGCAGGAAGAAGAAACTGGTGGGACTGGGGAAACGCGTCGGGAGGGTATCGGACGGTGTTCCGGTCTTCGACAGGTCTTGATCCGTCCAACTTAATCTATGAGAACGATGATGGCACCTTTGGTCCTGCTGAGGGTTATGTGCGGTACATATTAGACGAGAACGGTGAGCCGTTTATGGCTAGAGAGGAAGGAAGGCGCTATAGCACATACGGCTACGATCCTTATTACGAC
This sequence comes from Armatimonadota bacterium, assembly GCA_016190935.1. GTDB lineage: Bacteria > Armatimonadota > UBA5829 > UBA5829 > DTLH01 > JACPPP01. Next base: position 13,360 of record JACPPP010000290.1, on the reverse strand, counting down.
TTCCAGGAGCCAAAGGACTATGATATCTACGTTGATCGTGAGAATCTTGTGCCGGGCCGTTTCCATCGATATGGCGGCTGGGTTCCTCCCTATCCGTGGCCTGCAACTGAGCATCCCGAGGTCACGGTCCAGCTTTCTGCTTATGGTAGGAGCGACTTGGACGGCTATGGTAGATTCCTCGGCACTGTTGAGCCATTCTATAGAGCGGTAAACCCTGGAGTCCTGACGACTATTGATGAGACTTACGGCGGATTCGGCGATTGGGGCCTGAGGATGGAGACTATCGGCGCGACTACGTCAACCGAGTTGAAGTTCAAGATAAAATACTTCCAGAGGGACAACAAAGCGCCGACTTCCATTAAGGTCTACATAAACAACGCGCCGTACAAGGTTATCAACCGGAATCAGCCGCTGACCCCCGAGAACGGCGGCTACGTCGGTTACACCATGCAGCCTGCGCCAGTCCAGACAAGCTCGGGACAGACTCAGAAGCCACCGTACAACTACGCGCTCGGTGTGGACTACGAGTTAAAGACTACACTTCCGCCAGGCCCGCACACTTACTTCTTTATGGCGTCTGACGGGGTCGCGACAGCGCTGTTCCCAGCCAGACCGGAAAACTGGACGTTCCACGGGGTGGAGCATACTGACTGGTGGCTCCCAGGGATGCGGTCGGGCGAAGTAGGTCCGGGGGGTCTTGATACGGCTGACTTCGACAACAACTACTTCCCTGGTCCGTTTATCAACACACCGTGTCAGTTGAGCCAGCCAAGTGTGACGCCCGCAACGGGCATCAAGGGACAGAAGTTCATCTACCGTGTGCGGTATGCGGACCTCGATGGTCCCACTCAAACTATGGGCTCAGCCACCGGTCCACTCGGCCAGCGTCCTTACGAGGCGAATATATACATCGATACAGGAACAAACATCGACAGGGGTTACGGGCGCGGCATCATCAGGGCTACAATGGTCAAAGAAGACCCGACGGACGAGGACTATACGAACGGCGTCTGGTACGTCTTCGACTCCTCGACCCTGGAGAACCTGACTCTTGCCAACGGAACCAGGCGGTACCGGTTCGAGTTCGTTGACGACTGGGGCAGGGCCACCGATCCGAACGACCAGATTCGTGGAGAGGCTACAAATCTTCCAGTTACCGGAGGCTGGTTCAACGGTCCGACCATAGCAGATAACGTAAGGCCGACACTCCGCAACGGAACGTTCGAGTCCCTGGACGGCACGTCAAACGAGGCTACTCTGTGGCAGTACTCCGTCGATTACAAGGATATGAACAACGATCCTCCGAGTCATGTCACTGTATACGTAGGCCAGTTAGCGGCGGATGGCGAGACCATCAGGTGGGATGGCGGCCACGCTATGGTGAAGGCCGACGCGACCGATAACACATATAACGACGGCTGCACCTACGTTTATCAGACCAGACTGGGCTCGGACTTCAACCCGGTCGGCGCTCTCGCAGCAGCATCCCAATCCACGGACAGCGGCTCGGATGTCCTTGTGACGGCGCCGCTGAAGCGCGCCCCGCAGCCTGTGCCGGACGTATACCGCGCCGATGGAAAGCTGGCATACGCGCCGAACCGTCTTATTATCCGTGTTGCGCCGGGGACATCCGATGCTGCTCTGAGGAGCACAATCCAGCAGATGGGAGGCAGGCTCGTCAGGCCGCTGCTGCAGGCCGGTAGCTACCTGATCGAACTGCAGCCCGCGTCCGGCGCGACGGTGCAGTCGGCCGCGGCCGCCGCCGGTACCAGCCCTGTCATTCTGGACGCTTCTCCCGACTACTACTATTATCCGGTAGCTACTGAGCCGGACGATATTATGTGGTCTTCGCTGTGGGGCCTGCGCATGATCAACGCGCCGCTTGTTTGGGATACCGTAAAGGGAAGCTCCGACATCGTAGTTGCCGTTTTGGATACCGGAGTCAGCCCGACCCACCCCGACTTGGCGGGTAGACTGCTTCCGGGCCGCGACACAGCGGATGGCGATGATGATCCATCGCCTTCGAAGAGCGATGCGGCTGCAGGCCATGGCACACACGTAGCCGGCACTATTGCGGCACAGGGTGATAACATCGATGGAGTCGTCGGCGTGTGCTGGGACGGCGTAAAGATCCTCCCTGTGAAGGTGTTCCCTGATGCGGGAGGCGGCGCCCCGTGGAGCGCTATATCTGATGGTTTGGATTACGCCAAACAGCAGGGCGCGCATGTTGTGAATATGAGCCTGGGTGGTCCTTACGGGTCCTCCGTGGCGCACGACAAGATAAAAGAGATAGACGCCGCCGGAATTATCCTGGCAGTGGCCGCGGGCAACGATGCTGGTCCGGTCAGCTATCCGGCGCTGTGGGATGAATGTATAGCCGTCTCGGCGGTGAACCAGGCGGAGGAGCTTACTACATACTCCAACTTCGGGCCGCAGGTCGACGTCGCCGCACCCGGCGGATACGACGTCGAAGACGGTCCCGGCTCGATCTGGAGCACCTATTGGAGCGCCGCTGGTGGTAATAGCTATCGCGGCTGGATGGGCACGTCGATGGCTGCGCCGCACGTGGCCGGCGCCGCTGCTCTGCTGCTCTCAGCCGGTGTGCCTGCTGATGAGATCAAGGACAGGCTCTTTTTGGGGGCCAGATCGCCGAGATACAGCGCGCACGACCGCAACTGGTATGGCGCGGGCATCCTCGACGTCTATGCCGCTCTGAATGCGGACCTCAGCAGCAAGAGTCCGGTTTATTACTACGCGTTCGAGGCCTCTGATGGAGTCAACAGGGCCATCTGGGTTTCTGCTGATTACGCTGACGAGAACGCCCGCTCCGAGTCCGCGGACTGCATGCTGCAGGAAGAGCTTACTACGACCGACAACATCGTCTACGCGGCGACAAAGAAGCCGCTCGTAGGCACGCTGCCGACCTATCCGCTCAGCCCCGGCACGCTGGTCGATCCCATAGTCTATAAGTATACCGGCGGAGACCTGAACTGGCCGGAGGTTCAAACTCGGGCCGGTGACTACATCCTCAAGGGAAGAAGCTACGATCCACGAAGCGCGGTGCGATACGATCCGGTCGATTCCGCTTACCTCCCGAGCATAACCGAAGTTCTCGGTGTGTTCTTGACCAGGGAACTCACCGGTATCGACTACTTCCACGGAGAGGACGGGACCGCTGGGACCTACGACAGCGACCTTGGCCTGATTACCCTGATGAGGCCACTGCCCGCGGGCACGCAGTACGTGTGGGTCAAGTATCGCCACGAAGGCGCCTACACCATCGATCGGATGGACGGCACATTCACGTTTGCTGCGGCGCAGAGTTCAAATGACGTTTTCAAGGCCGACTACTATTTTGCGACACGAATGGACGGCCCCGACGGCAACGCGCAGCCGATCGCTCCGAACGTGCCGCCGACTCTGTCCACGCCGAAGCTTACGCCCGTAGTCGGCTTGTCGAACTCGGACTTCATATTCACTGTGATTTACAAGGAGACCGAGGGGATCAATGGGCAGGCGCCTGCCTACATGAGGGTCGTCATCGACGGGATCCCTTACGATATGCAGCCGGTTATCACCGGCACGCCGTCGTATAGAGCGGGCGTTGTTTATCGCTATACGGCAAAGCTGCGGTCCGGTTCGCACAACTACTACTTCGAGGCGAGCGACGGCGCGGATGCCGTCACGCTGCCGGTGGCCGACCCGAATACAGGTGTGATAACGGCGTACAAGGGACCGTGGGTGAACGATCCTCCGACACTCAGAAGCGGTATGGCCGATCCGAACCCCGAGAACGACACCATCTCAACGATACAGGCCGTCACATATTCCGTCGAGTTCAGCGACGCCGACAACGACCCGCCTGTCGCAGGCGCTCCCATCGTATATGTGGACAACGCGAAGGAGACTCCGCTTAAGCGGTCGGTTGTGGCGCTCGTCGCCGATTCGTCCGATCCGACGAAATACCGGTCTCTGCAGGTGCGAAACCGCAGCGGTCTGTCACCGAACTACAGCACGGACCTGTATGCCGGAAAGTCGCTCAAGTTCACCGGAGGCCCGCTTGCAGGCAATGCTTATTCTATCGCGAGCAACTCGGGAGACGTCATCGAGCTTATGTTCAGTACGCCGAGCGGCGACCTGTTCGCCGACATCCGGCAGAAGCTGTTGCTGCCTTCGACCGTGACTCTGACATCCAGCGTTCTGAACGGGTCCACGTTCACCATCCAGGGCGACGACTCGGTTGTCGAACTTGTCGCTGATCCGGTCGAGACTAGTAAGTATAGGGACATCCGGGTTCTCGACAGTGAGGGACAGCCGCCGAGCTTTACGGTGGATCAGTTTGCCGGCAAGCTGCTGCAGTTCACTGATACGAGCAGCCCGGTTTCCGGGCGGGTGTATTTGATTGCCAGCAATAACTCCGACACGCTGAGGCTGCTGGCCGATGACATCGAGGCCGACGGGGTTGTGCCCGGATCGACTTTCTCAATCGGCGCGCTGCGGATGTTCAAGTCCGATCCATCGCAGATGAACTACGTAGCCGGTGTGAAATATGAGGTCACCGCGCCGCAGCTTGCGGAAGGGCAGCACAAGTTCCACTTCAAAGCCGCTTCGACGATGAAGCCGCCGTGGTGGGTCCCGGCCCCTTACAACACTACGGTTCAGTCGGTCTGGGTGCGCCATCCGGCTTCGAACGAGATAAACGGGCCGGCGGTTGCGGTCGATGAGCCAAGCACGAACCATCCGCCATACCTGTGGCTGCAGTCGCCGTACCCCGCGGTCGATCCTCAGGGTGGTCTGACGAGCACCGCGTATGACTTCTTCATCTCCTATAAGGATGATGACGGTGACGCGCCGTGGTTCCACGACAGCGTGCTCGGATTTGTGAGAGTCATATTCAACGATGCAACTTATGCAGCCGATATGAAGCTGGCGAGCGGCCAGTCCGGCGATCCGGCGAGCGAGGACTACTTCAAGGCTGGCAAGCTATTTACCTGGGAAGCCCCGGGGCTGCCGGAGGGAACACACAGGTTCCACTTCGAGGCATCCGATGGCTGGGTCAAAGTGCGCTACCCGTCACTGGCGCAGGGCCCCGACCCGTACGCCAATGATCCTATGGTGGCAGTGAACAATAAGGCCAAGCTTACGAACATATCGGTCGCTCCGCTGACCGGAGGCGTGAGCACAACCTTTACCATCAGTCTCAAGTATAGTGATGCCGATACGGGCAACTTCGGTCCGTCTCTGGAAGGCGGACAGGAGCAAGTGTGGGTCGAGATCGAGGGCGTGAGCGGCAAGATCTATCTGACCAGGAGTCTGACGGACTCCAACTTCATATCCGGCGTTACGTATACTGGTTCCAAGTCGGGGATTCCTATCGGCACTCGCGACCTGACCTGCTACGCCAAGGACAACGCCGAAGAGTTGACCACCGTCGTTGTTACTGATGCCATACGCATTACGAGCAATGACAATACGCCCGCGCTATCGAACGTGAAGGTATACAAGATCGGTGACAGCTCCAATACTAATGGGGACGCCAGCGGCGGGATCGCGGACGCGTTCCGCTACGAAGTAAAATACAGCGATGCCGATGGCAATGTCCCTGTAGTAAGCCAGAACGGTGGCGCCATTGAGGGTCTTGAGCTTTACATCGACGGCAAGTTCGAGGTCGTGATGACGCAGAAGGTCGGAACGGACTATGTCAGCGGAGTTACCTACCAGTACACGAAGCAGGGCCGCACCTATGACGCGGGCATGCATAATTACCAGATCAAGGCCAAAGACGGTCTGGGCGCATCGGACCATTCGACCGAGACGGCGGTTACACCCGGACCGGACATCGACGCCGCCACAATAACTCTGGCGCGTGGGGTGTACAACTCCACGACCGGTCAGGTTGAGGACAGGGATCCGAAGATACTGGAGACTATGAGGATCACCGGTCAGCTTACGGCTACTAAGGCCATTCCTGGCAGCCAAAAGTTGAGCATAACTGTGGCCAGGCCCGACGGCTCCGGAGAGACGTTCACCGTGACCGGCAATTCCGAGAACAAATTCAGCTTCGACCGCGTGGTGACGATCAACGGTACCTGGACGATCACGGCAAGATGGACGGGCGATGGCAACATCTATAAAACGGTTGTTATCAAGGACATGCTCGTGGAAGCGTACGGCCCGACCAGAGTAGTGGCTACCCTGGATATGAGCAAGCCGGAGCAGAGCGCGCCGGCTGTAGATATGATCTGCGCTCCGCTCACCGCGCCGAACTATGACGTGGGCGCACAGTTCGGGTTCGACCGGGTGACGTCTATGCAGATAGTGCGCTGGGATCCGGAGCAGGGAGCTTATCTGAGATACGGCCAGGGCAACTTTACACTGATAGGGCCCGGCAACGCAGTTTGGATTAAGCCGACCACGTCATATCCGGTTGAGGATATCGATTCTTCGAATATGCCGTCACCGGTCGATCCGGACTATCCGGTGAGCGCGACGCTCCGTTACCGGCTGCTTAAGCCGTTCGGGAAGCTGTGGAGTCAGCAGACCGAGTGCGGAATAACGCTGAAGACCGGATGGAACCAGATCGGATCGCCGTATCTGAGCAAGACCGAGCTTGGCAGCGCCAGCGTCATCTACGGAGGCACGACGATGACTATCGCGGAGGCCGCTTCCAAGCAGTTGATCAGGAACTACGCCTGGATGTGGGACCCTGTATCTCAGGGCTACAAGCTGGTTCATCCGACCAGGCAGGCGCCGGACGTATACTCGAGGACTCTCGATCCGTGGCGCGGTTACTGGATCAGGTCGTTCGTTGACTGCACTCTGGTCCTCGCGCCGCCGTCCGGACAGAGCGCGACCGCGACCTCGGCGGCGGAGGAATGGTCGATGAGCACGGTCAACGCGCTTCCCCCGCTCGATGCGCCGCCCGCCGCGCCTGGCGCCGATGGAGGGAACAGGTAACAGGTAACAGGGAACAGGGAACAGGGAACAGAGGGTATTCCCATGCCCCATGACCCATGCCCCATGACCTGGCACCCTGCTGACTGCTGATGGCTGATCGCTGATAGCTAAAAATATGGAGAGGAACATTTTGTTATGATCAAGATGAGACGAATGCGCATAATATCTTTTACGGCCATGCTGCTTCTCGCATCGATGTATATCGCGCCGACTGTGAGCATTGCGAAGGGCGGCAAGCCGGTGGCGACTCCGGCGAAAACGGTTGTGATCTTTCCGTTCGTGGACGAAGCAAAATCGCCTGTGGAGGCACTTACAGAAGACCTTCCGAAGAGCATACAGTCCGAGCTCAGCTCCTCCGGCGCGTTTCGTGCGTTTGCATTCTCGGAGCGCCTGCCGTCCATTCAGCGGGCCCTGATGGAGAACACTCTGAAAAAGGATGACGTCGAGGGGCCGTTTGGGATCGAGAAGGACAATGTTGCGAACACACTGAAAGTGGCCAGGGAGATGGCGGCTGAGCTGATCCTGGTCGGGTCGATTGACGGTGCCACTGCGGATGTTGCAAACAAGAAGGCAGAGGTCACTCTGACAGCGGTGCTTGCGAACGGACGGACCGGAACACCCGTCAAGACAATTGCGGTAACCGGGTCAACACCGGACAATGTGAGTGCGACCGACGCGAACGATCTAATCTCACAGGCTGCCGGGCAGGCCGTTGCCAGCCTGGTCAAAGAGATCGTTCCGCAGGGTGTAGTAATAGAGAAGCCGGTCGTGGAAAAGAAGAGGTCGAGCGGTTTTCGCAAGCTGTTGCTTCCCGTGTTGCTCGGACTGGCGATCGGACTGGTTGCATCCAGTGGTGGCGATGATGGCGGCTCCAGTGGCGGCGATGCCCCACCGCCTGTGCCTTTCTAGGACCAATTGAAACACGAAGACACAAAGAAGCGAGGGGCCGGGAGCCGGGGGCCAGGGGCCGGACGGATGTCCGGGGAACGCGCGCCGGGGAGGAATCTCCCTGGCGATCAAACGCTGACATGTTCCCCGCATCGGGTCTTATCCTACCAACCCCCAACCCCCATCACCCAACCCCTGACCGGCCCCTGCTGATGCTGATGAGTAAGTCAGTTTATCTTATCCTGCCCTTATTGATACTTGCGCTGTCGGGCCCGGTCCGCGCTGCGGGGTTCGCGTCCAGCGTCTACCTCAGCGCCAACCCTGACATCATCGTAGCTGATGGAAAGAGCGTCACCACTATAAGCGCCGAAGTCAGGGACTCCTCGGGCGATCTCGTGCCGGACGGGACGCTGGTCAGTTTTTCCTCCAGCCTCGGAACCATTCAGACAACAGTCACTACGACAGCCGGAGTTGCTCGCGCGCGCCTGACGAGCGGTCTGACCGTTGGGGCGGCCGCTATTTCCGCGTGGGTTACGCAGGGCGGCGCGGTCGGCCAGGTCAAGGTAGACTTCCTCGCGCCGGGCACTGAGATCCCCAGGGAATCGTTCATCACCATATCCTCGGACACGTACCTTGTGTATGACGTCGGGAAGATGCAGGTGGAGGCGCTTGGCGGGGTCAATATCTTCCACCGCGGGCTGGTGATTACGGCGGACGAGGCGCAGATCGACCTGCAGACGGACATGCTCAAGTGCCGTCGCGGCACAGGCGGCGACCCGATCAAGCTCTCCCGCGGACGCAACTCGATGGAAGCCAGCCTGCTGTTCTACAAGCTAAGTGAAATGAAGGGACAGGCTGTAGTTGAAGAGGAATCCGGGACGAACAGCCGGGTAGCGTTCAGAGGCGCCGACCTTGCTGTTATGGAGGAGCCTGAAGAGGGCCCGCAGGACCTTTTCGATTTCACGGAGCAGTCGGATGTCGGTTCCGTGGTCATCAAGGCATCGAGCATTACTGTCCGCCCCAGAGAGGAGATCCATTTCCGCCGCGCCAAGGTCTACGTGGACGGGAAGAAGGTCCTGTCAGTGCCACTGCACGTACTGCCGCTGGATGGGTCCGGCAATTCGGGTTCGGACTACGTTGGGTGGGGGACCAATGGAATCAGGCTCGACGTACCATTCTACTATTCTCTTTCTCCGCACTCAACCGGATCGGTCCACTTAAGCCGTGGGCAGCAAGCAGGGTGGGGGTTTTACTCGGGCAATACAGGTTTATCCCTCGATCTTGTACAAGATTATACAAGCCCTGGTGGAGGAGAGGGAGGGTTCGCGCTGAGCAGGATCACATCAGGCGACTGGGGGGCGCACTGGCATCACAGCCAGCAGTACGATTCGGGCAGTCGCCTCTACAGCTATGTCGAGTTTCCTGCGCACCAGGACCTGTTCGGGATGGTCAACGTTTCGAAGCCGCTCAGCCGCGCGAGTCTGGGAATCAACCTGTATGGGAACAAATTCAAGGATCAGGCTGCGGACCTGTCTACGGATGTATTCCTGCAGAGCCTGCCAAAGTCGATCGCCGGGGGAAAAGCGAACTATGTGTTGCTCGCCAGGACTTCCTACGCATCTTCCAGTAGCGGCACGGGGAGCGGCCTGGGCGCGGGGCTTCAAATGCAGCTTTTCGGCCGGCCTATCTCATTTAGCAAGCGGACCAGCTTGACTAACTCGTTTTCCATAGGCCACGACTGGGGAGGCTCCAGGTCCGGGGTGACCGTGATGGGCAACTCATCCCTTACCCACCGGCTTGGCAAGGCCGGCAATCTGGGGCTTACATATTCCTACGCGCGAGATGCGTATTCGACGTACGCAACCTCTTTCGGCCACCACAGGCTGAGTGGAAACCTGTTTTATGCGCCGAACAAACGCTGGTATGCGAGAGTTTTCAGCACCTACACACTCGACGCCTCTCTTTCCAGCACCTTCATCGACCTCTCCTATAAGATTCACCCACGTTGGCGGCTTAACCTGCTGCAGACGATTCAGGAGTATGACAAGTACGACTACTCTGACATCGAGCTGGCTCTTGGCAGGCAGATTGGCGAGCACGAGGTTATGCTCGTATGGTCCAAGTCTAGGAACAAGCTCCGCCTCGAATTCGCCGCCGCCAGGTTCTGACACAAATCCGGGGGTTGCCGATATAGCGTGTGATATCTGAACCGGGGAGACGGGGAAGATTAAGAGGCGAGGAATCCGTAATTCCCCGTCTCAGAACATTCCTCTCTTCCCCGGTTCTGGACTTGTTATGTTGGCAGCAATTGCTGATGGCCGCGACGGAGCGCGGCCACTACACGCATCCGCAATTGGTATTACGAACAGACCCGTAAAGCTAACTCATCTCCTCCACAGGTCTGGTAGAGAGGCCCGGCGAATGGACTCTCGTGCCTTTTCCCGGTTTTGAGGTAGCGACGCCGGGCAGTGGTTCGACGAGTTCGAAATCCGGGTAGGCCGTCATTCCGTGCTCTCCCAGATCGAGACCTTCCATTTCCTCCTGCGCGCTTACACGCAGGCCGACCGTTGCCTTGAGCAGCCCGAAGAGGATGATGCCGCAAATACCTACGAAGGCGAACACAGATATTACACCGATTGCCTGGCTGAGAAGCAGCTTCGTCCCCCCGCCAAAAAGAAGGCCATTTCCGGTCGTTCCGGGGGAGAAATGGTCCTGCGCGAAGAGGCCCAGCGCGAGCGTTCCGAAGGCCCCACAGACCCCATGCACTGAGACCGCGCCGACGGGGTCGTCCAAGTGTATCTTGTCGAAGAAGACGACTGCAAGTACCACAATGGCGCCGGCAGCCCCGCCGATGATGACAGAGCTTACCGGACTTACAAACGCACAGGGCGCGGTTATTGCCACCAGTCCCGCAAGCGCGCCGTTCAGCGTCATCGAGACGTCGGGCTTCTTGAACATTGCCCACGATGTGGCCATTGCAGCGATTGCTCCTATCGCTGCGGCCAGGTTTGTGGTCGTGGCAATGTGGGCTATAGAAGCATTTGCTGCCATGGTACTGCCCGGGTTGAACCCAAACCACCCAAGCCAGAGTATGAACACCCCGAGTGCCGCCATTGGCAGACTGTGGCCCGGGATAGCCACGGCCTTCCCGTCCTTTCGATATTTTCCTATTCTTGGGCCGAGGAACGCTGCTCCGAGGAGCGCCATCCACGCTCCCGTCGAGTGGACGACTGTTGATCCGGCGAAGTCCCAAAATCCGAGGCTCGCGAGCCAACCGCCACCCCAGATCCAGTGCCCGACTACAGGATAGATAACGGCTGAGATGAAGACGCTGTAGACGAGGTATGAGGTAAACTTCGTGCGCTCGGCCATTGCGCCTGAGACTATCGTCGCTGCCGTAGCTGCAAAGACGAGCTGGAACATAAACTTTGCATAAAGCGGGACGTTGGTCCAGGACAGGCTGGCAAAGGTGTCCTTCGAAGATTCCACCAGAAAGAAGCCGCTCGCGCCGAAAAGGGCATTCCCTGCTCCGAACATTATGCCGAACCCCACCACCCAAAAGGCGAGGGAACCGACAGCGAAGTCCATAAGGTTTTTCATCATGATGTTGTTCGCATTCTTAGCGCGGGTCAAACCTCCTTCAACGTAGGCAAAGCCTGCCTGCATCCAGAACACCAGAAAGGCTGTAACCATAACCCAGACGGTATCCATGACGGCTTGCTGATCCGCGAGCCTGGCTGCCAACTCCTTGACTGTCGGCTCAGCAGCAATAGCTGACCCTCCCACAAGGGCGGCGGAGAGAGCAGCGACGCAAGTGAAGATTTTCCTGATTTTTCGCATTTCCTTTGCAACCTCCTACGGTAGATATGCGGCCGATTCTTTTAGGCTCTAACTCAGATTGGGTACAGACATTTGGAGTGCGGGAGCGGCTTAGCTCCCGCTTTCTCGCCTGCTGTAATTGTAGGCCCGGTTCAAAGCGGCGGCACGCCGCCGCACTCCACAAGTCTGTACCGAAAGTAAGTCTGAGCGTTCTTTTATTTCGGCCTTACAGGAGGATTTTGCCATACTAATGTTTCAGGAAGATTACAATACGATTATTCTTTCGTTTCAGGTTGCAGTTCAGCCGGAACTTGCGATAATCTGGCCTTCAGCCAGGGCGGCGTTATGAGCGTGGTAACGAGAACAACGAGGACTATGGCGCCGTAAACGCCGCGGTCCAGGATACCGTTCTGCAGCCCGAGGCTTGCGAAGATCAGACCGACCTCCCCGCGCGGCACCATTGCAATCCCGACTGCCAGCCTGTCCACGTCTTGTCTGGACGCGCCGAACCCGGCCAGGAGTTTTGTTGGGACTGCGACTGTGAGGAGCACAGCGGCGAGCAGAAGAACCGGCCAGTTTTCAGGCTCTGCCGGGTTAAGAAGCCTGATGTTAACTTGCATACCCACAAGAGTGAAGAAGACCGGGGTGAATACGTTTGCAAGAGGGCTGAGATGTTCTACTATGTGCACTCTCGCCTCCGTCGAGGCAAGAATAAGCCCCGCGGCAAATGCGCCGACAATCGCCGCCAATCCGAGGCTGTGACCCAGATATGCGAGCACTAGCGCGAATGCGAACGACGTAACTATCAGCGCGCCTCCCGCCTGCATTCGTTGGGCAACTGCTATAAGGAAAGGAGCAGCCCGAAGACCTATTACAATCGCTGCAACCAGAAACGCTACCGCCAGCCCCACTCTCAGAGAAACGAAACCAGCGCTCACAGCAGCTCCAGTCGCGATTCCAAGCACTACGGAAAGCACAATCAGTCCCAGAATGTCGTCCACGACCGCAGCGCCGATAACTATCTTCGCTTCCTGGGTCTGTGACTGCCGCAGGTCCTTAAATATCCTCGCGGTGATGCCTACACTGGTCGCTGTAAGCGTTGCGCCGAGAAAAAGTGCCACAGACGCGCTGTAACCGAGAGCAAATGAGGCGCCGAACCCGATGGCAAGCGGCAGGGCCACGCCCACGAGCGCAACAAGCGCAGCAGGAGTCCCCACACGCAGAAAGTCGGCGAATTTACTCTCCAGCCCGACCTCGAAAAGCAGGATGATCACGCCTATTTCAGCAATGAATATGATGGCCTCGCTTTCCACCGCCGGTCGCATTACCGGCACGAGTCCGAGTGCCACACCTGCGATGATCTCACCGAAGACCGCCGGTTGGCGCATTCTGATCGCGGCTTCTCCACCGGCTCTTGCGGCTATGATCATGAGGATCAGATAAAGCAGCGCGTCGTAGAGTGTTGTACCATCAGTCTGCACAGTCACACCCGAAGCAGCCTTATACCAATTGTGTTTGAACCGGCAATGGAATCAGGTTTCTGAAACGCGTCCTTCGACAAGCTCAGGATGCGCGAATTGAGGCGAATAATGCGAAAGAAGCTATCAGCCATCAGCTTCTCGGCCCCTACAGGGCCGCCGTCGGTTTCTCTGTATTGTAATGTGGTAGGCAGTACCTCCGAAGGTATGTACTACCA
>JACPPP010000295.1 GCA_016190935.1 Armatimonadota bacterium | reverse complement strand
TCCCTTCAGCGGTTCAGGAGATAAAGCAAACGGTGGGTACCATCACGCGTTAGATGGGCAGCACCAACTTCTTCAATCTGAAATCTGAAATCAAAAATCTGAAATCTAAGATTTAGAATCCCTTCGGCCCCTTCACGATCTCACCCCGTCCGAACCGTCAGGTGCAGCAGGTCTGAGCCGCGCAGCGCTGCGACCTCGACCCGCGCCCCACTCTGGAGCCTGGTCAGAACCCGGAAAAGATCGTCAACGGTAAGGATAGCATCGCCGTTCAAACCGACGATTATATCGCCGCGCATCAGCCCCGCGTTTGCTGCGGGGCCGTTCTGGCTTACGTCCGATATCCCTACGCCTGTGTTGCCGGTCAGTTCGTGGCGCCGCACAAGCCTTGGGTGGATGGGCCTCGGCTCGACGGAGATGCCAAGCCGCGCGCGATGCACCTTTCCATCCTTTATCAGCATCCCGACTATCCAGCGGGCTGTGTTGATCGGAATGGCGAAACAAATCCCCTGAGCGAACTGGATTATGGCGGTGTTTATACCCACCACTCTTCCATGTGAGTCGACCAGCGGACCGCCCGAGTTTCCGGGGTTCAGCGCAGCGTCGGTCTGGATGATGTTGTCAATCGGCCTGCCCGTCTGCCCGCGCAGGCTTCTTCCCAGCGCGCTTACAACACCGGCCGTGACCGTGGTCTGGAAGCCGAATGGGTTCCCTATGGCGATTACCATCTGTCCGACCCTGAGCTTGTCCGAATCTCCGAGCTGAGCTGCAGGAAGGTCGTTTGCATCCACACGTATGACGGCCGTATCCGTCTCCGGGTCGTCACCGATCAACCGGGCCCCAAATGTCCGTCCGTCCGCTAGAGCGACCTCCAGCGAAGACGCCCCGGCCACTACGTGGCTGTTGCTGAGAATGTAACCGTCAGGGGTTATGACAACACCCGATCCCGTTCCTGTAGCCTCAAATGGAACAATTCCTTGAGGGGTCCTGGCTCTGGCGGGCCGCTTCATTGTAATGTTGACGACCGATGGCCCGACCCGCTCCGCGACCGACATCACCGCCTGCGAATACGCGTCGAGTATCTCAACATCCCCCGCCACGCGAGCGCCCATCTGCTCGCGTGTCTCGTCAAATGTTTCTTTCATGATGGTGCTCATCTATTGCCAATTATCCTTTTCCCTCTGAACTCCGGGGCCAATCCCGCAGATGAAAGTGCTGTTGAGGACACAAATATAATACTACTTGAACATAGTATTGTCAAGTTTTATTATCGGTAGGGCAGCACAGGCTCAGCGTGTGTCTTCTCGCTAAGAGGGGTAGATTATACCTGGAGGCAGAGGAATGCTGGACTATTCCAAGAACGAATTTCGGTGGCCGGGAGAAGAAGTTGAGGTAGAACCGTGGAGAAATGGAGCCGGGGTGAGCGGTAAGTCTCCGGTCAGGACGTTTCTCAGGTTTGGGATCGATATAGACGGAACCATCTCGCGGGCGCCGAAGCACTTCCAGCGGCTGAGCAACGCGCTCATCGGAGCAGGAAACATAGTCTACATCATCACAGCGCGTGACACCGGACGACGGGAGGAAACCGAGGAGTTTCTAGCCTCTCTCCACGTCCGTTACCACTGGCTCATTATGAAGCCGATCGAATGGCCCCATACGATTCCAGATTACAAGGTGGAAGTTGTACTCGATAAGGATATCCACCTTTTAATAGACGACGAGGCGGAGAACTGCTGGGCTGTTGAGCTGCGAACCCAGGCTCTGGCCGTACATATGC
Organism: Armatimonadota bacterium; assembly: GCA_016190935.1. Taxonomy (GTDB): domain Bacteria; phylum Armatimonadota; class UBA5829; order UBA5829; family DTLH01; genus JACPPP01. Next base: position 9,546 of record JACPPP010000295.1, on the reverse strand, counting down.
TGCCGGCGCCGATCCTGCCCGAGGAATTCGAGAGTATAGGAATATCGGCCCCGGCGGAAAATTCATAACTGATGGCTTACAGCAATTGCAGGTATTGCCCGTATAAACCGTGGTGGCTCTATGTTCGCTTGTTTTGCATCCTGAACCGCGGAGACGCGGAAGGAAATTGAGCTGCGGAAGGTTGGAATTCCGCGTCTCCGCCACTTCCCCGCTTCCGCGGTTCAGGTATTATGCGTTAGGTGTGTAATGCCTGTTTTCGTGATAAGAGAAGCTTTTAGTTCCGGCTCTGCCGGGTGAGGCTATTACCAGCTTGAGTCGTTGAAATCGATCTATCGGACGTTGTCAGCCGACGTCCCACTCGTGCATCATCTGTTCGCACCGGCGCGCGTTCTGGGCGTGCAGCCTCTTTATCTCATCGAGCAGTTCCCTGGTCGGCTCATCCAGTTCGTGCCGCGACATAATGGAGCCTGCCAGCCTGGCGATGGCTTTCTGGTTGTTGCAGAAAGCCTTCAGCTTGTCCAGTAGGTTTTCCTTTGTGGCGACACGAGAGGAAAACCCGTCTGAGAGCAGCGTGGGGGTTCCACCGAGTTGAGTAATTCTATGGTAGAGGCCCGAGGACGACCAACGATCACCGTCGACAATATCCTCGATCCCCCTCTCAATGTCGGGGTCAGTAACCACTATCTCTTCAGCGACCAGACGCGCAGCTTCCACTGACGAACGCGTTCGCTCCAACAGATCATTCAGTTCATTAATCAGCGACGCCACTTTCCGCCGCCTCCATTTGGGCAGTATTGATTACTCGAAGAGTCCGGAGACAGCTTCCACGCCTTTTATCTCCGGCACATCTCTCTTCAACACTCTTTCTATACCCATCTGGAGGGTCATAGCCGCCATCGGACAGCCATGGCAGGCGCCTTCAAGTTTAACCTTGACAACACCGTCCTCAATGCCGACCAGCTCGACATCACCGCCGTCAAGCTGCAGCGCTGGTCTGATACCTTCAAGTGATTTCTCTACTTTCTCTCTCAATACTGTTTCTTCAGCCAATTCAGTTGGCTCCCTTCAATTTAGTTCGTAGTTCTTAGTTGCATCAGCAGTTGCTTCGGATTGTTTTATCTGTATTGACAGGTCTGCACATTTGTATCAGTGCGGTAGTATATCTCTACGAAGGTACTCTCTACCTCACTACAATACAGAAAAACCGAAGCCTGCTGATGCTCGCGAATAAGTCGGGCTAGTTTGCAGGAACCTCGTGGTGAGAGTGTTCCTTCAGGTCGAGGCCCTTGCCGGTCGTTCTTTTCAGATAATCGTCGATTGCAGACTGTACGGCTTCCTCAGCAAGAACGGAGCAGTGCATCTTGACCGGAGGCAGCCCGCCGAGCGCTTCCGCCACCGCCTTGTTCGTAAGCTGCAGCGCCTCGTCGATAGTCTTTCCCTTAATCAGTTCGGTCGCTATGCTGCTCGTCGCAATCGCAGCGCCGCACCCGAAAGTCTTGAACTTCACGTCCGTGATGATACCATCCTCCACCTTGATGTACATCCGCATGATATCACCACAGACTGGGTTGCCCACGTTACCTATTCCGTCAGCATCCTCAATCTCGCCAACGTTCCGCGGGTTGGCGAAGTGGTCCATAACCTTGTCGCTGTATTGGGTGTTCATCAACTAATCCTCTCCCGGCATTGCTTGCCGCTGCCCACAGGCTCCTTATGCGTTACGATGCTGACCCTTCCGGCGACCCTGTGCGCCATCTCGCGGAGCGCCTCCGCCTGCGCCGAATCCGGCCTGGCAAGCACAGTCGGAACTCCCCTGTCGCTGTCCGCCACAGTCTGCGGCTCGAGCGCTATTTGTCCAAGCACAGGTATATTGAGCTTCTCAGCAGCCCTGTCCGCGCCGCCGTGACTGAACACATCCGTCCGGCCCTCGCAGTGAGGACAGATGAAGTAGCTCATATTCTCTACTATACCCAGCACCGGAACATCCATCTTTCTGAACATCTGCGCGGCCTTCGTGGCTATCGTAAGCGCCATATCCTGCGACGTCGTGACGATCACTACGCCGGTAAGCGGGACCGTCTGGGCCAGGGTAAGCTGGGCGTCTCCCGTTCCGGGCGGAAGGTCCACCACCAGGTAATCGAGTTCGCCCCAGTGTACCTCTGACAGCATCTGCTTGATCGCGCCCGCGACCAGCGGCCCTCTCCAGATTACCGCGGCGTCATCCGGGAGCATAAACCCGAGCGACATCAGTTTTATTCCATAATGTTCAATCGGGATCATCTTGCCGTTCGAAGCTATCGGCCGCTCGTTTATTCCGATCAATCTGGGAAGGCTGGGGCCGTAGATATCCGCATCGAGCAGTCCCACGCTTGCGCCGGACTCGGAAAGCGCGACAGCAAGATTGACCGCTATAGTAGATTTACCCACGCCGCCCTTGCCGCTCGCTACCGCCACTATGTTTTTCACACCGGGCAGCAGCTCCGTTGCCATGGAACCGGGCTGGGACACAACCTTGCTGTCAAGCCTTACATCTACTGCTTCGACGCCCGGAATCTCGAAAACAGCCTGCCTGGCAGCGTCTCTTATCTGAGCCTTGAGCGGACAGGCCGGTGTGGTCAGGACCAGCGTAAACGAAACCGAACCTCCCTCGATCCGCACATCCCGTATCATACCCAAACTGACCAGATCCCGGTCAAGCTCAGGATCCTTCACCCGTTTCAGGGCATCTAGAACGTTTCTCTCACTAATCATCCTTTTTACCTCAGAATTTGTCAATCTGTTCGCCAGTCCTGTTTTCGTGGACCCTGTTTACAACGCAGAAGGCCAGATGATCGATGCCGCACCGCGCGCACGCTTCGTCCACCCGTCCGCTCGTGTCCAGCGCCGCACGGATAAACTCCTCCAGGCTGTCCACGAGTGAGGCCCGCTCCCTTGCGCTCATATTGTCGAGCACGGTTTGAAGCCACTCCGCCCGTGCTTTCCGAGCCTCGCTCACGACCGACCTGCCCTCTTGGGTCAGGTCCACACGCGCAAGCCTTCTGTCCCGCGCGCTGTGCTCTCTGGTCACCAGATTCTTCTGCACAAGCCGGTTGACCAACTGGCTGGCGGCCGGAAATGTCACCGAGAGACCCTCGCCGATCTTGCGAATGGACGAGGGGCCGTGAAGGTAGATGTACTGTAAACACTGGACGAGCGCAGGCGTGATCTCGCCGGCTGTATGATCTTCGCGCGCAGCAGTCCGCCTGACAATCTCGGCGAAAACATCCGAGAGGATTTCCAGGTATTCGACAGAATCTCTTGGCAGCGTAGTTGTACCGCTCACGGCAGACATAAGCACCTTATTAGTTAAGTTACTTACATTATACCACCTGCTGACAGGTTGTCAACCAGGAAAAGCAGAAAAGATACACTAAATCCGATGTCGTGCTATAATTGACGCGATGGGCGCAGGCCGGGTCAAGGGAAATGCAAAATGAAAAATGAAAAATGCAAAGTGCAAAATTGCATCTCCGACCACCGGGAGGATTCTGTTTTGGATACAGCCGTGTGGAGTGCGGCGGCGCGCCGCCGCTTTGAGCTATAACTGTAATTACAGCTCAGGAGAAAGCGGGAGCTAAGCCGCTCCCGCACTCCATAGAAAGCAAGTTCCCGTTGTGTCGGGGTACCCTTACCCCGACATCGGCCGTTGGTTGCGCGGGGGCAGTTTCGGGGAAGGGGTTCCCCGAAACAACGGGAAATTTTGCATTTTACACTTTGGATTTTTCATTTTGCATCTCCCATGCCCCATGACCCATGACCTATCACCCAACACCCATCACCTTTTCCCTTGAGGTGCATTATTTGGTCTGGCAGTTTTTGACTACGGGAGTTCTGGGAATGATCGTGACTACAATGCCCGCGTTTTCGAGCGGTTATGCGAACGCGATTGCCGCGGCAGGCGGACTGCAAGGGCGCGTCCTCTGGTGCGACGCTGAGGCAAACGTATTTGCCCTGGACACGCGCGAGAAAGTGGCCGATGTTGTGAGCAAGTGCAAGGAGGCGAACATCAACACCATCGTGGTGGATGTGAAGCCCATCTCCGGCCTTGTGATGTATAAGAGCCGCATTGCGCCCGGACTGAAGACATGGCGGGGGAAGCCGTATCCCGATGACTACGACCTGCTCAGCACGATGGTCGAGGAGGGCCATCGTGCGGGGGTCGAAGTCCACGCGGCGATAAACGTCTTCTCCGAAGGAGCCGCAAAACGGGACGATACGGGACCTGCTTTCTCCCACCCCGAATGGCAGTGTATTAAATACGAGATAGAGCGCTGGGCTCGAGGCTCCGGTCCCGATGCCTATCCCGTGAGCGCAGTGAACCTTGTTCCTTCCCCAGGAAGGCTCGCGCTTATCACGGAGGACAAGTCGCTGCCCGCGGATGTCCCACCTGATATGGTCCGCGTGGCGCTGGATGGCGCGGGAAACGTCGTGGCCGTCGCAACCGGAACGGCCCCGCAGCCGTTCACGGTCCCGCCGGAAGGATATGTGCTTGCAGCGACCGGCCAGGCCGCTGAGTGGCTCTCGACAAACGCGGCAGGCGGCAGGATCACCATCGAAGGCAGGACCAGGTTCATCCCGGTCGGCAGGGCTGCTGATCAGCATCTGGCGGTATTTGTAAACCCGATCGATCCGCAGGTCAGAGCCTACGAGCTTTCGATCATATCGGAGATAGTGTCGAACTACGATGTAGATGGAGTAATGCTCGACCGTATGCGCTATCCGGGGATTTACGCCGACTTCAGCGAGAGTTCAAGGCTCGCGTTCGAGTCGTGGCTGGGCGAACAGGTCGAGCGATTCCCAGAGGATATTTTTGCAATCGATCCGATTCCCGGCCGTCCGGTGGTACGCGGCAAACATTTCGGCAGGTGGATGGAATGGCGAGCCAGGCAGATTCGTGACTTTATGGCCGAGGCCCGCCGTACGGTCAAGTCCGCAAAGAGCAGCGCCCTTGTCGGAGTCTACGTCGGCTCATGGTACGGCTCGTACTACGACGTCGGAGTCAACTGGGCAGGTCCGTCGCACGAGCCTCCCTATGACTTCGCCGGGCCGGGCTACAAAGATACCGGCTATGCCGATCTGGTTGATTGGATGTGCACCGGATGCTACTACGAGCGCGCCTCCAGAGATGAAGCCAGAGCCGCTGGCGCGAGCGAATGGGCCTCGGTCGAGGCCGCCTGCCAGGAGTCTATCGGCGTCGTCGAGGACCAGACTTTCGTCTACGGCAGCCTTTATCTGTTGCAATACGCCAGGAACCCATCAGCGTTTGAGCGGGCAATAGAGACCTGTCTTGCCAACACACAGGGTGTGATGCTCTTCGATCTGGTTTACCTCCGCAACTATAACTGGTGGGAAATGCTGAAGCCAGCGTTTCCCCAGCCCGCAAAGGCCCCTCATTCGGCGCCGGGGCTGGTCGAAAAGGTCAGAGAGGTCCGCCAGATCGTGGAGGAGAGTCTGAAACGTGAATGACGCGAATGGAGACAACCGTGTTTTCGCCCACCTGCTTTTAGTGGTATAACAGGATGACCATTGGTGGAGGAGGTAAGATATGTCACTTCCATATTACGGCGGGATGCGCCACATACACGTAACTCCGGGGAGCTTCGACCAGGCCTGCGGTGAGATCCGCAATCTCAGCGACGCTGAGGTACAAAAGGTGCTGGAGTTCATAGGCCGCCTCAAGGCAGAGAGGCGGCCGTCCGACGAAACTGCAGGCACTGCGGACGCCCTCCTGCGGCACGCCGGCAGGTTCAGCTTCAATGAAGGTGAGCGCGAAAGGCTTCTCTCGGCGGTGATCGAGATGCGGGAGGTGGCTGAGAGATGAGGGATTACATCTTGGACATAGACCACGTGGTGGGGCTTGTGTCGGGAAATGAAGAGATCATCAGGCGCATGAAGGAAGTCAAGAAGGGCGAGGACCGGTTCGGGATCACGCACACGACCCTCTCCGAACTATATTACCTCATACGATCCAGTGCGCAGATGGAAAGCAACATCGCTGCGCTGACCGAACTCGTGAGCGACCTATATGTCTGGGGCTACGACAGGGGCGCCGCCGAAATCACGGGCGAGATCCTTACTCAGGCCAAATCGCTCAGTCGGCCACTCTCATATATCGAGGCGCAGATAGCTGCAGTTGCCCGCCAGCGACAGGCGGTGCTTCTCTCCGGCAGTGGGCGATTCGCGGACGTTCGTGACATCGAGCTGCAGAACTGGCTCACGCCAGGCGCGGCAAGACACTAGAGCAATGAGCGATGAGCAATGAGGCCGATGGCCCGGCCCGTCCGCGCCAGGCCTCATGCTGAGCCTGTCGAAGCATGCCGCACGTCCCCATGCGGAAACCCTGCCCGGATTATGCATCAGCAGTTGCTTCGGACTGCTTGTCTGCCGAAGCCTCGATGGCCCGGCCCGTCACGCGCCGGGCCTCATAAGCCGCACGTCCCCGTGCGGCAACCCAAGCTGCATTAGTGATGATGGTGATGACACGCAGCGGGCGCTCCGCCTGCGAGATTGGCGGTCTCTTCGTCCAGCTTGTCGATCATGGCGTGGTACTTCTCGTGCACGCCCGGGCCCATCTGCGTCTCCTCGAACTCATCAAACTGCCGGATAAGCCGCTGGTCGTCCTCCTGCGTGATGTGCATATCGCCCATCGGGTAGAGTATGTTGTTCTCTTTATCGATGTGCTCCCGGAGAAGGTCGATGAAATTCTGCAGGGCATCGGCCATCTTAAGGCCGGCATCTTTGTCGCCGTTTACCCATTTTTCACACTGGGCAACAGCTTCACGAACGTACGCCCGGCCCTGGTCGTGCTCGATCAGCATGACCTGGACCGGTCCGCCATCGGACGGAAGTCCGCGCTCGATAAGGAGCGGGAACAGCCGGTCCTGCTCCTTACCGTGATGACACTTGTCGGCAAATGTCCGGATAAAGTCCAGTCCTTCCGTGAACATCCACGCAGGGACGTCCTTGCCGTCTCTCAGGGCCTTAGAAGCCCTCTCCAAAGAGTCGAGAACACAGTTGATAGCTTCATGTTCGTGTCTAAGTACATCTGTTGCTTGCATCTGAAACCTCCCAAAATAAGTATCTGACTTATTTATACCAGACTCGGGGGTTGCCATACATTGATTTAGGTCAAGTAGGGGCAGAATGCAATGCAATTTTTCTTATGACGAGGCCGGATTTGATGAGGAACGCGCCTGCTTGACAGCTCGACTCCCTGTTACTATACTTAGGAAAGTCGGCTCGCCCTGGCCGGCTGGGTATAATACCAAATAAATAGAATTTGGAGGATTGCCTTTAGTTGATGGAGCATCAGGTGGCGGACGTGTCGAGGCGGCGTATTCGGAGGAGGAGAATAACCGGCGGGCCGTTCTGGAAGGCTGGGCTCGGCCTGCTATTTGTTCTTGCGCTAATCTCCGGCGCTTGGGTCGGTCGTGTATACTTCGGCAGCCCAACCGTCCGTCAGATAGTGCATGACTGGCGTTCCGGCAAACTGGAACCGGCCAGCGCCTTCCCCGGTAAAGATGGAGTCACGATTCTTGTGCTCGGCAGGGATGTGGACATCGACAATCATGCTAGAGTGGTTCGCACAAACGGAAGGACCGACACTATCCTCCTGGTCCGCCTGAATTTCCTGGAGGAAACGGCCAATGTGCTTTCGATCCCGCGAGACACTCTGGCCCGCATACCGGGCTACCGGGGCAAGAGGAAGATCAACGTTGCTCACGCACTGGGAGGGCCAGAGCTTGCGGTACGGACTGTAGAAAGGCTTTTGAACGTGCGCCCGGAAGAGTTTGTCGTGGTGGACTACGAGAGCTTCATCCGAGCTATTGATCTACTGGGCGGGCTTGAGGTGACGGTAGCCAGGCAGATGGATTATGACGACAATTGGGGAAACCTGCACATTCACTTGCAGCCGGGCAATCAGGTGCTAAACGGGGAGCAGGCCCTTGGATATGCCCGCTTTAGAAAGTCGAACGATGGCTGCTCGGAATCGGACCAGGAAAGGATTGAACGGCAGCAGCAGCTCCTTATGGCGGCAAAGCGCAGGCTTCTTTCGACATCTGCCCTTGTCAATCTTCCAGAGGTCGTAGAAACCATCAGATGTGGAATCAGCAGTTCGATGAGCGACAGGCAAGTAATGGCCGTTGCAGCATTTGTAAGGGGCCTACCAGCGGACAGTATCTACACGGCCACACTCCCCGGCAGCACCGGCAGGGTCTATATCACCGCCGATGACGACGCGGCCCGCGAGCTTGTGCACAAGATGTTCTAGCTGGTCATTGTCTTCCCCCATGAATCGAGAAGAGATAGAGAAGCATACGATAGCATTTCTACGTACGGCCGGTGGAACCAGGCCCGATTTAAGGGTAGTAGAAGCAGGCGGGCGCAGGGTGGTCGTAAAGGATTTCCGCCGCAGTGATCCACTCTTCAGATTATTGATCGGACCGATCCTCATACGCCGCGAACGTGGAGCGCTCAAGAAGCTGTCGGATGTTGAAGGCGTGCCTCACCTCGTCGAATCCATCAACCGTTATGCCATAGTGATCGAGCATATTGACGGCAAGAGCCTGAGGGACAGTTGCGGACCTGTTCCAGAGGGTTTTTTTGATCGTCTGGCCGAGGTCGTGCGGGCGGTTCACGAACGTGGGGTGACGCACTGCGACCTGAGAAGCTCTGGAAACGTGATTGTGGCAAACGATGGCTCGCCCTATATAGTTGACTTTGCAGCTTGTGTGTTGCAGGGGCGAGGCTGGAATCCTTTCATCAACTTTCTGTTCCGGCAGTTCGCGGCAGCGGACGACCATGCCGTGCTGATCCTGAAACGAAAGCATGCTCCGGAGGCACTCAGACCGGAGGATGTCGAGCAGCTTGCGACTCCCATACCCTATGAGCAATTTGCCAGGTCCTTCGGCATAGCTGTGCGCAACCTGACCAGGCGGCTCCTCACGCGCGCCAGACCCGACAAAGGCTGATGGGAATCGGTTGACGGTATTCGGTCAAAATGGTAAAATTTATATGAGCGCATCAGATGGTCGCTCCGGGAAACCGGAGAGGAAAGTCCGGGCTCCGCAGGGCATGATGCTGGATAGCGTCCAGCGGGCGAAAGCCTAGGGAAAGTGCCACAGAAAAGAAAACCCAAGGACGATGGTCCTTGGAAAGCTGAAACGGTGGTGTAAGAGACCACCGGCGGTGTGGTGACACACCGGCCTGGTAAACCCCATCAGGAGCAAGGCCTAATAGGAGAGGGTTGAAGCTGCCCGCTGACCTCTCGGGTAAAGGCCGCACGAGGGCCGGAGCAATCCGGTCCACTAGATAGATGACCATCCGCGACAGAACCCGGCTTATCGATACGCTCACAAGTAATTACCTCAGGAGCATCGTTTTTAACCGGCGTGAGCAATATACGCCGCATCTTGAGCCATCCTGAGCTTGTCGAAGGATGAGCGTGTCGAAGCACGAAAGGTGCGGCGCTTCGTAGTCGGCACCCTTCGACAGGCTCAGGATGCC
>JACPPP010000293.1 GCA_016190935.1 Armatimonadota bacterium | reverse complement strand
GGGAGACCGGGCAACCGGCCGTCCCTACCCCTATCGAGTATCAGGTCACCGGTATCGCATCCGATCACCCGACGGCGGCCGCTCTGCGCAGATCTTCCACCACCCTCATATCGACCGTAGTGCTGCCGATAGATGTTCCGTAATCGGGGTCGAAGCCGTGGGCGTCGGAACCGCCGGTTTCTATCAAGCCTAATTTTCGTGCGACTGCGTGGTAGCGCTGTGAACTCTCAGGATACTGATCCGAGTGGTAAACCTCGATTGCCCTGAGCCCGGACTTCACCAGCATCGGAATGATGTGGTCACGGCCGGACTTGCCCGGATGCGCAAGACACGCCACACCGCCGGAAGCGACGACTATAGCGACAGCCTCGAACGGAGTCAGCTTCGTCCTCTCGACGTAGGCTGGGGCGCCCCTGACCAGGAACCTGGCAAATGCCTCGCCGATGCTTTGGACGCTGCTGACCTCGACAATCGCCTGGGCTACGTGTGGCCTGCCCACCGAGCCGCGTCCGGCGATCTCAAGAACGCGTTCAAACGTCACCGGCACTCCGAGGGTCTGCAGCTTCCCAACCATCTTCTTGCCGCGTTCGAGTCTTGCCCTGCGGAGCTCCAGGAGATGCCCACGAAGCCGTTCGGACCGCCAGTCTACGAAGTAGCCGAGTATATGCACCTCGCTAGGTCCTAAATCTGTGTTTATTTCGACAGCCGGGATGACCTCTACATTACCCACACCCGCTGCAGCCATCGCTTCATCGATGCCGTCCACTGTATCGTGGTCCGATATCGCAATCGCCGCGAGTCCGATGTTGGCTGCCTCCTCAACCACCTGAGTTGGGGATAGCGCGCCGTCCGACGCCGTTGTATGTATATGCAGGTCCGCTCTTGATCTTTCCATACTCTTGCATCTATCAGTTACCCATCTGGTAGTGCCCGTCATACGCCTGACGCCAGGACGGAAGCCCGCCACAACAGAGATGAATTCCAGCCTTGAGTGCCTCATTTCATTCAGCGTCTCAGCGGTTCAGGATGCCATTATTAGAATAACCCCAGAACCGGGGAAGCGGGGAATGGTCTGAGACGGGGAATTCCATGTTTTCCCCGTTTGCCAACCTTCCCCGTCTCCCCGGTTCTGGTATCATGCGTAAGACGGACACCACCTGCTCTGTGGTGGTTGACCTGGTTCCGGCTGCGCCTGACTAACAAAGAGGGCGAACGGCACTGCCGTTCGCCCATACATTGGATCTAAGAATATGTACCGTCTCTGCCCCGGCCAGGCTATTTTGCGGCAGGCGGCGCCGGAGGTGGGGGAGGCATTGCGGGTTTTGCAGTGCCGTCCTTATTGGTGGCCGGCTTGGGAGCTGGAGTTGGTGGCGCATTCGGAGGAGCGCCCATCTGGAAGGCGGGCTTCTCGGGTTCGGGCAAAGCCGGAGCCAGCTTGTTCACTATCTTGGCGTTCTTCTTGAGCTCCTCGAACTTCTCACGCATCATAGTAGGAAGCTTCTGCTTGATGATCTTCTCAGTCAGGTCTTCCTTTTCGGCTGGTGTCGCATCTTTGCCGAGCTTTTCGGTCTTTACTATATGATAGCCGACGAATGTCTTGACCGGCTCGCTTATCTGGCCTACAGGAGTGCTGAAAGCGGCAGTCGAGACTTCCTGGAACATCTCTCCTTTTCGGAACCAGCCAAGGTCGCCGCCCTTATCTTTGGTGCCGGGATCCTGAGAGTATTCCTTAGCGGCCTCGTCGAATGCCTTACCTCCCTTGATCTCGGTCAGTACTTTGTCGATCTTCTCCTTTGCCTCCTGCTCGGCCTTTGTCTTATCCTCAGGTGTGGCGTTCGGAGTGTTAGCCATGGACCGGATGAGAATATGTCTGGCGTGGACGAACTCGGTGAAATCCGAGTCGGTCAGCTTGGTTTCCTTGCGTATCAGCTTCTCAAGTCCAACCTGGATCATCATTCCCGCCTTGAAACGGGCCATCGGTACCTTTATCCGCTGCAGCATGGTCTCAAGCGTCTCACCAGGCTGCACTGGTATTTCGGCTATCTTCTTGTCCAGATCGGCCTGTGTTACCTGCAGGCCGGCCTTCTTTAGGGCCTGTGTAACTACCAGGGAGTTGACATACTCGTCGAGAGTTACCGGGGACGTCCAGTCCCACATCACGTTCTTCAACTCACCCTTAGTAACATTCTGTCCGCCGATCACAGCTACGACCGCAGTGTCAGGAGCGTTCTTAAACTTTTTGAGTTCAGCCTCCATTGTGGCCTTTGGGGTTGTGTCGGCGGGCTTTGCCTCTACAGCAGGCTTTGCCGCAGGCGCAGCCTTCTTTGTAGCGGTTGGTTTCTTTGTGGCGGTTGGTTTTGCCTGTTCGGCTCCAAAAACTATGCTCGTGACAGCCATAGAGGCCACCAGAGCGGTCGTAACTGCCAACCTTTTGTTAAACATACGTCGTACTCCTTTCAAAGTTGAGTTTGTAATCCGACTCAATGTTACTATATTCCTAAGCTCAGGTCAACGAGCGCGAATTCATTCGCCGGGCTGTCTCCTCGATATGTGCTGGGGTAGTTCCGCAGCAGCCTCCGATAAACCGTGCGCCTGACTCAACACACCGCAGCGCGCCAAATGCGAATTTCTCTGGAGCCAGATTGAATCTTACCTTGCCATCTATCAATTCGGGCAGTCCCGCGTTCGGCTGGGCTATGAGTGGGACCGCTGCAATCTGCTTCATCTTTGCGATAATCTCCGCCATCTGCTCCGGAGTGACTCCTCCGCAGTTCGCGCCAATCACGTCCGCGCCCGCCGACTCCATATCTTTCACAGACGATTCTACGTCGTTTCCCATCATCGTCCTGGGCCCCGCGGCCCCGAAATCGAAGCACATCGATGCGACGACCGGAAGGGATGTTGCAGCTTTACAGGACTTTATGGCAACTACACATTCTCTCAGATCCGTCATCGTCTCGATTATGATGAGATCCGCACCTGCACGAGCAAGCGACTGCGCCTGCTCTGCAAATACCTCAGAGAACTGCTCTTCCGTATAGTCGCCATAGGGCTCCAGCATCTGTCCAGTGGAGCTCATATCGCCGGCAACGTAGGCTCGTCCGGCTGCGGCCTCGCGGCAGACAGCGACGCCGGTGGAGTTGTAATCTTCCACCTTATCGGCCTCCCCGGCGCGTTCGAGAGCCAGCCTGTTCGCGGTCAAAGTGTTCGTGAGAAGGACGTTCGCACCCGCATCGGCATACGAACGGTGCACCTCGGCCACCTGGTTCGGGTCTTTCACGTTCCACTCCGGCCCAGGATGCAGCCCCTTCTCCTCAAGCTGTGTGCCCATAGCTCCATCGAACACCAGCAGCCCGCCCTCTCTAACGATGTCAATAAACGGTTTCATGACTCTTCAGAGTATAGCAAGTTGTGCAGTAGAACGCAAACTGAACGTGCGCGGGGTGTACGTCAAGAATGAGGTATATGGACCCACTGATATGGAGTGCTGCGGCTTGACGCAGCTTTGTCTACCATCTACAGATAAGCTATCACAAGCAAAGCTAAGCTATAATCGATATCCTTCTGTGTTTCCGAACTTCAGTGTTTCCGTAGACAAAAGGTGCTGAGCCAACATTAACCTTTCACAACTCCAAGCGGCCTCATCTTTGCCACTTTTTTCGATATGCCGGCGCCGTCCGCGCAGTCGACCACGTCGGCTACGTCCTTGTAAGCGAACGATGCTTCCTCCGCAAGAGTCCCACGGCTAGCGGCCTTCACGACTATACCCTTCTCTGCAAGCTGCCTCTGGATGTCCTGCCCCTTGGCCTCCTTCATCGCTGCGTGCCTTGATAGCACCCTGCCCGCCCCGTGGCAGGTCGAGCCGAACGTCTCCTTCATCGCCTGCTCTGTTCCCACGAGCAGATAAGAGTATCGCCCCATATCTCCGGGGATGAGCACAGGCTGCCCTACAGCTCTGTACCGCGCCGGGACATCGGGGTGTCCAGGCCCGAATGCCCTTGTGGCGCCTTTTCGGTGCACGCAGAGTTTTTCCCTACGGCCGTCCACGACGTGTTCCTCTATCTTCGCGATGTTGTGAGCTACGTCATACACCTGCCGCATGCCCAGCTTGTGCGCTCCTGCCCCCATGACACGCTCGAAGGCCTCCCTCACCCAATGGGCGATCGCCTGCCTGTTCGCCCATGCGTAGTTCGCGGCGCATGCCATTGCCGACAGATACTGCTCTCCCTCCGGCGAGGACACCGGAGCGCACGCAAGCTGCTTGTCCGGCAGAGTGATTCCATACCTCTGGATTGCTCTCTGCATCACTATCAGGCTGTCATCGCACACCTGGTAGCCGAACCCGCGCGAACCCGTGTGGATCATTACGGTTATCTGTCCCGGCCCTGTTATCCCGAACGCCTGCGCCGACGTTTCATCGAATATTTCCTCCACTACCTGTATCTCCAGGAAGTGGTTTCCCGCGCCGAGCGTGCCTAGCTGCGGCCTTCCCCTTTGGACGGCTTTAGCGCTTACGGCGGAAGGATCAGCGTTCTCCAGCCGGCCACCTTGCTCGCTTGCATCCGTATCTTCAGCCCAGCCAAAACCCTTTTCTACCATCCACTGGGATCCCTTCTTCATTACCTGCGTCAGCTCAGCTTCGCTTACCCTTATCTTCCCCTGGCTTCCGACCCCGGACGGCACGTCTGCGAACATTCTGTCCACCAGGTCCATTATTTTAGGTCCGACTTCTTTTAGGGTAAGGTCCGTCCTGAGCATCCGCACTCCACAGTTTATGTCGAAGCCTACCCCTCCAGGCGAGACTACTCCCTCGCTTACAGAGGTCGCGGCTACTCCACCTATCGGGAACCCGTATCCCCAATGGATGTCCGGCATAGCCATTGATCTTCCTCTTATCCCCGGCAGGAACGCTACGTTCGCCACCTGCTCAAGAGACGGGTCGTCGCGGATGTCCTTCATAAGCTCCTCAGTCGCATAGACGAGCCCATCCACTCTCATTCCTTCCTTGGCCGACTTCGGAATGAGCCACCTATAATTATCTACTTTCTTGATCTGTCCTGACCACACCATTTCATTCACTCTCTACTCTTTCTTATCTTTCTGCTCGCTTTCAGGCCCCTTGAAACCCTTTCCGCAAGATCGGGGTCTTCTATCTGTCCCGCTGCCTTATCTATGACCTCAAGATCGCTCTGTGTGAGCCGCGGAGTCTGTTTCCTCCTCTTCGAATCGTCTCTCTCTTCCTGCTGTGCCGCTCTCTTTCTGAAGCCTACCCCGGATAATCTTATCTCTTTTACTACCTGAGCCCCCAGCCGCTCATTCAGCTTTCTAACGATTACGGGCCGAAGAAAATGCAGTTCCTGGGCCCAAATGCTGTCCCTGCAGGTGACATACATAACTCCCTCTCGGACCCTCTCAACTCTTGTTACCGAGGCGGTTTCATGACCGACAACTTCCTCCCATACTTCGACCGCCGACCTCTCTTTGACGGCGCCGGCAAGCCCCAGCCTTTCCAGCCCCGCCTTAACGAGATCGCTTACTGCCGAGAACTCTTTTCTCATGCCCTCTGTACCGTGCCTGAAGCCACAGTAAACAACGTGCTTCTTGCAAGTATCTCCTGCGGCAGCTCCCTGACCGCGGTGACGGTCACCAGCGTCTGGCACCTGTCATAAACGAAATCGAACACCTGCGCTCTCCGCTGCTGGTCAAGCTCCGCTCCAACGTCATCCAAGAGAGCTATGGGAGGCTCACCTACAGTCTCTTCCACCAGGCCTATCTCAGCGAGTTTAACCGCAAGCGCAACCGACCTCTGCTGGCCCTGGGAACCATAGTAACGGACTTCCATATCGTTCACTTTGAAGGATATATCATCCCTGTGCGGCCCTTTTGTGGTCGTTCCTCTTACTATATCCGCTTTCCTTGCATCAAGCAATTGTTTCGCAAAAGTTTCTGATATTTCCTCCTGACTCTTTGGACTGTCTATCCTCACGCTCGGTTCATAGAACACTTCAAGATTCTCCAACCCGCCTGCCAACTGGTTGTAGACCCTCTCCGCAATCTCCGAGAGCCTCCTTACAAACACCGCTCGTTTCTCTATAAGTATCGAACCGTATCTAACCAACTGCTCGTCCCACACCTCAAGGGACCTTCCATTGGTCCTCCCTATTCTTGCCTCTTTCACTACTTTGTTCCTCTGTTCCAGGACCCTCTTATATCTTCCCAGCGCATACACATACTGTGGGCTGATCTGGGATACCTCCAGGTTCAAGAACCTCCTGCGGTTCGATGGCTCTCCCTTGACCATATCCAGATCGGACGATGAGAAGATAACGGCGTTCATCTGGCCCACGATATCTCCTACCTTCTCGTGCTTCACTCTGTTTATCCGAACCGTCTTCTTCTCGTTTCGCACGAGTGTTATCTCGAGGATTACGTCTCCGCGTTCCTCTCTTTCCACCTCTGCGGTAACCCTCGCCCAGTTGGAGCCGATACGGATAAGGTCGCCATCTCTTGAGGTCCTATGCGACTTGCTAGTAGCAAGCACATAAGCAGCCTCAAGGATAGCGCTCTTTCCCTGTCCGTTCGGTCCGACGAGCACGTTTATACCTTCGTCGGGTTGGAAGGAATCGTCAATATAGTTCCTGAAGTTTGTGATATGAAACCTGGTTATCCGCATTGTTTCCGACTATCAAAAAAACAATAGTATTATACTCTATTCTATGGTTGTTATTGTAATGACCGTGGAAACAGTGGAGACAATGCCATCTTACGCACAGTGCAAGCTCAGAGCAATATGTGGAAAGGGGGATGGAAAAGGCGAGGACAACGGGGAAACACACTGGATAAATGCGACTCTATCAACAGGCTAGGAAATCAACAGGTTGTAAGCCGGTATTTCACAACGATATTCAACAGGCTGTGGAATAACATTATCCCCTCTTTTTTCAAAGCTATACATTTTAAGTCGGTTGACTGCTAGAACAAGTTGTGATAACCTGGCATAAAGGGCCACAGAGATGGCCACATGTGAAAGGAGAAAGAGATGAGCAGAAAGAACTTTGTTTGTTTCACCGCATCACTCGTCCTCGGCACAGTATTCTCGACTTCAGCGCTCGCCGCGTGGGAGGTAATCTATCTCCAACCCGCCTGGAGCGTTGGGTCCTATGCTGTGGATGTTTCTGGCGGGCAGCAAGTCGGGTCGGTCTGGACCGCCGGCCTTCAGCGCGCCGGCCCGTGGAATGGAACTGCAGCAAGTTGGGTAGCCCTCCATCCCGCGGGGAGCACCTGGTCTGAGGCAATTGGCGTTTACGGCGGGCAACAAGTGGGACAGGCATCGATTGGCGGCTATAGTCACGCAGCCCTGTGGGGTGGGACGGCGGAGAGTTTCGTGGACCTCAATCCCGCTGGCAGCACCTACTCAGGCGCCAGGGACATTTCAGGCGGGGAGCAGGTCGGATTCGCATTCTTCGGTGACCGTAGCCGTGCCAGTCTGTGGAGCGGGACGGCGGAAAGCTGGGTGGACCTCAATCCCGCCGGGGGTACCGCGTCTATTGCGCTTGGCGTCTCCGACGGGCAGCAGGTCGGAGCGGCCATCATCGGCTGGGGCGGCGATAATGCCAGCCTGTGGACCGGCACGGCGAAAAGCTGGGTGAACCTGAGTCCCGCTGGGAGCACTGAGTCGGTTGCCCTCGGCGTGTCCGAGGGGCAGCAGGTCGGATGGGCCCGGATCGGCGGCACTGACCATGCCAGTGTGTGGAGCGGGACGTCCGAGAGTTGGGTAGACCTCAGTCCCATAGGGAGTAGGGGGTCTTATGCACGGCGTGGATATCACGGGCAGCAGGTTGGGCACGCGATCTTCGGCGAGCATGACCATGCCGGTCTGTGGAGCGGGACGGCGGAAAGCTGGGTGGACCTCCACAGCTTACTGCCTGGAAACTACACACATTCTGGGGCGTCGGGTATCGAGGTGAAGGATGAGCATATCTGGATTGCAGGATACGCGTACAATTCGGCTGCAGGCCGTGACGAAGCGATCCTGTGGCACAACGACGTCCCCGAGCCTTCGAGCCTTCTCGCGATAGGAAGTAGCATGCTGGCGCTTGCAGGGATGGTTCGGAGGAAACGGTAGCCAGAGATCGGCCTACTTGTCTGTTCCTTCTGTTCTTTTCTCCTTGCTATTCACGCAGGAATGGCTGCCCTGCGCGTTGAAGTAAGTTCTGTCGCAACTGTGGCCGGCAACCCTGCCAATCTATGGCCACGACCTGAAGACAGCAAATGAACCCGGTCGAAACCTATATTTCCGAGCTGCGCGAGATTCGTGCTTACGGGGCTGCTGTAGAGGAAACCTCCTGCTATGGCGCGCTGGAGAACCTGCTGAACGAAATTGGGAAGACGCTGAAGCCCAAGGTTCGATGTATCATCAACTTGAGGAACGCAGGCGCGGGCTTTCCGGACGGTGGGCTATTTACTCCTGATCAAAAATCGACGGACTTGATCGAAGGCCAGATTCCCTCCCGCGGGGTGATCGAGATAAAAGGCATCGGAGATGAAGTGTCCCAGATCGCTGAGACGGAGCAGGTCGAAAGATATCTGCGACGCTACGGCCAGGTGCTGGTTACAAACTATTGGGATTTCCTACTCGTTGGCCGGTCGGACGGCAAGCCCGTCAAGTTAGAGTGCTATCACCTTGCGGAGAGCGAGGCTGCATTTCGCGCCGGGCTTGCCCATCCGCGTAGGATGGATGAGCATCATAAGGACCTGTTCCCGGAATATCTGAAGCGGGTCATGCTTCGCGCGGCCGAGCTCACCGACCCAAAAGATGTCGCCCAACTCCTTGCGTCCTACGCAAGGGAGGCCAGAGTGCACATAGAATCCGCCGGTCTTCCTGCGCTGGAGACTGTGCGGACTGCCCTTGAGGAGGCCCTGGGCCTCAGGTTCGAGAAGGAAAAGGGCGAGCACTTCTTCCGGTCCACGCTCATTCAGACGCTCTTCTACGGCATGTTCTCCGCCTGGGTGCTCTGGAGCAGAAAGCAGCGGGATGACGATGGCTCGGCCAGGTTCGAGTGGAGGACCGCGGCTTGGGAACTGCACGTGCCGATGATTAAGGCCCTCTTCGAGCAGGTTGCGGCTCCGACCAGGCTCGAGTCGCTTGGCCTCGTGGAGATCCTTGATTGGGCCGCTGCTGCGCTTAATCGGGTGGACCGGCGGGCCTTCTTCGATAGCTTTGAAAAGCAGCACGCCGTCCAGTACTTCTATGAGCCATTTCTTGAGGCATACGACCCACAACTGCGGAAGGATCTGGGAGTCTGGTATACACCGCAGGAGATCGTGGAGTATATGGTCGCCCGCGTGGACACCGCGCTGCGGGAGGAACTGGAGATTGAGGACGGCCTTGCCGACCCGAACGTCTATGTTCTTGATCCGGCCTGCGGTACGGGGGCCTACCTAGTCGAGGCGCTGAAGCGTATTGAAGCGACACTTCGAGACAAGGGCGGCGGGGCGCTTGTCGGAGCGGAGGTGAAGCGCGCGGCGATGAGCAGGGTATTCGGCTTTGAGATTCTGCCCGCGCCGTTTGTGGTCTCGCATCTCCAGCTTGGCCTTCTGCTTCAGAACCTGAACGCGCCGCTGGCAACCCGTGGTGAGCGTGTCGGAGTCTACCTGACCAACTCGCTTACCGGATGGGAACCGCCTACTGAAGAGGTGAAGAGACGGCTCCAACAACTCCAGCTTTCTTTTCCCGAGCTTAAAGAGGAGCGTGACGCGGCCCAGAAGGTGAAGAATAAGGCTCCTATACTTGTGGTCCTTGGCAATCCGCCCTACAATGCCTTTGCTGGTGTTGCCACCGATCCGGAGGAGAAGAGGCTGGTGGAGCCCTACAAGGAAGGACTGATCTCCGAGTGGGGCATCAAGAAGTTCAATCTTGACGAGCTATACGTGCGCTTTTTCCGCCTGGCTGAGCGCCGGATCGCAGAGATGACAGGTATGGGCGTGGTGTGCTACATATCAAATTACTCGTGGATCAGCGACCCATCGTTCGTCGTCCTCCGCAAGCATCTCCTGGACTCCTTCGACCGGTTCTGGATAGAAAATATGCATGGAGATCGTAGGATATCCGAGTATGCGCCGGATGGCAGGACGAGTGAAACCGTTTTCGCCATATCTGGCTTCTCGGTTGGAATACAGCAGGGAGTCGCGATTTCTCTTTGGGTCAAAAAAGGCAAAATGAAGAAAGATGGGCCACAAGTTCTGTTTCGCGATGACCTGAATGATGCTAAAGCCTCGGAACGGCGCGCACAGTTACTTAACAGTCTGAACTCACGGGATTTTGACGGTCATTATGTGCCGGCAAATCCGAAGCTGATAAATCGCTTCTCATTCAGGCCGATGACGACGACAGCAAATTACCAGGAGTGGCCCAAAGTTGTTGATCTGTGTGCCGTTTCCCCCAGCAACGGCCTGATGGAGAAACGCGGCGGCGCGCTCATTGATATCGATCGAAAGAAGCTTGAGACTCGCATATGGGCCTATTTCGACCAAACTCTCGATTGGGAGGCATACAAGACGCTCGGCTATGGGCTGACGAAAAATCAAGCCCGCTTCGTTGCCAAATCCGCCAGAATAAGGGCCATCGCAGCCGAACAGTTCTTGATGGAACGGATCGTACGGTATGCCCTGCGCCCGTTCGATTCGCGATGGTGTTACTATACCCGTGTCAGACCAGTTTGGAACGAGCCACGGCCATCATTGTGGGCACAGCACTGGCCGGGCAACACGTTTCTGATAGCGCGGTTCAAGGCCGCGAAGCACCCGGAAGGTCCACCGCTCTATTACACAAGCTGCCTCATCGATGACCATTTTCTTGCGCCCGATGCAGTGGCAATACCTTTGCGGATAAAGAACGGCAGGCGTTTGGACAGGCACGATCAGGCTTCTCTGTTCAGTGCCATCGGTGACACTCTGGAAGAAGAAACCCCGGTGGCTGACTTGTCGGAAGCAGCGCGAACCTACCTGGCTCAAATCGGAATCGGAAACCTCGACGCCGATGCCAGTACAGCCAGTTTGATCTGGATGCACGCTCTTGCCATCGGCTACTCTCCCGCTTACCTCACGGAAAACGCTGACGGTATCCGTCAGGACTGGCCGCGAATACCGCTCCCGGATTCAAAGGACCTTCTTCTCGCCTCCGCGGAGCTTGGCCGGAAAGTTGCCGCACTCTTGGATACGGAAAACACCGTTCCCGGTGTCACCTCCGGGGACATCCGGCAGGAACTGAGGTCTATAGGAGTGATCTCCCGCGAGGGTGGAGGCAGCCTCAACCCACAGACAGACCTCGCAGTCACCGTCGGCTGGGGACATCCGGGCAAGGACGGGATAACCATGCCTGGCAAAGGGAAAGTGGTTGAGCGCGAATACACTCCAGAAGAGGTATCTGCTATCCGGGCAGGCGCGTCTATCCTGGGTCTTTCTTCGGAGGAAGCCTTCGCCTATCTCGGCGAGACTACTATGGACATCTATCTCAATGACATCGCCTACTGGAAGAACGTCCCTGCCGGAGCGTGGAACTACACCATCGGCGGCTATCAGGTTGTGAAGAAGTGGCTGAGCTACAGGGAGAGCGATCTTCTTGGACGGCCCCTGACAGTTGACGAGGTAAATGAGGTCAGAGACATGGCCCGCCGCATCGCCGCAATACTCCTGCTGGATCCCGCGCTGGACGCGAACTATGCTGATGTGAAAAAGGCTGTGTATGCTTGGCCGCTATCCAACTGAGCAAAGGGTGGTCTCCAGCGTCGAAAAGTCGAAAAATAGCTTGACAAGTGCTTGCGCTTGTGGTATCCGTAAAGATAGAGCGCGCTCGGACTCGAGTCCAAAATCGGTTTTCATACTTTCATTCGACTCTACCGCGCCGCGCGCTAAGGACAGGAGGAACAATTAATGAGTATAGAACAAAAGCTTGCCGGCAAGAGAGCGCTTGTAACCGGTTCAGGCACAGGGATAGGCAGGGAAGTAGCTCTGGAGTTTGCAAGGCAAGGGGCAGATGTGGTATTACACTATGCCCACAGCGACGCAGGAGCGAGATCGGCTGTAGATGAGATTCAAGCTCTGGGCAGAAGAGCCGAAGCCTTCAAAGCTAACTTCGATGTAGTCGAGGAGGTAGTAAGGCTGGGAGACCAGGCAATCGAGTTTCTGGGCGGGGTGGATTGCCTGGTCAATAATGCAGGGATCACCTTCAACAAACCTTTCCTCAAGGTAACCCCCGAGCAGTTCGACACACTATTCCACGTGAACATCAGGGCGCAGTTTTTCCTCACCCAGAGGGTAGTGCAGGATATGATGACCCACGGCGGAGGGGCAATATGCAATATGACCTCGATCCACGGCCTGCAGGGGGCGCCTGAGCACTCTGTCTACGCCGGTACGAAGGGCGCAATAATCGCATATACCCGTGCTCTGGGCGTAGAACTGGCGCATAAGGGCATCAGAATAAACGCGATTGCGCCTGGATGGGTGACAGTTGAGAACTACTACAAGACCATACCCGGATTCAATGAAGAGGATGCAAAGAAAACGGCCTGGGAGAAGGTTCCGCTTGGAAGGTCGGGATCGACTCTCGAAATAGCCAAGCTGGCGACATTCCTCTGCTCTGATGATTCGGGGTATGTGGTAGGCCAGACAATCGTTGCGGACGGCGGGACATCTTCGCTGATCTCGCTTATATCGGATTTCAGGAATGAATCAGAGGCCAAATTCGGCCTTGGCTACGTCCCCGGCATCTGATTCGCAATCTTTTCAGAGGAAGGACAATTTCTTATGTCAACTGAGCATCTACTGGGATTCGCCGCAGTCGCGTTTGCCGGGCTGATCATCGGAAGCGGCGTCTGGCCGATGAAGCTCATGCGGAAGTTCCAGTTCGAGCACTGGTGGTTCATAGGGATGCTGCTCGGGCTGATAATTGCGCCCTGGGCGGTCACATTGGCGCTGTGCCCGAATCCGTTCGAGGCCTACGCAAGCGTGCCGACAAGAACCCTCGTTATTGCGAACGCCTGGGCGTTTGGATGGGGGATCGCCAACATTCTCTGCGGACTCTGCTTCGTCAGGATCGGGATCGCTCTTACGGGGGCGATTCTTACTGGTCTCGGCGTCTCGATCGGAGTGAGCATGCCGATGCTGGTCAAGGGGTCTGGACTGTTCAGGAACGCGCCCGATATTGGGTCCCCTGCGGGGCTGATGGTGCTTGCTGGTGTTGGGGTAATGCTCATCGGAGTCGTATTCGCCGCGTTCGCGGGCTTCGGCCGGGACCGGACGCTCCAAAAGCTGCAAAAGACCTCCGGCAGTTTCCTCGGGGGACTCATTATGACCGCAATAGCGGGCGTTCTTTCCTGCGGACTCGGGCTCTGTTTCGTCTATGGACAGGGGCCGATTGTCGAGGCGATGAAGGCAAACGGAGCGGCGGACATCCCTGCGACGTTCGCGGTATGGTCTGTTGCCGTCTTGTCCGGCGCGATAATCAACGTTCTGTATCCGGCTTACTTGATGACGAAGAATAACTCCTGGGGCGTGCTGGCCGAAAGCTGGAAGGAAGTAGCCCTCGCTGTTATAATTGGCGTGAACATGACGGTCGGGGTTGTCCTTATGGGAAGCGGAATGCTTGCGCTGGGCGCTCTCGGCGCGTCAGTCGGGTTCGGTATCCAGCAGGCATCCCAGATGCTCGGAAATCAGGGGGCCGGTTTCATAAGCGGCGAGTGGCGCGGAGTCCACGGTACCCCAAGATACCAGATGTACTTCGCGATAGCCCTGCTGATCTTTGCGGCTATTATTATGGCATACGGAAACAAGCTGGCACAGGGATAGCCTGACTTACTACCGCATCCTGAGCCTGTCGAAGGATGCCAAGCCTGCTGAAGTTGGACCAACTGAAAGGAGCTTTATTGAATGCGCGAAAGGTTGATTGATACATTAGACAGCGTCGGCAAGCCGACGGAACTTTACCGCAGTCCGGATGGCACTCAAGTGCTGGTCCTGCCTTATGGGGGCCGGGTGCTGGGGCTTTTTGCTCCCGGCAGCGACGAGAACTTCTACTGGACCAATGCGGCGCTCGAGTCGCCCGATAGCGCTCGCCAGTTCTATGCGAGCGACCAGTGGCACAACTCCGGTGGCGACCGAACCTGGCTTTCGCCTGAGGTGGACCTGTTCTTTCCTAACTTCCCCAGGCTCGACACCTATTTCCAGCAGCGCTCGCTCGATCCGGGCAACTACCAGGTAGTAAGATCGGCTGACGGCTTTAAGCTGGTAAACAGACTGACCGTCAACCTGTCGCGACTGAAGGAGGATGTCGAGCTCGAGATTACAAAGTCGATTGGGCCTGCGCCGAATCCGCTGCGCCACGAACGTGGAATAGACCTCGGCAATGTGCAGTACGCAGGATATACTCAGTACACCTCTCTGGATCTGTTGAAAGGTGACCCGCAGGGTAAGGCACAGATAGGTCTGTGGAACCTGGTTCAGATGCCGCACCCGGGCGATCTCGTGGTCCCGACCTACAGCAGGGCCGAGCCTAATATATACTTCGGCACAGTGGGTACGATCGGAACGGAGGACACGGTCATATCCGACCGCCTCTTCCGCTACAGGATGCGGCAACAAGGGGAACACAAGCTGGCGATCCGTGCCGCTGTCACGACGGGCAGGGTCGGCTACATCTACCAGACTGGCGATAAGTGGGCTTTGATTATCCGAAACTTTTGGGTGAACCCATCCGGCGAATATATAGACGTGCCCTGGAAGGAAACGGACTATTTCGGCTACTCTACGCAGGCGTGCAACATTAACAGCGGGCTGGGCCAGTTCAACGAGTTGGAGTATCACATCCCTGCAATCGGCTGCGGAACCGGCTGCGCGCGCTGTGACGATGAAGCACAGGTCTGGGCCTTCCGGGGAGACA
Source organism: Armatimonadota bacterium (assembly GCA_016190935.1). GTDB lineage: Bacteria > Armatimonadota > UBA5829 > UBA5829 > DTLH01 > JACPPP01. Next base: position 222 of record JACPPP010000293.1, on the reverse strand, counting down.
AAGGGGCTGTGGAGAGGGTAGCGAGGATACTGCTTTCTCCGGAGGTGTAATAAAAAGCGCGAAAAGTTACGATCAAACTTACTTTAGGCAAAGACATGTGGAGTGCGGCGGCGCGCCGCCGCTTTGAACCAGGCTTATATTACAGCAAGCGAGAAAGCGGGAGCTAATCCGCTCCCGCACTCCACATCTCTGTACCCAATCTACGGATCGGGAGGGATATGC
>JACPPP010000288.1 GCA_016190935.1 Armatimonadota bacterium | reverse complement strand
GTAACAGGTAACAGAGGGCCTTCCCATGCCCCATGACCCATGACCTATCACCCAACACCCATCCTACATCCTACATCATATATCTTTCCTTTCTTCCGTCCTTCAGTGCTTCCATAGAAAAAGCCCCTTTCCAATGTGCTGCCCGTTATCTTGGGATGCACTCAGCCGGTCGTTTGCTAGACACTCTAAGTTGCTGGTGAACGGACCACCGTCATACAGTCAACCCTCGTTCGGCAAGCTCGGCGCGAGCATCGGCTGCCCGGTCGGTGGCAGACTGCCCCTCGAGCCAGTCTGCGAGTTCGCTCAGACCTGTCTCCAGTGTTACGTGTGGCTGATAGCCAAGGACCTTCCTTGCAGACGATATGTCCGCGAAGCAGTGACGGATATCTCCGACGCGATATTTGCCGGTTATCTCGGGCTCTATTTGCTCTGTGCCAAGTACCACGGCCATGTGCTCGGCCACATCGAGGATGCTGCAGTCCCTGCCGCTTCCTATGTTGAATATCCCACCTGCAGCCCCTTCAACCTCTAAAGCGAGCCGGCAAGCCCGGGCGATATCGTACACACTTACGAAGTCACGCCGCTGAAGGCCGTCTTCGAAGATGATCGGAGGGTTGCCGTTCATCAGCCGCGACGCGAAAATGGCAAGAACGCCCGTATATGGGTTGGAAAGCGCCTGCCTGGTGCCGAAAACATTGAAGAATCTGAGCGCGACCGTTGGAAGGCTGTAAGCGCTGCCGATCATCAGGCACATTCGCTCCTGGTCGTACTTCGACAGTGCGTAGATTGATTCCAGCGACGGCGTCTTGCTCTCCGGCGTGGGCATGGGCGCCAGCGCCTCGCCTTTTGCATTTCGGACTTCCCATTGTCCCGCCCTTAGTTGGTCGAGCGGCCGCCGAATTCCCGATATGGCTGCTCCATCGGGGGACGTATACTGGCCCTCACCGTAGATGCTCATGCTGGACGCGACGACGAGCCTTTCTACCGGCCGCTCTATCAGCGCTTCCAGCAGCACCGCCGTTCCGAGATTGTTTACATCGGTATAAGACTCAACATTGTACATGCTCTGTCCCACACCAACTCGGGCGGCAAAATGGTACACGGCATCTACGCCATCGAGTGCCCGACGAACCATCTGCCTGTCACGTACGTCCCCGACAAGAAGCTCTACGTCCGGGTCAAGATACTCCGGACGCTCACCTCCCGGCCCGTGCACCTGTGGGTCGAGGTTGTCCAGCGCGCGCACGCGGTAGCCGTGCGCAAGAAGATGGTCCGCAAGGTGTGAGCCGATAAATCCGGCGCCGCCTGTGATGAGGATGTGTTTGCTCATTTTTGTACTCGCTTTCATTCAGGAGGATTGGCATAAAGAATCATAAAGCTGTCAGCCGCACCCCGTGGAGCGGCTGACAGCTTTATGATTACCCCTTGAGCTAGCTTTTAAACATAAGTTTGATACTGCACCCCTTTCGGGAATCACCGCTTTAGGTGATACTATGCCTGAGATCAACCACGAGCAACTTAATCCGGCTATAGCAGAGGCCGCGCGGGGCTTCTGTGCAGAAGAACGGCCCGAGGAGGGGGATTGCATACTGCTTGGCGGTCCCCATTTGCAGTATGTCTACGAGGAGCCGCTCACTGGCGTTGAACAGGGAGCGCTATTCTCGTTCGATGCCGGGGACCGGCCGAGGGCAGCGATGGTAATTGAGAAACTCGGAGAGAGGCTTGAAGTGCGGATTGCAAGGCTGACTTCTGAGAAGATCGTAGTCTACCATCAGGATCAACTGTTTACCGACCTTGAGAATAACTACATGGAGCAGATGCTTTAGCGGGAAGCGTCGAGCAATGAGCGATGAGCGGTGAGCGATGAGGTAACAGGTAACAGGTAACAGAGGGTATTCCCATGACCCATGACTCTTACCAACACCCATCACCCAACACCTAACACCCGTCAGGCTGACGGCTGACTGCTGACAGCTTGTAATGACTGGAGGGAATGAAATGCTCAAAGGACAAATTGAGAAAAAACGCAAGGAGTTCAACGCAGCAGTAATGGCTCCAGGATCCCTGGACGCGAAAACGAAAGAACTGATCGCCTACGCGTCCTCACTGCTGCTGAGATGTCATGGTTGAGCCTCTACGCATGCCGCCGCGGCGCGGCGGATGGGCGCAACCGAAGACGAACTGAGCGAAACACTCGGAGTTGCCATAATGATAGCGGGAGGCGTCGTGAATACACTTGCGTGGGAAGTAGAGTCATCAGAGTCTGCCGAAGCGGACTGATCTGACAACCCCCGGAGCATACGGCACCGCGTCGCGGGAACGAAAGACTACCTGCGCCAGTCATACAAACAGAGAATGCCGCGTATGATAGGAAGCGACCGGGCATCCCAGAGTAAGACCTGTTTCTACGGAAACACTGAGGTACAGAAGCACGGAAGAAGATATAGGATAGGTAACAGGTAACAGAGGGCCTTCCCATGCCCCATGCCCCATGACCCATGACCCTTTCCGACACCCAACGCCCAACGCCCATCCCACATCTTCTCCGTTGACCGGCATTTTTTGCGCGTGCTATAATACGAAGGTCAGCAGTTGTTATAATATGAACGAGGTAGAAGGCTTGAGCAACCAAGAATGCGAACGCCTCAAAGAGCGTATAGAGACTCTGGAAAAAGAGCTGGGACAGAAAAACGTCGCAGTCGCAGCTCTTGAACGAGCGAATAGACAGCTTGAGGATAAAATCAGAGCTTCCGAGGCCACCGAGGCGCCCGCACCGCTTACCGAGCTTGAAGAGACACTCAAGCGTTTGGTCTTCAGAGTGGCAATGATCCTTCAGGCCGAAAAATGCGTCTTCATGCTCTTCGATAAGGACTCAGGGGATCTTGTTGCGGCTAAACCCGCCTTCGGCTTGGCGGATGAAGAGGTAAGAAGTTTCCGTGTAAGGGCGACGCAGGGCGTCTCAGGGGAGGTGTTCCGCGAACAGAAGCCCGTCATCCTCTATGACGCAATGAACGATCCCAGAACGGTCAAAGAAAAAGTCGGGCTGCTCAACATTATGAACGGGCTGTGCGTGCCTCTCGTCATCGAGAAGCGGGACGAGGATACGAACCGCGTGCTCGAATCCAAGACGATCGGCGTCCTGCACGTCTTCAACAAGCGCGACGGAAACGTCTTCATCCAAGAAGATGTCAATCTGCTTACCAGGCTATCGAAGAACGCGGCATCTGTCATTGCAAGCGCCCAGATGTACAGAGAGATCCTCGAAGAGAAAGAGGAACTTGAGAGCATCATCGAGAGCGTATATGCCGGCCTTGTTATGATCAACAAATCCGGTAAGGTTATGCAGATGAATGCCTCTGCCCGCTCTATGCTCGGTATCAATGACCCGGAGGTTGTCGGGAAGGCTTATCAGGACATCGTCAATTATGAGCCGGTACTTGACATCCTAAAGACATCCCTCGATGAGTCGACGGAGGTGGCCGAAGAGGTCAGTATAAGCTTACGAGAGGACGAGGAGAAGATCTATCAGGTGCAGAGCGCACTCGTGCGGGGTGACGACCAGCAGCCTATCGGTGTAGTAGCCATCTTCAACGATATTACAGAGATCAGAAGTATCGACCGGATGAAGACCGCCTTCGTATCCACGGTCTCCCACGAACTCAGAACCCCTCTAACCTCGATCAAAGGGTTCATATCGACCCTTCTGCAGGACGAAGACGGCACCTTCTACGATTTTGACATGAAACGAGAGTTCTACACCATCATCGATACCGAGTGCGACAGGCTGACAAGGCTTATCAGCGATCTGCTTAACGTCTCAAGGATTGAGGCGGGACGCGCGCTCGATCTGAATCCAAAACCGGTGACTCTGACGACTCTGATCGAGAAGGTCGTGAGCGTGCAGAAGAGCTACACGAACAAGCACGAACTGGTCATTGATATCCAGTCTGAACTGCCAACCATTGTGGCCGATGAAGACAAGGTGGACCAGATTCTGACGAACCTCACGAATAACGCTATCAAGTATTCGCCTGAAGGCGGAAAGGTCACGATATCGGCCACAAGATACGGGGAGCGGGTGCGCATGTGCGTCTCAGACCAGGGAATGGGAATCCCCAAAGAGCACCTGCCGAAAGTCTTTGACCGCTTCCACAGAGTTGACAACCGCGACACCAGAAGGGTGGGCGGAACCGGAATCGGGCTGTATCTCGTAAAGCACCTGGTAGAGGCTCACGGTGGAAAGATTTGGGTGGATAGCGAGGTCGGCAAGGGTTCCAAGTTCATCTTTGAATTGCCCAAGTGTCCGCCGCAGTTCGAGGCGGAGCAGGAACAGATGATCGGCGCGGGCCAGCATTCGGGCCACATGCAGCCAGGAATGGCCCCGCCTATGGGCAGTGTGAACAATTGATAGAGGCAAACGGGATTTCAGATTTTAGATTTTAGATTTCAGATTGAAAAATATGAAAGGTGGCCTTACACGCTCTGGGAACTTCGATTTAGCTAAACTTGGCAAGCATGTGTAAACCAACGTTCCCGCAGCATGAATCCGGGCAATTTTGCACTTTGCACTTTGCATTTCCCATAACCCATAACCCATAACCCATAACCCATGACCCTTACCAACACCCAACACCC
>JACPPP010000289.1 GCA_016190935.1 Armatimonadota bacterium | reverse complement strand
GACTAAACCTGCACGGGCACATCAGGAAGGTAGGGCACACTTACAAATACTACCTGACCGGTTTCGGTCGGATGTTCATCCTGACTGCCCTCAAGGTCCGCGAACTCGTCGTTATCCCGTCTCATGCCGCAGCATAGACTACTCATGTTGCGTGCAGATTGAACGCAATTTCAGTTGTTAGATACTATTCCCTGTTCCCTGCTCTAATAATGTCTGCGGTGGCTTTGATAGAAACAACTGGCTCCTGAAGCGGGATATATTCCATCCCTACATAACCATCGTATCCGGCGCGCCTTGCGGAAGTCAGAACATTGATGAAGTTGATCTCACCTGTGCCGGGATCATGACGGCCCGGAGCATCAGCCACGTGTATATGGCCCCAAAACCCAATATTCTCGGTGATATTGTTTATTATGTTGCCCTCGCTGACCTGCATGTGGTAGATATCGTAGAGCATCCGTACTGCCGGGCTATCTACTTCCTTAAGCACCTCGATTCCGTGCCGGGAACAGGACAGGCAGTACCCGTCGTGATCTACAAGAGTATTGAGGGGCTCGATCATGAGCGCAACGCCCGAATCTTCCGCAAACGGGGCCGCAGCTTTGAGCGCTTTGGCGATATTGCTCCGCTGCGCCTTCAGAAGATCCATTCTCTCTTTGCTGGAGTACCAGGGCTCGCCCGTTCCATGAGGCACCTCCTGGACGTGGACTACCAGACGTCCACAATGCAGCCTGTTTGCAGCCTCAATGGACTCGCGCACAGAACGCAGGAACTCGGGGACATTGCCTTCGTCTACAATTCGCACTGCCGGGTCCAGACTCATAGCCACCATAGTAAGCTGGCGCTGCTCGGCGCGCTCCCGAATCCGCTCGATGTCCTTATCCCTCCAGCCCCAGATCTCGAATGCATTTATCCCGGCCTCGGCCACGGCATCTATGGCTGCAGGAGTATCCCACCCCTCAAAGACCAAATCAAGGCAAACGCAAGGCTCAAGCATGCTGGCTATACGCTCCGTATTCCTGCAGAGTCTCCCACATGGCCAAGTAGTTCTGTGGTGGCACGTTGGCTTGTGTGATGTGGACGGTGGTAAAGACGAACCCACCGCCCGGGGCGAGCGCATCTATGTTGCGCTTCACATTGTCTCTTACGTCTTCGACTGTCCCGCTTCCAAGCACATGCTGAGTATCGACACCTCCGCCCCAAAAGACGATATCCTTCCCAAAATCGCGCTTCAGCTCGAACGGATCCATCCCCGCCGCACTGATCTGGACGGGATTAAGGATATCGACCCCAATCTCAATAAAATCCGGGACGAATTCTCTGACAGCGCCGCAAGAATGCATGAAAATCTTCACGCGCGGCGCAGCCTTCTTGATAGCCGAGTAGATTTGCGCGTGCCTCGGCTTAACCAGCCGCCGATAGGTTGCAGGGGACATTAAAGGCCCGTTCTGGCCGGATATGTCATCGGCCTCGTTTACAACGTCAACCAGTTCGCCCACCTCAGCCAAGGCTCGCCTCCAGTACGCGATCTTAAGTTCCGTCAGCCTGTCAAGGACCATCTCAGCCAAATCCGGTTCGGCGGCGAGATCGCTGTAGAAGCTCTCATATCCCCGGAGCCAGGAGTACACCTCACATATACCGGCGCAGAAGCCCTGCAAGACGACCAGCTTCCCTTTCTCGCGAGCCGCTTGAGCTTTCTCCCGCAGCCCCTCAAACCGGCGGGAATCTGTCGGATCCGGCCAACTGTACGTTGCAAGGCGCTGCTTCAAGTCGTCCACGTCCAGCGGGTTGAAGTAGAAATCGTAGTAGAAACCGCCTTCTTTCGGCATCCGCCACCCAATGCCCCAGTCATCAGTATAATTCAGGTAGTTTCCATCGTCTTGTATGTCCGGACCCCGGCCAACGGACCGCCTTGGAACGAAAGTGGTATCGACTCTCAGCCTTTCGAGAAAATCCTCATCCATTTTAGCAGTTTGGGGGTTCAGATTCTCCACAACGACTTCGCGCCGGGGCAAGCCAAGATACTGTCGCAGATTAGCATAGGCTGTCACATGCATGCCCGACTGAGAGGTTCCGCCGACATCGAACGGGATGCGGTCCGCTTCCCGGTGATTCAGCGCGAGGAGCATACGTTCTCGGGAATCCATTTCCATAGAATCTCCAATGCAATGTTATAACATTGCTTCTATCTCATTATGTCAGCTAACCCCAGCAATTGTCAAGGCTTTTCCAGCACATATTCCAAGAAAATTGCCAAAAGGACTTGACAACTGCCAGGATACATGACAAAATCAGATTAGAGGCCAATGTTATAACATTGCTCCCCTGCTTTGTGCGCAAGACGCAGAGCTTTATCATCACGAAACCACGAAAGGATCATTAGCTACGGAAGCACGAAAGGACGGAAGAAAGGTGTTGGATGTCAGGTGTCGGTAATGGTCATAGGAATACCCACTATCACCTATCACCTATCATCTATCACCTGTTACCCGTTACCTCTCCCTTCCGTTTTTCCGTAGATAAAGACTTCCTAGCCACGGAAAGGAGGCCCCGCGCGCTGAAATGAAGACGATCCTGCACAGGATGTGCGCCGCGGCGATTCTGTCATTTCTGACCGCATCTGCCGGCGGTTCGGCCAGGCTTTTTCCCGATAACTTGCCCGAAAGGCAGTGGGTTACTTTCTCAGCCGATGGTTACTCGCAGAAAGTAACTGGTGCCGTGTATCGCGGCGGCAATATGCTTCCCGGCGTGCCGCTCGGTGGACTGGGAACGGGCTTCATCAGCCTGGGCGCCGACGGCGCCCTCGATTATTATAGCACTATTTTTAACGCCTATATGGAGCGGCGCTACCTGGCTGGCGGGCACGCGTCAGTTCCTGGAGAGAACGTGGACGTTAAGATGCGCCGCCGCTACGTGCCGCAGTGGCGCGAACCCTGCATGGCCTTGTCCGTCGGTGGCAAGACGCACCTGCTGGCGGTATGCTGGGTCAACACATGGACAGCCGACCTCGTGCAGGCGAAGGATTTGCACTACTGGGGACACTATCCGATAGCGGATATGCTGTTCGACCTCCACGATTCGCCGATAGAGGTGGACGTCCGCGCCTGGTCACCATTCATTCCCGGAGACCCGGTGTCTTCCAATACTCCCGGAGCAGTCTTCGAGGCCAGGCTGCAGAACCGGACCGCCGAGCGGCAACGTGGGACGCTCGCGTTCAGCTTCCACGGGCCGAGGGAGGCCGAGGTCGGCGGAAAGACCAGGTTTCGGCGGCAGGAAGTGACGGGCGATTTCACCGGAGTAATTGTCAGCACTGAGAACGCCGGAAAGGAATATTCTTACGCTATCGGCGCAGCCGGCGGCGCCCCAGTCCGCGCGGGCGGTGAGGTGCACGGACCGGAATGGAGGACAATCTCCGGCGATCTGCCCAGGCCAGAGGCAGAGCACCCCGGCGCCACTGTTGCGGTGGACTTTGACCTTCAAGCCAGCCAGCAGAAGAAGATTCAACTTATCCTCACATGGTATGCTCCCCGCTGGAGAACACAAGTGCGCCCCCCGTTCCCAGACGGAGGTCACCTCTACGATGGCCAGCAGTTCTGGGGAAAAAGCGAGATGGTCCACATGTATTTCACCCGGTTCCGAAGCGCTCTTGATGCAGCCCAATACCTGGCGCGGGAACATAAGACGCTTTTGAATCGGATACTGGCCTGGCAGGAGCGCGTCTACGGGCAAAAGGAGCTTTCCGGGTGGCTGCAGGACGCTTTGATCAACATTTTTTCTGTCCTTGCCCAGCAGAGCTTCTGGGACAGGAACGCTGACCCGAACCACTGGTGGGGGCCGGATGGGATCTTCTGTGTAAATGAGAGCCTCATCGCTTGTCCTCAGCAGGCGTGCATAGCGAACGACGAGTTCGGCGAGTGGCCCGTCGATCTGTTCTTCCCCGAGCTTGCCCGCAATAAGTTGCGGGTCTTCAAACACTACCAGAAAGAAAACGGCCAGACACCTTCCACTCTCGGTGCAGGCACCGAACCTGATGCGCCCTGGTACAATCAGCAGCTTCCCGTAGACGGACAGGTCTACATCCACATGGCGGACCGCATCTGGCAGGCCACCGGTGACCGAAACTTCTTGCAGGAATACTACCCTTCTGTCAAAGCAGGGCTCAACTTTATGAAGACTGTCGATGAGGACGGTGATTGCTTGCTGGACGTCAAGGGCAGCAACCAGTATTATGACTCATGGCCAACTATGGCCGGCGCAGCAATCCACATCTCCGGCTACTGGTTGGCTACGCTGCGAATCGCGGAGCGCATGGCCGAAACAATGGGCGACCGCGCATTCGCCGAAGACTGTCGCAGTTGGATCAATCGGGGCACTGCGTCAATTGAAACCAAGCTGTGGAACGAAGCCGGTGGCTCGTACCTGCTTTACCACCAGCCCGAGACCGGCAGAAGATCGGACAGTATACTTTCGGATCAACTGATCGGTCAGTTGTTCGCTCATCTGCACGGGCTGCCGCGCGTCTTCCAGGAAGAACGAGTAAAGACGGTTCTGGAAACAATTTGGAGCCACAATGTGAAGGCTGCGAAGTATGGCGTCCGCACCGCAATCAGACCGGATATGAGCACGGATGCAGAGGGCTTCTATTCGAGGCTGCAATGCCCCTCTTATTCGAGCCTTACCCCGGCTATGCTGATGATCTACGGCGGAGATACGAACCGTGGTCTCGACTTGATGCAGTCACTATGGCGAAGGATGGTGCTTGAGGGGTCGATGGCCTGGGATATGCCTGCACATATCACGCCCGATGGTGAGTCCGCATTCGGCCAGGAGTATTATCACAACACTATGCTGTGGATCCTGCCGCTCGCAGTGCTGAAACAGAATATCCGGACCGCATGCTCTCCGGGCGGGTTTATCTATGAGATAAAGGCTGCGGGACGCAGATGAAAGAAGTGTTCGCAGAGGGCACACCGTGAGAACAACGAGAGGTTAAATGGAGGAACCAGTTGGAGGCAATTCGTTTATTCCGTGAGCAGCTTAAATCCGGCAAGATCTGCCTGGGAGCGTCAATATCGATAGCTGACCCCGTTGTGGCCGATGCACTTGCTGATTCGGTGGATTTCTTTTGGATCGACCAGGAGCACTGCCCAATGAGCCCGGAGGCCCTGACCGGTCACTTGCGAGCGACGCGAGCAAGAGGGGTGCCGGCGCTGGTACGTATACGAGGGATAGGATCTCCGTTCATAAAGCCTGTGCTGGATGCCGGAGCAGACGGCGTCATAGTGCCACAGATCCGAAGTGCGGACGAGGTAAGGCAGGTCGTGAGCGACTGCCGCTATCCACCTCTCGGCGCCAGAGGATATGGCCCGCGAATCCCTTCGAACTACGGCCGGAACGGAGGTCGAGACTACATCGATAGCGCCAATAAGGGTGTCTTTGTGTCGGTTCAGATCGAGACCGCTGAGGCGCTGGATGCGCTCGATGAGATAGCGGCCGTACCGGGAGTTGATTCGCTCGTGATAGGCCCAATGGACCTGTCGGGCGCGCTTGGAGTCCTCGGCGATGTCGAGCACCCCAAGGTAGTTGCCGCGATAGAGAGAGTTATAGCTACAGCGCGAGAGGCCGGGTTATTTGTCGGCACAGGCATGGGGCCAAATCCTGATTACGCGTGTGTTATGGCAAGGCGAGGTGTCCAGTGGATGCATGTTGGCAACGATTTTGACTACCTGGTATGCCACATGAACCAGATTACCTATCGCGTGCGTAAGAGCTTGGGTTCGGACGCCGTTTCGCACAAAATCCGCTCTCTGCACGACTAACCAGAACTCTGCATCAGCAGTTGCTTCGGACTGCTTGTCTGCCATCGATCGGGTGCGATATCATCATCGCACCCGAAAGAGAATCCCTGCGATTTCAAATCGCATCTTTCTGTTTCGCACGCGATTCGGAGATCGCGTGCGATGTGCGCCTGTGAGCGTGCATGGCTAGAGAGGTGGAAGTCCTCTTCAGGCATACGCTCTCCGGCCTGTAGCCGACTGTAACTGCGTCACCGTGAGGTGGGGTGGGGAGCAACAGG
>JACPPP010000294.1 GCA_016190935.1 Armatimonadota bacterium | reverse complement strand
TTATCCCGTCTCTTGCCGCAGCATAGACTACTCATGTTGCGTGCAGATTGAACGCAATTTCAGTTGTTAGATACTATTAATAGCAGAGCGAAAATGTCCCCATGGAAACAGAGATAACCTTCCTGTTCTCCGCCGTATACCCAGACGTGATCACTACGGCTTCTTTATCCCTTCCGGTTTGAACTCAATGGGGCAGAGTACGATGGTGTCGATATCGAGATTGTATTTGCCGGACAGGCCTGGCCCATCGACCCGTATTTGCAACTGATGCTGACCTTTGGAGAGCTTTGCTATCCCCACCCTGCTCCAGGCAAACAAGCCGGCGTAGGCCGAAACTTCCATCGAGGATGAAGCGCTCTGAAAGATGCCGTTATCCAAAGAGTAGCTGAACGGGGAACATCCGGTACTGCGGGGGGTGCAACTAATCCATATCTCGTAGGTAGCGTCTTTTGTGACGGTGACGGGGAATATCGCGCTGTATTCGCACATGGGCGGATGTGTCTTTGTGTCGAGCACAAGGCAGCCGCCCGCGCTCGCCCCCGAGACAGACTCCACACCGCTGAAATTGTGGCTGAGAGGATACTCGGCTTCAATCCATGTGTATGTGCCCAGTGCTTCGCTAATCTGCCTCACAAATGTGTGGGCAATGTCGTAGGCGATGGCGGGGCGGCCGCTCTTCAGAACGCCCCTCGCGCGTTCTGCGGCTGCCTCAGCGTCCGGCGCCCGGCCTCCCGCAGCCTTAGCCTTGTCTACCAGCGGGCCTAGTTTTGCAATCTCCTCCTCAGCGATCTCGAGTGGAAATGCCTGTACAGGGTCCATTCCTGTCAGCAGGACCGGCTCGCTGTTCAGCCTGAGCGCGACCTTATTCTTGTCCACAGTAAGTATTCCGTCCGCGCCAGACGGATGGGCAAGTGAAACCTTCTGCTCCTCAGCGAGCGGATAGGTGATAGTCTTCTCTCCGGACCTGCTCCAAATGCAGATGCCCTCCTGTCCGGCCATAGTATATGCAGCGACGGTCGATCCCATCATAAGCTGCGTCCCCACTCGCAGGCTCGGCAGCCACCATTCTCCCGGCCCCAAACGCTTTACCGAAGCCCCGACCGTCAGACCTTGAGGGTAATACACCACCCGCGGAACAAAATCCGCCCTGCCCGCACTCAGATACTTGTCCTTAAACTCCCTGAGCCAATCCAACTGCTCGGGCGCCAGCACAAGAGAATGGTTCTTCCACTGCTCTTCCGGAAGCACCTGCAGCCCAAGGACGAAAATCCCTTTTACACCGATCTCCGCGAGAGAGTCGAGGTCCGCAGCTAAAGTCTCTCTGCTCGGGTAACCCGATGAAGACTTTCCGCGCTTTGGAGTGTCCAACGTGCCGGTTACAACGAACCAAGCCGAGCGGGCCGATTCCTCGGCAAGCCCGTAGAGTCCGCCCGCCGATTCGGTCACCAGGCTCTCACCGTGTCCGTACGCTTCGACACCAAGACCGTCAAACCCTCCGCGCGACGAGGTATTGGCAAATATCCGGTGATAGCGAGTCGGTCTGTAGATAACTGGTACATCGGCTGCATAGCGTTTGACCAGTTCAGCGGCGGAGTTGAGGTAGCTTTGCGCGGATGAATCTCGAAAGTCCTCTAAATCCTTCCAGATCTTCGATGCGCCGCCCAGGGAATAGCTGTGGCCTCGCGCCCTGTCGTATGCCGCCGGCAGGCCCTTGGTCCCCCGCCACAGCGGAATCAACCTGGCAGCCTCCTGGAAAGACTCCAAATGGCCGGCCACGAGGTCCCACGCGGCGTTCAGCGAGCCGATGTTGCGGTACTTCCTGGACAGATACGCCTCGAACTCGAGCCGGAAATCCGCTGAGTCCGGGATGATCGACGCGAGACCCTCCGGAAGATCCATCTTGCTTGAGAGTGGATCGACGAAGAACCTGAGACCCTTTCCGAACTTGATCTCCGAGGCAAACTTGACGAACCTGTCCCGGAACTCATCGAACCCTCCCCAGAGATCCGCCACTCCTCCTCCGCCGTTCGCAAGTTCCCTTTCAGGGTACAGCAGCAGGACGCAGCTCTCTCCTGTGGGTACCTTTACATCGACATTGACTTTCCCCTCCGAGACCGTCGCTCCGCCGCTCGTGATAACTCTGCCGTCGGCCATGCTGCAGAGCATCCAGAATGCTGACGTAACGTCGGGCATATCGAACGAGAGCCTGGAACTCTGAGTGATGTTGAGAAGCCGGTAGAGCGTTGGTTCGATGATGAACCCGGACAGCGGAGCCTTCGGACCATCGGCCAAATCTACGCCGTAAGTGAATCCTGATGAGTCGAGGTAGTCGAGAAGCCTCTGCCACGCTTCGGGTTTGGTCCAGCTTACCGGCCCGATTGATTTTAACAGGATGTCCGTTATCCCTTTGCTCTTGACAAGTTCGAGCGCTCGAAAATCGGCCTGCCAGTTTTCCTCCGTCTGCCCGAGGCAGATGTATTTCGAATAGAACACGCCGCCCAGCGGGATGTAGGGCTGGCCGTCCCAGATCAGCGTGTGGGCGCCGTTGATCTTCCAGGAATGCAGCGATCCATCCTTATCCTTGAACTCACCGCTCGACACGAGCTTCACTCCCGCTATCTGCGGGCGCGCGGGAACGGAAATTGTCAGGCAGAGGAGGACTGCGGTGAGAAGGGTTTTCATATTGCGCATCAGGATAACTCCTGCCAACGTCGCACGTCGCTTAAGTCGGCCTCATCTGTTTAGACGCGATTTTATGGGTGAAAAGTTTCATGACGGCATCTTCCGACAAGAGAGGTCAGAGGTCGGAGGTCAGAGCGGCCTTGTACGATAGAGGGCGATCTCATCAGTATGATGGATGGCGATACGAAGAGGCTCTTACTCATATTAGGTATGATCTGATATGGAGTGCGGCAGCTCGATGCCGCTTTGTTTACCGATT
>JACPPP010000287.1 GCA_016190935.1 Armatimonadota bacterium | reverse complement strand
GGTTGCCATAATCGCCCCTCCAAATAGTTGGTCTAATGGAGAATTCGACAACCATCACCTCGATTCATGCCGAACATCTGTTCTACCACGAATTTGGCGCGCACCCTTCAATGTGAGTAATGTAATTTGACAGGTTCGGCTTATTAAACTATACTTTTACAAACTACAGTTTAATAGAATGTGAGAGATGGGCGAATTCTACAATCGGATAATCGAACTCGAAGCTCTGAATCAGCATTGGCAATCGGATGCTGCTGAGTTTGCTCTTCTCTATGGTCGCCGACGTCTGGGCAAGACCTATCTGCTGCAGAAGTTTTTGTCCGAAGGCAGGCCGCACTGCTACTTCCTCGCTGCTCAGACGTCTGTTACTGCGAACCTGCTGGAACTCGCTCAGACGATGATCCGAACATCGCCGGAGAGCGGTTATACTGTCGCCGACCTTTCCACGATAGGTAATATTCTGCGATTCGCAGGCTCTCTGGCGCGGGAGCATCGGTTCGCATTGATTCTGGACGAGTTTCAGTATCTGCTTGAGCAAGATCCATCTATACCTTCTCAGATACAGGCATGGTGGGATACCGAAGGAATCAGAAGCAAGATATTTCTCGTGTTATGCTGCTCACACCTTGGTATGATGGAGGGACTTGGCGGACCTCAAGCGCCGCTGTTTGGTCGGTTTACATTCAGATACAAGCTGCCGCCGATGACTTATCGGGACATAGCACTTTTCTATGCGGATTCCAACTACTCGACTCGGGATAAGCTGATGGCATTTGGAATACTCGGTGGCACGCCAAGATACCACGCACTGTTCGACTCGCGCAAGAGCATTGGGGCAAACATCGACCAACATATTCTAAGCCCCATCGGACTCCTCCGACATGAGCCGGAAGTGTTGATGCTCTCCAGCCAGGTAAGAGACGCCGCGCCTTACAACGCCGTTCTTGGCGCTCTTGCTAACGGCTGCACGAAGCCTAACGAAATAAAGCAGGTGGTTGGGGCAACGTCGGCTCAGTTGACGTTTTATCTTCGCAATCTGATGGAACTTGAATGGATAACCAGAGAATATCCCTTTGATGAAATATCCGACCGCAGGGCTATATATAGGATAAATGATCACTTCATCCGGTTCTGGTATCGCTTTGTTGATAGACTTCGAAGTGTTCTTGAGTTTCAGGACTATCGGGATGTATACACAGCAAGCGTACAGCCCCGCCTGAACGACTATATGGGTCTTCACCCATTTGAGGATATATGCCACCAATTCTTGAAGGCAAAGGGCGCGGATGTATTCGGGCAGGTGATACGCCGGGCATCCAGATATTGGAGTAGGGACGGCTCGCTGGAGATCGATATGATTGCGGAGCTTGCGGATGGAAGTTATCTGTTCGGCGAGTGCAAGTGGTCATCGTCCGAGGTCGGTGTCCCGGTTTACTACTCCCTTAGAGACAAAGTCGCCCGAATGCCGGAGAAATACAGGAATTCCGTAAGATACATTCTCTTCTCTGCCGCCGGTTTTGAAGAGAGCCTGCGTGCAACCGCAAGACGCGATGGAGTCGTTCTAGTCGATGCCGAAGATATGCTCGCATAGTCCCACAGCCTGAATACGTCCCAGTTCTACAATGGCTATGTATGATATTCTGCGTTGATCTTAACGTAATCGTACGAGATGTCGCAGGTGAATACTCGGGCCGATGATTCCCCAAGCTTGAGGTCGAGCGTGATTACCATTTCGGGTTCAAGCATCGGCCTTCTTGCCTCTTCGGAGGACACGTCCAGAGGAGACCCATTCTCCACAATCTTCACATCTCCAAAGGAGAGATCGACTCTGGTGGGGTCCAGGGCCGCTTCGGAGCGGCCCGCAGCGGCGAGAACCCTACCCCAATTGGGATCTTCGCCGAAGATGGCGGTTTTGACGAGCAGGGAGTTCGCTATCGTCATTGCCGCTGATCTGGCATCCGAGTAGCTGGCCGCATTCTTTACTACCACCTCGACCAGCTTTGTCGCGCCCTCGGCGTCCCTGGCCAGTTCGCGCGCAAGCTCCACGGTCACAGTTTCAAGCGCCGATTGGAACATGTCGAGGGCAGGTCCGGGCGAGTCTATCAGCCTGTTTCCCGCAATGTGATTGGCCAGCGCAATAACAGTGTCGTTCGTGCTCATATCACCATCGACCGTCAGGCTATTGAAAGACGCTTCAACAGCCTGAGCCAGAGAATCTTGTAGAATATACGGCTCGATTGCGGCATCGGTCGTGAGGAAGCAGAACATCGTAGCCAGGTTGGGGGCGATCATGCCTGAGCCTTTCGCAATACCTCCGACTCTCACCGGCGCGCCGTCGATCTCAAACTCGTATGCCGCCGTCTTGGGTCGGGTGTCGGTGGTCATAATCGCGCGGGCGGCATCGGGTCCTCCCTGTGGAGAGAGCGCCGCCGCTGCCTCTGCAATCCCGAATTCGATCTTGTCCATAGGAAGAAACTGTCCTATTATCCCGGTAGAGCAGACCAGGACTTCTTCAGCGTCCAGCCCCAGCGCGCGGGCAGCAAACTCGGCCATACTAAGAGCATCCTCCAGGCCCCGTTTGCCGGTACAAGCATTGGCGTTGCCGCTGTTGGCAATCACAGCCTGCGCGCAGCCCGACCGGACTCTCTCCGTGCTAACCAAGACAGGAGCCGCCTTGACGGCGTTTGTAGTAAACATCCCCGCGCAGGCCGCGGGAACCTCAGAGAATATAAGGGCCAGGTCAGGGCCCTGCTGCTTTATTCCGCAGCGGATTCCCGCCGCCTTAAAACCTTTCGGCGCCGTAACTGCGCCATCGAGTCGTCTCATATCGCTCCTGTCTACGCCAACACTTCGTCTCAACCCACTATTTGTTCTCCAGTTGGAGTCGCTCGATTACGGCCCGGCGCATCCTCCCAGCAACTTCCTCCGGGGTTTGGCTTGCATCTATAACTACCCATCTCTGGGGTTCGAGCCTCGCAAGATCGAGGAAACCAGCCCGCACCTTCCGGTGAAACTCCACCGATTCAGCCTCGAACCTGTTCCTGTCCTTTTGGCGCTCGAGTCCAAGCTCTACGGGAACGTCGAGAAGGATCGTGAGGTCTGGCACGAGTCCTCCCGTCGCAAAGTCGTTCAGCATCCTGAGTTTCGCAAGGTCGATGCCGCGCCCGTAACCCTGATAAGCAAAGCTCGAGTCGGCATAACGGTCAGAAATTACTACATCGCGTCGTTCGAGCGCGGGGAGCACAATATGCCTTACGTGCTGGGCGCGCGCGGCAAGATAGAGAAGCAGTTCGGCCTCTGGCACAATAGCTGAGTCGCTGTGAAGCAGGATGGCGCGGATTTGTTCCGCTATCGGATCTCCTCCAGGTTCAGCGGTAATCAGGACCCGCTGGCCCGCGGAACGGAGGAAGTCAGCCACGATCTGGGCCTGAGTTGACTTGCCCGACCCCTCCGGTCCCTCAAGCGTAATAAAGATCCCCCGCCGTCCGCTCAAGGTTTGAATATCCTCACTCGGCGGTAGGGTTCGGTACCGACACTTTCGGAAGTAAGATCGGACTTCTCGGCCAACTGGTGCTGCAGCCTGCGGAGGAAGCTGTTCTGGGGCGAGAGCTCCTGGGGCTCGCCATATTCAAGCACGCGCTCTATCGCCTCTTCGGCCTCCCGGAGCGCAATCTCTTCTTCGTTGCCTCCATTTATGCTGAATATCTCCCGTACCACGCTCGCAATCTGGGTATATGTGTTGCTTCTCACGACAAATGTGGGGATCGAACGCTCCGAAATCTGTTGGAGCTTCGCAGGTTCCTTTCTGTAGTGGGCCTTGAGCGCGATCACGGCGTCGGCATCTGATGTATCCTTGGTTATATATGCCGGAACGCGAAGCTCCCGAATCGCCCGCTCAAGCCTGTTTCGGCTGACACCGTAAGGGAATATCTTGACAATCGAAGGCAGCGGCCTGTCTGGTGACGGAACTGGATGCTCGTGCTCCAGCCTGTGAATGGCCTCGGCCGGCCTGGCCTCGAGCTCCGATGGCTGGACAACCTCGACCTCTCCCTCGGGATTCCTGACCCTGATCTCAGGCCTGGCAGGATTGCCGCGCAGCATCCTGTCCACTACGCTTGCCACGTCATGATGGATCGCTAGCTTGTCTACCTCGATTATCTCGATCACTATGTCGAACGACGGCGGCGCCTTTCTCTCAAGCACGGTCTTCTGTGTCCCTCTGCGCTTGGCCTCCTCATCTGAGAGGGTTACGGCCTGTATTCCACCAACGAGGTCCGAAAGAGTCGGGTTGAGAAGCAGGTTTTCCAGAGAATTGCCGTGGGCTGTTCCGACAAGCTGAACGCCCCGCTCAGCTATGGTCCTGGCCGCAAACGCCTCCGCCTCTGTTCCTATCTCATCTATGACGATCACCTCCGGCATGTGGTTCTCGACAGCCTCGATCATCACCGCATGCTGGAGTTCCGGCGTCGCGACCTGCATCCTTCGCGCCTGTCCTATGGCTGGATGCGGAATGTCCCCGTCTCCCGCTATCTCGTTCGATGTATCCACTATGACGACGCGCTTCTTGAACTCATCCGACAGGACGCGGGCTACCTCCCGCAGCTTAGTGGTTTTGCCGACTCCCGGTCTGCCCAGCAGGAGGATGCTGCTGCCGCTTTCCACTACGTCGCGGATGATGTCTATCGTGCCGTAAACGGCCCGCCCTATCCGGCAGGTCAGGCCGACGATGCGTCCCTGCCTGTTTCGAATCGCAGAGATTCGGTGGAGAGTCCTCTCGATGCCCGCCCGGTTGTCGTTGCCGAACTCGCCGACTCGGTCCACTACATACTCTATCTCGCCTGTAGTGACTGGTATATCGCAGAGGTCCACCACCCTGAGCGGGAAACGCGCCTCCGCCACCCTTCCAAGGTCCAGTACTATCTCCAGCAGGTCCTCCAGGTCTTCCTGCTCCTCCAGACATTCCTTTACCTTAGGAGGCAGGACCTCGAGCAGTTGCGCCAGATTATCCGTGACCCGAAGCTGCTTTACCCCAAGCTTCATTGCCGCATCAGCGGTCTCAGATGGTCTCACAGACTCACCTTCTCACATCTCCAGTTCATAAAAAGCAACTGCGGCGGCCGCGATACCTGCGGTCTCGCATCGGAGAACCCTCTTGCCAAGAGACGCCGATATTGCCCCATTCTCCTCCAGCAAGCTTACTTCCCTTCGTTCAAGGCCGCCTTCCGGACCTATTATCATGAGTACATTTTCGGCGGACGAATTATCTTTCAGCACCTGCCGGATGCTCCTTCGGCGCTCTTCCTCCCACAGGCAGATAGCCAGGTCGTAATTCGCGATGCGAGGCACGAATTCCTCCAGCGCGCTGATCCCGCACACCTCGGGAACCACCGCTCGACAGGACTGTTCGGCTGCCTCCTTTGCAATCGTCTGCCAGCGCACAAGTCGGGCGCCGCCCCGACCGTCAGGGGGCCTGGCAACCGTTCTCGCCGTCGAGATGATTTCGAATTTTACTACCCCTAGTTCTGTACCCTTCTGGATCAAAAACTCAAGCTTGTCTGCCTTTGGCAGCGACTGCGCTATGGTCAGCTTCGTGCAGGGCTCCGTATTAAGGGGACAGACTTCAACTACATCCCCGACTACGCGCGTCGGATTTACCTCAGCTATGCGTACTATATTGGCACATCCGGCGCCGTCCAGCGCGGCCACAAAGTCACCTCTGCCGAGTCTGAGGACACAACATATCTGCCTGGCGTCAGGTCCGTCGATGGTCACCTGACCCTCGCTCACGCACTCGGCCCTGACGAAGAACCTGTGAAGATTCTCAAGGCTCGGTACCCCGGCGGATATCTTCCGTTTCATACTGCTCATAGGTCTCCTGTGCTCGGCTTCCCTGAAGCACGCTTCGCAATCGGATAAGCTGTCAGCGGTCAGCCTTCGGCGGGGGTCGGGAGCCGGGGGCCAGGGGCCGGGTCGGAGGAAAGATTCCACCGACAACACAATATCAGGGGCCGGGGGCCGGACGGATGTCCGGGGCACGTGCGCCGGGGAGGAATCTCCCCGGCCATCATAGGTCCCGCGACCCATGCCCCATGTCCCATGACCCTTACCAGCCCCCAACCCCCAGCACCTATCACCCAACCCCTAATCTGGCCCCTGCTGAAAGCCGATGGCTGACTGCTGACAGCTTCCCACCAGCACTACCCAGCCATCCTCCTTGCTCTTCTCAACGATCTCAAACCCTTCCATGTCGAGCCGCGTAATCACTTCATCGGCGCGAGACTCGACTATGCCGGAGGCTATCAGAATACCGCCCGGTCTTATCACCCCGGCAAGCTGCGGAGCAAGCTGGATGATGGTGTCGGAAACGATGTTTGCAACCGACAGATCCACCTCACGTGCGACATCGCCAGGCGATGCCGTCTCATATACTCGAACGACGTGTTCAAGCCTGTTTTGGTGGATGTTCCCGCGGGCTGACTCCACCGCCAGCCGGTCTACTTCGGTAGCAATGACCTCTCTCGCTCCAATCTTCGCAGCGGCAATCGACAGAATCCCGGACCCTGCGCCCACGTCCAGCACTCGGTCTCCTTCCCTCACATACTTCTGCAGGGCAAGAAGGCAAAGCTGTGTTGTCGGGTGATTGCCCGTCCCGAAAGCCATTCCGGGGTCGATCTCAACTACTACCCGACCTTCGCCTGGCTCTACGTCCTCCCAACTCGGTTTTACCAGGACTTTTCCTATTTCGACGGGTTTGAAGAAGGACCGCCACGCGTTTTCCCAGTCGGCATCCTCAACCCATTTGACGGTTATCTCTCCGGGTCCGACTCCGATGCCGGTTTCCGGCAGCCACCTTACCCTCTCCCGGATTCGCTCAAGCCTGCCCTCAAGTCTATCGTCTACAGGCAGGTAGCATGCAACCCTGGTCCACTCGGGGGTGGGAGCCTGTGGGATAAGCTCAGCAGTTGCAGAAGCACGAACGGAGGGGCCGGTGACCGCAACCCCTCCGCATCCCTCTTCGATCATGATATTTGCAACCAGGTCCGTCGATTCATCGGACACTGCGGCGACTATCTCAGCCCATCTCATCGCCCACCGAACGCATCCTTCACTCTCTCGAAGAAACCCTTCTCCGCCTGGACTTCCAAGTTCTCTCCCCTAAGCTCCGCAAACTGCCTGAGCAGATTTTTCTGCTCCTCCGTAAGCCGCGAAGGCGTTTGGACCTTGATAATGACGTTCAGGTCGCCCTGACTCCTCCCACGAGGGTCGGGCATACCTTTGCCGCGCAAAGTGTAAACCTCATCGTTTTGTGTGCCCTCGGCTATATGCAGATACTCCTCATCCATCAGCGTCCGCACCTTTATAGTCGCGCCGAGCGCCGCCTGCGCAAACGTCACCGGTATCTCACACCAGATGTCGTTCCCCCGACGGGTGAATATCTCGTGCGGCTTCAGATGGACGAGAATATACAGGTCCCCCGGTGAGCCGCCGCGGATTCCTGCATCGCCTTCGCCGGGAACCCGGATTCGGGTGCCATCATCGACACCCGCCGGTATATTGACTTCCCTCTCGCTGGTGCACCTTACTCTGCCGTGGCCGCCGCATTCCTGGCAGGGGTTGGTAATGACCTGTCCAGCCCCACGACACCTGGGACAGGTGGATACTCTGATCTGGACGCCGAGGAAAGTCTGCTGCTGCTGCCGGACCCGGCCTGTGCCGTGGCAGGTGGGGCACGTTTCGGCGCGGGTTCCCGGAGCGGCCCCAACTCCGCTACAAACGCCGCACGTTTCAAATCGCGTCAGTCTGATATTCCTTGTGACGCCCGCCGCAGCCTCGTCCAGAGTCAGTTCAAGGTCGTACCGAAGGTCATTGCCGCGCTCTGCCGCCGGCCTCTCACGCGTGGCCTGGCGTGGCCCGCCGCCGAAGAACATATCGAAGATGTCTCCAAACCCGCCGAAGTCCGTGTAGCCTCCGTAGCCGCCGCCGTTTGGCCCGCTGTGACCGAACCGGTCATAGAGGTCCCTCTTCCGGCTGTCCGACAGCACTTCGTATGCCTCGTTTATCGCTTTGAACTTCTCCTCGGCTTCTTTGTCCGTCTGGTTGACATCCGGATGGTGTTTGCGCGCGAGCCGCCTATATGCTCTTTTTATCTCCTCGGCGCTCGCAGAACTCGGCACGCCGAGGATCTCGTAATAGTCTCTTTTATCTGCCATATTTATGTAACGTCCGCCGGACCAGGGTTCCGATTACGCGGAAGGGGGTTGGGGGTTAGGGGC
>JACPPP010000286.1 GCA_016190935.1 Armatimonadota bacterium | reverse complement strand
TCACTCCTGAACCACTGAACAGATGAATGATATGAACAGATGAAAGGGATGTTGGGGAGGGGTTTGAAATCCCTCCCCATCGGTAGTTCCCTTCCCATCGTAGGTTCATCCCTTCATTCTCATTTCATCCCTTCAGCGGTTCAGGAGGTAAAACAAACGGTTGATACCATCACGTTCCCACGGCAAAAAGGTTAGGATTCCACTGCTTCTCTCAGAGCCGCTATTAACGCGTCCAAGTCACCTTCTGCTATCTTGCTCCGGGGAATAACGTGAGCCAGCAACGAGCCGATGAATATAAATGCGTGGGTGTCATTGGTTACTATCCGTTCTATTCCTGCAAACGTAGCTTTCTGCTCACCGACAGAGGTTCTCTCACAGATGCCATCAGGTAGAAGCTCAAGTTCGTGCTCACAGAGATCTCCTTTGTTCTTCCCCTCCGAGTAGAGTCGCTTGATCCGTTTTCGATTCACTCTCCGGCTTGCGCGATAGTACCACGCGGTGAACACCGCTGAGAAGAGTAGCCAGTAAAGAATTGGAGCAAACGAATGGCGAAACATCGCTTGTAGACAGCCGATTGTCACATAAATCGCAAAGATAGCAATCAGCCATGAGCGACGTTGTCTGCGCATTTCCTTCGATGTGTCAACGACGAACTGATTGAATGCTACGATATCATCCAACTCGACTCTGTATCGAATCTTCATTCGCTTTTGGCCTCCACTGCGACTTTACCATATCACGGGTGATCGTCGCGGATTTCCTCTGCGTGCCTCTTCTGTGTTTTATGTGCAGTTCAGGGGTGACTAGCTCCCGCCGTTCCCCTCGGCCTTCTGGCGGATGTAATTCAGCATGCCGCCTGCGAGCATGATCTCGATCTGGCGCGGCGTGAGGTCGTGGCGGGTCTCGAACTTCTCTCCCGTGCGCTTGTTCACGACCGTCACCGTCGGAGTACCGCTCTTCAATGCCTCGCGCGCGTTCGGGACCTCGATCTCATCATCTTGCTGGAGCTTGTCGTAATCCTCCGGATTTACGAACGTAAGCGGCAGTATTCCGAAGTTGATCAGGTTCTCCCTGTGAATCCTGGCGAACGACTTAACGAGCACCGCCTTGACCCCAAGATACATCGGCGCAAGCGCCGCGTGTTCTCTGGACGAACCCTGCCCGTAGTTCTCGCCGCCGACGACCGCTCCCCTCTCGGCCGCCTTTGCGCGCGCCGGGAAGTCCGGATCGACCGCAGAGAAGACATGCTCGGATATCGCAGGGATATTCGACCGAAGCGGCAGCACCTTGGCGCCCGCAGGCATTATGTGATCTGTCGAAATATTGTCGCCGACCGAGAGCAGGACCTTGGCCGTAACAGATTCCGGCATAGGCGTGTTCATCGGAAGCGGCTTGATGTTCGGTCCGCGGTAGATCTCCACCTTCTCAGGCTCCGGCGAGGGCGGCAGGATCATACTGTCGTCGATGTGGAACAGCCTGGGCGTCTCGACTGCGGGCGGGTCTCCGAGCTTCCTCGGATCGGTGACTACGCCGAAGACGGCAGTAGCAGCCGCAACCTCGGGGCTTGCAAGGTAGACGTTAGCGTTCGGTGTCCCGCTGCGGCCTGGGAAGTTTCTGTTGAACGTCCTGACGGAAGTGCCTCCCCATCTTGGAGCATGGCCCATACCGATGCACGGCCCGCAGGCGGACTCGAGCATCCGCGCGCCCGACGCTATGAGATCAGCCGCCGCACCTTCGCGCGCGATCATCTCATACACCTGCTTGGAGCCGGGGCTGATCAACAAGCTCGTGTCCGGATGAACCGTCCTGCCCTTCATTATCCGCGCGACCGTCACAAGTTCCTTATAAGAGGAGTTCGTGCAACTCCCGATGGCCACCTGATCCACCTTTACTCCCTCGATGTCCTTGACCTTCACCACATTGTCCGGGCTGTGAGGCTGGGCGATCAAGGGCTCGAGTTCGTCGAGGTCGATCTCCACCATCTCGTCATACTCTGCGTCGGGGTCTGCCGCAATCTGGATCCAGTCCTGCTCCCGCTGCTGCGACCGCAGGAACTCTCTGGTTCTCTCATCGCTCGGAAAGATGGAGGTCGTCGCACCGAGTTCAGCGCCCATGTTCGTGATCGTGAACCTCTCGTCCACCGATAGATTCTCGACTCCCGGTCCGCCGTACTCCATAACCTTGCCGACTCCGCCCTTGACGGTGAGCCTGCGCAGGACTTCAAGAATTACGTCCTTCCCGCTCACCCACAGCCCAAGCCTGCCCTTCAGCCTTATCAGTACGACCTTGGGCATTCGCGTGTAGTAGGGCTGGCCGGCCATGGCTGCGGCGACGTCGAGTCCTCCCGCGCCGATGGCCAGCATTCCCATCCCGCCGGAGGTCGGGGTGTGGCTGTCCGACCCCAGAAGAGTCTGGCCCGGAACAGCAAAACGTTCGCGGTGCACCTGGTGGCAGATTCCATTGCCGGGCCGCGAGAAGTAGATGCCGTATTTCGCGGCTATCGACTGCAGAAAAGTATGATCATCAGCGTTCTCGAATCCGGTCTGAAGCGTATTATGATCGATATAGCTCACGGAGAGCCTGGTTTTGACCCTGGGAACCCCCATAGCCTCGAACTGAAGGTAGGCCATAGTGCCCGTAGCGTCCTGGGTCAGAGTCTGATCTATACGGATCGCTATCTCCTTGCCCGGAACCATCTCGCCGGATATGAGATGCTCCTTAATAATTTTGCGGGTGAGATTGTTTCCCATCTATTAGTCCCCCATGCGGATGAAGTTAAAGCAACGATACACATTATACCCGCTTTCGGGCTTTGTCGTCACGTGGCCCGGCGGCGTGGGACCCAAGTTCAAGGCTTTGTTTCCACGGGAACGCTGAAGTACGGAAGGAAAGGTGTTGGGTGATGGGTGTTGGGTGTCGGAAAGGGGCATGGGTCATAGGGCATGGGAAGACCCACTATCACCTATCACCTGTTACCTGTTACCTCTCCTTCCGTGCTTCCGTGGAAAAAGCCCATTCCCGACTTGCTGATCGCTCTACCTGATGATGAGCTCAAGTCCTTCGGATGTCTTGCGCAGATGTGTGCCGAGTTCGGCGGAAAGCCGGAGCATCCGTTCTCTGATAGTCTCGAATTCCGCGCCTCTGGCGAGATCGACTCTGGCGTAGCGCAGTCTGAGAGGAATCATCCGCAGTGCGCGGAGTCCCTCCGAATCTATCTGCACAAGGAATACAAACGACCAATCGTTGCGCAGTTCTGGGTCTACCGCGTAGTCGTCCAGAAAGTCACCGGTATCGTATAGTACGAGTCCGCGCCCGCGAACTTGGACTCCCTGGAATATGTGAGCCGAATGTCCGTGTATGAGGTCCACTCCGCGATCTATAACGGCCGCTGCGAACGCCTGATGGTTCTCCAACGGCCGCGGAACCATGTTCGGCCCCCAGTGCAAAGACACGATAATGATCTGTGCCCCGGCCTGACGCGCCTGTGCAATACTGTCATTTACCCGGGCAAGTGTCGCCGGATCGTCGGAGATTTCGATATAATTGGCGCCGGGACGGTACGGCCCTGCGGCGAAGGGAGGTTCGTTGTCTGTGAACGAGATTACGCCGACTTTGACTCCTGCGACGTCCATCACTGCCGGTGCAGCCGCCTCGGCCTCGCTGCGGCCCGCGCCCGCGTGTAGTATTCCTGCCGAATCGAGGCGCTGCAGGGTCTCAAGCAGCCCTTCCGCCTCGTAGTCCAGCGTGTGGTTATTCGCAAGAGAGACGCACTTGATGTTGGCGACTCGAAGCGCCTCGACAGCGGCAGGATCGGCTCCGAAGTAGAATACCTTTGGCGTCTTCCACCATCTTTGTTTGTGCTCAGTTATAGCACATTCGAGGTTCGCCAGCGCAGCGTCGGCCGAGCGCAGGACCGGGAGAACGTCCCCCCAAAACGACTCCGGGGCGCGGACCGCTATCTCCTCATTGACCCCGCGGCCTAGCATCACATCTCCCATAACTGCTAAAGTTGCTTCTGTCGTCACCACCGGCCTTTCCCGCATCGTGACTCTCGCAGCTTATCTGCGCTGAGAGCGTATTTCGCGAACCCTGCGGGCCATTTCCTCTTCCATCTCCCGCCTTACTCGCTCCATTTCATGCTCCATCTCCGCGTGCATCCGCTCCATCTTTTCCAGCAGATTGAGGATTATTTCCACCCCGGCAAGATTGACTCCGAGTTCCTGGGTAAACCTTTGTATCTGCTGAAGCCGCTCGATGTCGGCCTGCGAATACAGTCGGTTCTTGCTGCTTACTCGCTTTGGACGAATAAGCCCAAGCCGCTCGTACAGTCTGAGCGTCTGCGGGTGCACATCGCAGAGCTTAGCGGCCACCCCTATCATGTATACAGGCTCATCCTTGTCTATCCGCGGCATACTACATCACCTGATCTACTTTGGATTTCGGATTGCGGATTTTGGATTTTGCACAAGGCTCCTCGACGGAGGTCCACAAAAGAACTTGAAATCCGCAATCTGAAATCTCAAATCTGAAATCATCTCTATTTCGCTCCCTGCAGCCTGGCGAGTTCGGTTAGAAGCTCGCGCTCGCGCTGTGACAGTGTCTTCGGAACGGTCACCTTTACTCGGGCATACAGGTTACCCCTGGCGTTCCCTTTCACGTTGGGCATCCCCTGCCCTGCCAGGCGAAACGTCTGTCCGCTCGATGTCCCCGCAGGGATCTTCATGTTAACTTTACCCGACAACGTAGACACCTGGACTTCGCCGCCCAAAGCGGCGGTTGTGTAAGGCACAGACACGTCGGCATAAAGATCGCTTTCCTTCCTTTCAAAGACTGGATGCGGCCGCATTCTGACGATCAGATACAGATCGCCGCTTTCGGTTCCCCTGCCCGGCTCGCCCTGTCCGGCAAGCCTGATGCGCGAACCTGTGTTGACTCCCTTAGGAATCTTCACCTCTATCCTGCGACCGTCTACCGTGAATGTCTTGGTCGCGCCCGAGAACGCATCTTCGAGCGAGACCTCGATCTCGTACTCTACATCGCGTCCACGGGCCGGCGTCCACACGCGCTGGCGTCCCGTCCGTGCGCCGGCTCGACCACCTTCCCGGCCAAATATTAGGTCATATATGTCTCCAAATCCGCGCGGCCCCTGCGTTTCAAAATCAAAATCGCCGAAGCCGAAATCCCAGCCGGGAGGCGGCTGACCGGCGCCTGCCCCAGGCTTTCCGGCCTGCTGACAGTACTGGCCGTACTGGTCATACTTCTTGCGCTTTTCCTTATCGGAGAGAACCTCGTAAGCCTCGCTTATCTCTTTGAACTTCTCCTCCGAGGACTTGTCCCCCGGATTGACGTCCGGATGATGCTTGCGCGCAAGCCTGCGGTACGCCTGCTTTATCTCCTTATTGGAGGCGTTCCGCGCAATTCCCAGTATTTGATAATAGTCCTTGTATCCTGTTGCCATGAATTAAAGTGACAAGTGTCAAGTGTAAAGTGCAAAATCCAAAGTCACTGCTGTCAGCGATCAGCTATCAGCCATCAGCAGGGGTTGGGCGATGGGGGTTAGGGGTTGGTAAAGGTCATGGGTGATGGGAAGACACTCTGTTACCTGTTACCTGTTACCTGTTACCT
>JACPPP010000280.1 GCA_016190935.1 Armatimonadota bacterium | reverse complement strand
TACCTTCTTGGTTCCGGCTCCGCCGGGTTAGGTGATAGGTGATAGTGGGTCTTCCCATGACCCATGACCCTTACCGACACCCGACACCCAACACCTGAAACCCAACCCCCATCCCACATTTTTCCGTGTTTCTGTCCCTCAGTGCTTCCGTAGAAAAAGCTCCTCCCCGACTTGCTGCCCGTTATTTTAGGTGGAGTTGCGGTTAACCGCTTTGTCAAACCTGGGAATAACCATTATAATATAATGGCTGAGAGGCTCTCCGATCGGGGGCGTTTTGAGTAGAAATCTATAACGAAAGAGGAAGAATCTGTTAATGAGTCGCGAGATATCAGCGTTGCAGAGGGCGCGCCTCGGCTATCAGCCCAAACTGCCGAAGGCGCTGCGAACAACCAGAACAAAAGTGGAACTCGGTGCGCCAACGGAACCGGCGACCGATCGGGAGAAGATCAAAGAGCTGTTTCCGAACACCTATGGGCAGCCGCTCGCGGCCATAGTTGAGGGCGAAGGCGGTCCAGTGGTTGCGCCTCTGAATGTGGGCGTAGTGCTTAGCGGAGGGCAGGCGCCAGGCGGTCACAACGTTATCGCGGGCTTGTTCGATGCCCTGAAGTCCGCGAACGAGGAGAGCAGGCTGTTCGGGTTCCTGAAAGGCCCGGGCGGCGTCATCAAGGGACAATACAAGGAGCTGACAGCAGAGCTTATCGACGAGTACCGCAACACCGGCGGATTCGATATGATTATGAGCGGGCGCGACAAGATCGAGAAGCCGGAGCACCTTGCAGCGTGCAAAAAGAACTTCGCAGAGATGGACCTGGATGGTCTGGTAGTGATCGGCGGCGACGATTCAAACACGAATGCCGCCGTTCTTGCGGAGTACCTGCTGGCGGAGGGATCGAAAACGGTCATAATCGGTGCTCCCAAGACGATTGACGGCGATATGAAAAACGGCCGGATCGAGGCCTCTTTCGGTTTCGACACCGCCTGCAAGACCTACTCGGAACTTATAGGTAACATCTGCCGGGACGCTACTTCGGCAGTAAAATACTGGCATTTCATCCGGCTTATGGGGCGCGCGGCGAGTCACGTGGCGCTCGAATGCGCGCTCCAGACTCAGCCGAACATCACATTAATATCGGAGGAAATCCATACGAAGGGGATCACGCTTGAAGAGATAGTCAACTATATTGCAGATGTAGTCCACAGGCGTTCGCAGGCTGGTAAGAACTATGGGGTGCTGGTCGTTCCTGAGGGGCTGCCGGAGTTTATACCGGACATCAAGGCGATGATCGACGAACTGAGCTCGATCCTCGGCAGAGATGAGGAATATATCCAGAGGTTGGGTGTACATTCTGAGCGGGTCCAGTATCTGAGCGGACATCTAAGCGAACGCAGCGCGCGGGTATATAGTTGCCTCCCACAGGACATACAGGAAGTGCTGCTGCGGCGCGACAGCCACGGCAACGTGCCGCTCTCGCAGGTGGAGACGGAGCGGCTGTTGATGGACCTGGTGTCCAATAGAATCCGGCAGATGAAGTCCAGAGGCAAGACGAACGCCAGGTTCAGCCCGCTGGGGCACTTCTTCGGCTACGAGGGCCGAAGCGCAATGCCGACTAACTTCGACGCTAACTACTGCTACTCTCTGGGTTTTGCCGCCGTTCAGCTCATCAGAGCGAGACTTACGGGCTACACGGTGAACGTGCAGAACCTGACGAAGCCCTCAAACGAGTGGATAGCCGGAGGTACTCCGGTCACGATGATGCTCAACATGGAGGTCCGCAAGGGCAAGGCTGTTCCGGTTATCAGGAAGGCGCTCGTCGATCTCGAGGACGCGCCGTTTAAGAAGTTTGCAGAGAACCGGGAGAGATGGGCGCTGAACGATGAGTATGTATTTCCCGGTCCGATTCAGTATTTCGGTCCCCCAGAGATCTCCGACGCGCCGACAAAGACGCTGGCGCTGGAGAAGGATGAGGCCATCGTTCCGGAGGCCGAACTGGTGGGGCGCAGCTCTTAGGGCTCGTACAAGAATAAAGGTATCATCCGGGTGTTGGGTGCTGGGTGTTAGGTGTTGGTAGGGAAGAGTCTTCCCAGCACCCAACACCCAACACCTAGCACCGCTCTGATTGTTACCTTTATTTCTGCACAATGCCTTAGTCGAGCTTTGTCACCTGTGATGCAGAGCTTACCAGCGTGGGAGTAGCCAAGTTGGTGTTCAAAATCCCTGTCGCCTTGACGAAATCACCTGCTCCGCATCCGTGTCCCTGAGCAAGGATCATGATCCTTATTCCGCCGTCATCGAGCATTAAGTTGTTGTTTGTGGCACTAACTACCTTCCCTGCGAAGGTGAAGAGGAAGTGGAATGAGGCATACTCGGTCATCTGATGGCTTACGTCTCGTGTGCGGGCTGCCACGGTCCGCAGGGGGGTCCAATTGAGCCTTGCTGTTCCCGAAGTTTGATCGTAGCCTTCGATCCTGATATAGTATTCAATTCCTGCCACAGCGCTGATTGCCACACGGCTCAGCCGGTCCGGGGAATCGTTAAAGTCGTCATTTGCCCCGACCAGCGAGAGTGTCTCCAAACCGCTGCCGGTATATATAGCCAGGATAGTATCATAGTTGCTGCCAATGGTGCTGAACACGGTAGTGACAGTCTCTGGTGCTGTCCATCGGTACCAGATCGAGCGTCCGACACCTGTCCCGTCATCGTACAGCACCTCGGGTTCTCCGCACTCCATCGTGGCGTCGTCGCTGGTCAGCACGACGCTTCCCAGTCTGCCAATTATTGGACGGGCGCTTGCAAAGTTGTCGTTTGGCGGGCCTGAGCCGGCGAAGGCCCAATTAAGCGTAATCTCACCAGTGTCCGAGGGGAAACCTTCGAATACCTGGATATGGTAGACGGCGCCTTCCGTGGCTGTGAAACATAGCCTGCTTCGTGTGGATGTGGCCGAATCATCATCGAAGGCAATAAGCATGAGAGACTGCAGATCTTCCCCGGTGTACACGGCAAGGAAGGTGTCGAAACTACTGCCGACGGTGTCGCATATCATACAAGCATCGTCCGGTGCTGTCCACGTAAACCACACGGAGGAACTGCCGGTCTCAGAGAACGGCTCGTTCGGCTCCATAGTTGCGCTGACGTTCGTGCCCGTGGCGTTTCCACTGCTGCCCACTATTACCTGCGGCTGAGAGAAGTTGTCATTTACCGGCGCGGACAGGCCGTGCCCGGCAGTGAGCAGAGTACACGCTGCGACAAGAATTGTTGCAAAGCAAATCCGAAACATAATCTCTACTTTGGGGTTCGTTCGTGTGCCGCCGAGGGGCTGCGTCCGGCGCTGCATAAAACGTGACGAAGAATGCCTTATAAAGACAATATAACCTAATTTCGCTTGCTTGTCAACCCATTGGTCCCTAGCACGTCAAAAATCTGGCATAATTACCTGGTTTACATCCACCTGAACCACCGGGATACCACAGTGGTTGTTTTGATTCAGAAATTCCGAAAATCTGGTATAATTTCACAGGTTTTCTTCTCTTCCAGGGGCAGGAAAATGACTACTAAACGAGGTGCGGCGGCACTTTCAATCTTCTCCAACTCGTCGCTTGTAGTGGCGAAGCTGGCTGTAGGGATCATTACGGGCTCCGTTAGTGTCATCTCGGAGGCGGCGCATTCGTTCATCGATCTGGCCGCTTCGGTGCTCGCTTACTTCTCGGTTCGCGTGGCGGAGGTCCCTGCCGATGAGGAGCATCCATTCGGGCACGGAAAGATCGAGAACCTGTCCGGGGTAATAGAAGCGACATTGATCTTTCTGGCAGCGATATTGATCACCTACGAGGCTTTGAGCAGGCTGCCAGGAGTTCTGCGCGGAGAGGTCGAGATACAGCCTCTCATGGGGATCGTCATTATGGCGGTCTCTGTTGTGACTAACTACCTGGTTTCCAGGCTCCTTTTCAGGGTCGCAAGGGAAACAGATTCCGTGGCGCTCAAGGCAGATGGTGAGCATCTGCGGACCGACGTTTGGACTTCGCTCGGGGTATTTGGCGGGCTACTGCTCATCCAGATTACCGGCTGGGTGGTTCTCGACTCGATAATAGCAGTCGCGGTGGCTGCGCTGATTGTTAGAGTCGCGTACGACCTGACGAAGGAGGCGGGAAGGCCGCTCGTGGATACCCGGCTTCCGGGAAGCGAGGTCGAACGGGTGAAGAATATACTCCTTTCCGACGACCGGATCGTCGGGTTTCACAAGCTAAGAACGCGCAGAGCCGGCCCGCAGCGACAAATCGACGTGCACATAATCGTCCCGGAAGATCTGAGCGTTGGAGAAGCGCACGACGTAGCGGAGCAGGTCGAGGATAAGATCCGCAAGGAATTCGCCGAGACGCACGTGATAACTCACGTCGAGCCGGATACGGAAGAGAACTTGAGAGAGACTCCCCCGGAGGGGCTGGCAGAAGACGAAAGGTAATGCCGGGGGCCGGTGAGGGAAATGCAAAATGAAAAGTAAAAAATGCAAAATGAGATCTGGCAGAGAGGTCATTTAAGGGCCTGGACTTGCCGGTGATTCTCCTTTTTCATTTTGCATTTTTCATTGTCTCTTGCAGGCGCGAGAGGAAGAAGTCTATAAACCGTTCCGCGTCAACTTCAACAGCCACCTCAGCGTTTGGCAGCTCCGGCAGGCGACCGGGGCGAAGCTCTGCCAGAGTCATTCCCCTCGTCAACTCACCTGTGGTCTCGACGGCAACGACCGTGGGCACAGTGCGAATGAACGAATGGTCGATCGCCATCCCCACGGTCAGGGGATCGTGCATATAGCAGCCATCGAACCCGTCATGCTCGCGGTGGTAGTCCATATAGAAAGCGGAGACGTCCCTGACCAACTCAAGAACTGCGGACGGAGCAGCCTCAAGGCGGCTGTCGATGCGGCCCCGCATCAACCGGACCTGTTCCGTGACGTCGAGCGGGATGATGGTAAGCGGCGCGCCGAGACCGACCGTCATCTGAGCCGCCTCCGGATCGACGAAAATGTTGAACTCGGCAACAAGCGAGGTGTTGCCATACACCTTGAACGCTCCGCCCATCACGATAATCTCCCCGATGTTCCGCATCGCGCTTCGGTCGAGATCAATTGCCTGCGCAATGTTTGTCAGTGGGCCGAGCGTGACCAGAGAGAGCCGTTCACCGAGATCGCGAGCGAGGTCCACAATAAGCTGCGGCGCGGGCCTCGGGTCGAGCGAGAGGGTGGGCTCAGGGTACTTTCTCAGTCCGTCCGGAAGATGGAGTTGGGTAATTCCTCCTATGCCGTCCGGACCATGCACCTCATGCGCCGTCAGAGGAGGCCGCACAAGCGGCTGTGTGGCACCGAGAGCTACCGGAGGAGGGTTCTCCGGGTGCAGGAATTCAACTACGAGCTGACAGTTCCGGGCGCACTGCTCCACCGCCGCGTTTCCACTTACCGTCGTCAGCGCCTCTATCTTGAGATCAGAAGAGGCAAGCGCCAATGCAAGCGCCATCACGTCGTCGACACCCGGGTCCGTATCTAAAATAACGTGCTTCATATCATAAAGGTTATACCACTTGATGAGAAGACTGTAAATGCACAGTCTTATACCAATTGTGTTTTGACCGGCCATAGTATTTGGTTTCTGAAACGCGGATTGTAAGGATTGCACGGATGGTGTGGGTAACGTCCGGCGCGGGTAGGAGTATCCTGAATCCGCGTGATGAGGTGGTACACGTGAGGTCACAGTCTAAACTTGTGGACAAGCAGGGTATGCTCG
>JACPPP010000279.1 GCA_016190935.1 Armatimonadota bacterium | reverse complement strand
TCCCGCCCTCTCCTTCTTTTAGCATACCGAAGAAGAGGGTGTCGGGGAAGATGTCTATGTGGCCTTTGACGCTGCCTGTAATGGGAACCTCCACCTTCGGGTCTTTGGGGTGGTTTGTCTCTATGGTGATCTTGCTGCTCATCTTTCCAAGTGGAGCATCAGGGGCAAGTCTCAAGCATATCAGGTCTGCGCTTCTGTCTATCCTCATCGCAAGCCCTGCTGAGACGAATGGGGAGTCGCAGGTTACCTGCTTTATCTCTATATCCCGAACATCAGACTTTGGTATCACGATCTCCCGCAGCGCCTCCTCACCCGTTCTCACCTTCCCGAAGTTGACGGTGCGGGGTGAGTAGATAAGCTTTGCCGGTCTCACCACTCCGCCGACCTGTAGCTGGACTGTGGGAGTTACAGGGTCATTGCAGCGGATGTAAACCGTCTGCCACTGTACGCCTTGCCTTCCATTGCTGTCGAAGCTCACCCAGATTTCACCCTTGCCTCCTGGAGGTATTCTCTCCTCTACAGCCAGAGCCTGAGTGCATCCACAGCTTGTGTCCACCTTGGAGATGAGCAGTTCCTCACTGCCTTCATTCCGGCAGGTGAAGACATAGTCGAGCTTTGCTCCTTCTTCCACAGGGGCAAAGTTCCACGAGTAGCCGTCAACTCTCAGATCAGCGCCGCCGCTGTCCTTTGGAGCCGGAAACAGGCTCTTGTCCCTTGAGACAAGCAGAGCAAAGCCGGAGTAGTGCTTCTTGAACTCCTCTGTTGTGGTAACCTTCGGCTCGCCCGGAGGATTGGTGACTCTGAGCTTGTCCGGGCTGTCGGCTTCTACTACTACGAAATGATTATTCCAGAGATGAGCCATAGCAGGACACTTGAGGCCCTCCAGTTCATCGACTCCGATCTTCATTGCAACAGCTTCAAGCCCCTTAGCTCTGGCAACGGCGTGCAAGCCTATCAAAGACGTACCCTGCTCGTCTGTGCCGGACAGAGCAGTGAGTTCCTCAAGGTTTGCCTCTTCTCCAAACTTCTGGCAGACGACGAGCAGGCATCTAGGCCCGCAGAGCAGGTCTGATTTCCCGCAGTCGGAGCATTGGGCAGGAGAAAGTTGCGGAAAAGCAATGATGCACAGGCAAGAAAAGACCGTGAGTAACTGTAATCGAGTAATTGTGCCCATTTGTTTCCTCCGATGTTGAATGTGAAGTGGCTGTGCTGCGGGAACCCGACTCTTTGTAGATTATTCGCCCAACCTGCCACAGTCGCGGTTCCCGCAGCATACACAATGCTAGAGATCAATCTTTAGCTTTTCCGGCGCAATAGGCCTGTCCATGTACACCTCATCGACTGTGCTGCGCAACTCTCCAGGTGTATCAGACGGGCCGAACTTGGTATGGACAATCAGTTGCATAGGAAACCATGCACCTGAGCGGATCTCCCGATAGTCCTTGAAGTCCACTTGGCGGCTATTTCGAGTAATGCGCCTGGGACAGAAGCCAATTTCGGGGTCAATCCATACTGAGCATTTTTCTGGCACATCGACCCGGTAACACAGCGCACCGTCCACTTCTTCCTGTCCTACAACCTGCCCAGCCGTTACAAGCTTAGTAATTCGTTCTTCGTCAAACATATACCACGTTGTTTCGACTGAGTCAGTTGATAGATCGATCAATGGAAGTCCGGTTTTTAAACTGACAGTTTGGCCCGTTTCGATGACCTGTAGAGCCCGATACTCATCCTTGGCCCTATCATAGCTCACCTTGCGTCTGAATTCAGGTGTCCCGGTCGCACCATCTGTGGACTTGTAGACGGCTCTATCAATGTAGATTGTGCTTGGTGTTCGAATATAATCCACCATCACCTTCTTGGTTGGTTCACCGGGAGAAGTTTGATCTTTGACTATGGTGGTAGTATATTTGACTTCCAATGACTGGCCACTTTCTATTTCCTGATTCCTGAGCCCAGCAGCAAGGAACTCTGCTGTAGGTACTTGCGATTGGGCAAAAACATGGAAGCCTATAGCACCAAAGCAAATTAATGGCGGTATCAAGCCAAGCAAAATTACTTTTAAATTTACCTTTCTCATAATAATTACTCCTTTATACTACGGAGGACAGTTATTCACTGGCATCGTAGCTCCACAAGGCCACGTATAGTCCGTATCTCCACCGCTGCACGTGCCAAAAAAGCAATTTCCGTTCTTCTTCATATAGCCGCAGTGTAGGCTGTCGGCATCGAAGGTTGGCCGACAGAGGTCGTTTGCGTTAGGTGAAGATTGGCACAAGTCCAGATTTAACTCGGTACTAGGGCACCAATTACAGCTTCCCCATCCAGTACAAGAATTGCTGAGACATGGATGATCGGGATTTGGGACTCCGCACTCGCCGCATCCGCCCCCGCCAATCGTTTCCATCTCAGAGCTAGTAAGAACCTGTGACCCATAAGCCACAGCAGCAGTCATAAGGATTGCTGACACTA
Source organism: Armatimonadota bacterium (assembly GCA_016190935.1). Taxonomy (GTDB): domain Bacteria; phylum Armatimonadota; class UBA5829; order UBA5829; family DTLH01; genus JACPPP01. Next base: position 12,807 of record JACPPP010000279.1, on the reverse strand, counting down.
CAACAATTACCCGGTGCAACAGCTTGCAGTGCGCAAGATCACTTCTAAAACCCTGTTTTGAATAAATGGCACACATCTCACAAACCTCCTAATATCGACAACTCACAATGCCATTTTAGTAGGCCCCGGCCATCAGACTAACCCGCCATGCCGTTTCTGGTCTGATGCATTGTGGCCGATTGCCTCCCTGGTAACTTGACAATTCTTTCTTTACAACAAAACCACCTCCTCAACCAAAAGAATAGATAGCCTTCATATGAGCAGTCCGGTTTCTCGCAAGCTCGCCACTCTCCAACCAAGAATGTCCTTGTGCCCTTAGCGCTCATTAGATGTTGATGAAACACCCCACAGATACATCTGACCTCGCGCCTCCTTAGCCCATCTGCTATCGGGATATAGCCTCACAACTTTCTTCATGTAGTCAGTTGCCAACTTCGTATAACCAAGCCTCCAATAGCAGCGAGCAAGCTCATAAGACCCCTTTGCCTTTTCGTCACCAGATAGGTCGGCCTTCTTAAGATAAGCTGTATAACAGGTGGCAGCCTCGTGATACTCACCCGCCTTAAAAAGCATCTCGCCGATCCACGGCTCGGACCGAGTGGGGAAGTACTCCTTAATCCTCTTAACCGCTTCCTCAGGTCTGTCCATCGCGACAAGACCTTCAACAAGACGCCGCTTGGCCCACTCGCCTCTAACTGGATCGTCGGGGTATTCTTCCAGGAATTCCTCCAAATACGGGACAGCTCTTTTCCAATCGTTAAGATACTTGTAGAACAGTTCGGCCCTTATCCAGGTAGCGCCCTGTCTGAACTTGGGATTCTTCCTTACTTCCTCGATCAAATCAAGTGCTTCCTTGGTTTTGCCTTGCTTGCTTAAGCCAATGGCCATATATAGAGTTCCCGTAAGCGCATAATCGCCGCTCTTGCCGTCGTCCTTCTCTACCACTTCCTGCAAAAGTGGCTCGGCGCTAGCAAAATCGCCCATATCTACATAGGTTCTGCCAAGTCCGCATTTCCATGTGATAGCAAGAGGGGAGTTCGGAAAAGCGGCTATCAACTCTTTCCAAGCCTTAACGGCTTCAGACTTATCCCCGCCCTCTTCAAGGTATGATGCGCGGTATTGCATCAACTGAGCCACAACTTCTGGTTTGGCCTGCGCTTTGGCGACCTGGATCCCCTCATCCACCTTCTCCATCACTTCCGATAGTGGCCGGCGTGCGCTTCTCATACAACTCGAAAGACTCCCATACCAGGAGGTAATCTCTGGGGCGTCTGGATAGTCAGTGATGAGCGCTGAGTACTCCTTCACGGCCAGTTCCCAGTTTCCAGTCTTCGAAGCTAAATACATCTGGATGTAGGCATGGCCGCTGCGGTCATTTCTTAATGCATCCTGGTTAGTATCCGCTCTGATGGCGTCGTCATAGGCCGACAGACTCTTCCGGTAATCCTTCAAATTAAACCAGCAGTCGCCTATGCGACGGTGATAGTGCGCGAGGTTTGGCGAGGCACGGTCTTCCAAGGCCAGCTTCTGATAAATAGCAAGAGCCTCGGAGTACTTTTGGGAACCCATCAACTGTTCGGCTTGCTTTAACATCCCCGAGAAATCCGCTGCTGATTGCTTGTCTGCCGCACGTTTCGCATCCAGTTCGGCCGCCTTTTTGCTGGCCGTTGCTGCTTCGACCGGCTTGCCCATGGCGAGTAGGCAAGCCGCAATCTTACGATACCAGTCCGTCGTTTCCGGTCCATCCGGCACATCTTTCACAAGCTCCTGGTACCTCTCCAGCGCCCCGGCGTAGTCCTTTGCCCTATAACACGCTTCTCCGCGTTTGACGTTATACTCGACGCTTGCCCACGAGACTATGTTGGGCGAGAAGATCAACAGCATAACGCCGCAGGCAATGGCGGCTGTCCACGCGCGCTTCTCAGGTGTAAACATCTCAGCAACAACTCCCTTCCAGCGGTCTATCATGCGCTTCATGCGGTTCGATCTCTCACGCGCCTCGATCTCTCTACACTTGCCCAGTATCCTTTCCCGCATTCCTTCGGGCGGTCTCGGGCAAATCAAACGGCGTAGCGCTTTTTCTATATATGCATCATCCATAGGTTTCCTTCAAACTCCGTTTGAGCTTCGCGAGTCCAAGAGCATAACGGCTTGCCACAGTGCCGGGGCGAGCGCCAAGCATGTCCGCTATCTCTCTTAGCGTCATGCCCTCAAGCACCTTAAGCACAATGACCTCTCGCCGTTCGACTGGAAGCTCCGCAAAAGCCTCCCCGAGGATCAGTTCCTCCACTGCCAGAGCTTCCGTATCTTCCCCGCAGCGACTCTCTGCATCGGTGTAGATCGCGCTCTGTAGTTGATCCTTGCGCTGACGAGTCCTTAGAATGTCGTAAGCGGCATATCTGACAGCCGTGAATAGATATGTCTTGGTCGCACCTTGTTCCAGGGTCGAGGGCTGCTCCTGCATCAGACGCGTAAATGCATCTTGCACCGCATCCTCCGCATCGTCGGCCCTGTGTGTCAGCACGAACGCATACCGAAACAGCGACCCGGCATACTCGTCATAAAGTTCTTCCAAGCCAATCGAATACTCGCCTGCCCTGTCTCGAGATCGTGACGCACCAAAGCTTGCGGCGATATGGCTCTCCATTTCCTCCATCGGGTACCCTCAATGTTAAAACGTTCTGAGCCCCCTGAATTTATTACTTCTCGGCGATATTCTTTCACTTTTTCAGCTTGCTCCCCACACCAACTGTATTATACACGATAATTCGTCCATCCACGCAAACATCCGTTCGTATAAAAAATCACCAAAATATCCAACAATCTTCCTAGATTCTCCTCCCTTCACTGTCGTATACTACTAACGAACAACAGATCGTCGCGGGTGGTGCAATGTCAATCCAGAACCCAAAATGTTGATGGGGAATCCAAAATACGGATGGGGCCGGGTGGGAAACCCGGCCCCATCAAGTGGGAAATCGTTCACTTCGCTGCTGACAGCCTGCTTGCCTCTTCTGTCCAGATAGCTTAGAATAGATAGTGTGATGGAAAGAGGGGAGGTCGGCGTATGAAGCTCTTGATAACCATTGTCCACGAGCGAGACTACTCCAAAGTCTCCGAATCGCTTCTCGCGGCAGGCTATAAGTTTACGAAGATTTCGACTACCGGTGGGCTTCTTCGAGATGGGAACGCAACACTGTTCATCGGCGTAGATGAGAAGGACGTTGACACGGTGCTCGGTCTTGTCAGAGATTCCTGCAAGACCCGAGAGCAGTATGTCAACTTGCCTCCGCCGGAGGTGATGCCTGCCGGGACTTTCATTCCCAATCCCGTGAAAGTCTCCGTGGGTGGCGCAATCGTTTTCGTGGTCGATGTTGAAAGGTTCGAAAGGCTTTGATCCGTTTGGCAGAGATGATAGGCCAGGAACTGGCCTCCACCGTCCTTAGCAGGGCGATACTCGATGATAGAGTTGCCCATGCGTACGGCTTCGTCGGGCCAGAGGGTATTGGAAAGATGACTGCCGCGCTTGCCTTCGCAGCCGCGCTTAACTGCGAATCCCACGAACCAGGGGATGCCTGCGGAAAGTGCGTGTCCTGCAGGATGATCGACCAGAAAGGGCTTCCTGACGTAGAAATCATCTCTCCGGACGGCGCACAAACGAAGATCGACCAGATGCGGGAGATGCGCCGAACTGCTCAGTTCGCTCCGGTCAGGGGCAAACGGAAGGTGGTTATAGTGGAGCAGGCGGATACCCTGAACGAGAATTCCGCAAGCGCAATTCTCAAGATCCTGGAAGAGCCGCCGCCATATTTGGTAATCATTCTTCTGGTGCGCAATCCGGCGATGCTTCTTCCGACCATCCGATCGCGCTGCCTCGTGGTCAGGTTCGCGTATGTGAACGTTCGGGAACTGGCCCAAGCCCTTGTTGAGAGGTTCGATGCGAAACAGGAGGAGGCCGAGTTCCTGGCGGCTTTCTCGGAAGGCAGGCCGGGGATCGCAATTTCGCTTCTTGGCAACGAATCCTTCTTCGCGTGGCGCAACCGGATAGCGGAGCTTGCGGAGAGGATAGTAAACTCCGACCTGCGGGCGGGATTAAGGCTTTCAGAGGATTTGCAGTCGCTCGCAAGCGCAGAGACAGGTGATGGCATCACTCAGCGTTCGGCGATGCGCTCGGCGCTTACAGCGCTTCTGCAGCGGTACCGCGACCTCCTCAGCATATCCGTCCACAACAGCGATGGGCGGGGCGATCCAGGCCGCATAAGCCGGGCTATAGAGGCGCTCCTTTGGGCCCGCCGCGCCGTAGAGGGCAACGCGAACCTTCAGCTTACGGCCGATGTCCTCATGCTGCGACTGGTGAGATAGCGCCCTCCTTTTCATCCATTTGACATCCGCTCCCCTGCCAAAAACTTGACCTGGGAAGTCGCTTCTGGTATAATTAATCGTGCGGCCCTACGGGCCGTAGTGTGTGTACGGCCAACAAACCGGTCGGTTTGACCATCTCCGGTCAAAGTCGCGCACTAAGAACACATGTGCCAAAAGCACGAGAGGAAATCCTGCATTGAGCACTATAGCACGGGAAATTATTCCCATCAATATCGAAGACGAGATGACCCGCAGTTATGTCGGGTATGCGATGAGCGTGAACATTGCGCGGGCGCTTCCTGACGTGAGGGACGGTCTGAAGCCGGCGCAGCGGCGCATTCTCGTTGCGATGAATGACCTGCGCCTTACTCCAAATAGTCAGCACAGGAAGTGTGCCACTATCGTTGGAGATACGATGGGGAAGTACCACCCGCACGGCGACCAGGCCATTTACCCAACTTTGGTCAGGATGGCCCAGGATTGGAACTCTCGCTATCCGTTGATAGACGGCCAGGGTAACATGGGTTCCGTCGACGGGGATTCGCCGGCGGCTATGCGGTACACCGAGGCAAGGCTCTCTCCACTTGCGATGGAGATGCTGGAGGACCTGGACAAGGACACTGTCAATTGGATAGATAACTTCGATCAGCGCTTCCAGGAACCGACCATCCTTCCGGGCAAGTTCCCGAACCTGCTTGCGAACGGTTCGTCGGGCATCGGAGTCGCTATGGCGGCGAATATTCCGCCGCAGAACCTCTCTGAGCTTGCCGACGGCATCATTCATCTGATCGATCATCCCGATGCCAGCGTATCCGACCTGATAAACCACATCAAAGGCCCGGACTTCCCCACCGCCGGACTTATTCTGGGCACGAAGGGAATCCGGCAGGCTTATGAGACCGGCACCGGGTCGATCACGATGCAGGCACAGGTCCAGATTGAACCGCTCGACAACTCCCGGTCCGCCATTGTTATCACGGAACTGCCATACCAGGTCAACAAGACCAGGCTGATCGAGCAGATCGCCAATCTTGTGCGGACCAAGAGGATAGATGGCATATCGGGAATCGACGATTACTCCGACCGGACCGGGATGAGAGTCGTCGTCGAGCTTAAGCGCGATTCGCATCCGAAGAGGATTCTGAACTTTCTCCTGAAGCACACTGCGCTGAGGCAGACATTCGGCATTATTATGCTTGCGCTGATAAACGGCCAACCGAAGGTGCTGAACCTGGCGCAGATTCTGCAGGCGTTCGTAGACCACAGGTTCGAAGTCATCACCCGACGGTCCCAATATGAGCTTGAGAAGGCTCGCCACCGGGCGCATATACTCGAGGGGTTGCGTATAGCGATCGACGTGCTGGATGATCTCATCAAACTGATCCGCGCGGCAAAGAATCCAGAGGTTGCTCGAAGCGAGATGATGGAGCGCTTCGGATTCTCTCAAATCCAGGCTGATGCGATCCTTGCCATGCAGCTCCGCCAACTCACCGCTCTCGAGCGGCAGAAGGTGGAGGATGAGTACAAGGACATTCTAAAGAAGATCGCTTACTATGAAGACCTGCTTGCCGATCCTAAGAAGATCCTCGCGGTCATCAAGTCCGATCTCAAGTATCTCAAGGATAAGTACGGCGACGAGCGCAGGACGCGGATCATTCCGATGGAAGCCGAGGAGATCGGAGACGAGGACCTTATCCCGGATGAGGAGACGATCGTGACGATCACTCGGGACGGCTACATAAAGCGCGTGCCGATGGACACCTACCGCAGCCAGAGGCGCGGCGGCAGGGGAATCATTGGAGCCAATACGAAGGAAGAGGATACGATTCAGCAGCTTTTCGTTGCTACCACACATCATTTTATCCTCTTCTTTACAAATAAAGGCCGTGTATACCGCCTGAAGGCTTACGAGGTCCCTCAGACGAGCCGGCAGGCGATGGGAACGGCGATCATCAATCTGATCTCGATAGAGCCGGGGGATGTCATCACCGCGACCGTCCCTGTGAAGCAGATGGACAGCAAAGGCTACCTCGTTATGGCCACTGAGAAGGGAGAGGTAAAGAAGACTGCTCTGAGCGAGTTTATCAACATGAGGGCGAACGGCCTTCGCGCGTTCGATCTTGAGGAGGATGACGAGCTCAAGTGGGTCGAACTCTCCAGCGGCAATGATGATGTGATCCTGGTTACACGGAACGGCCTATCGATCCGGTTCCATGAGAAGAACCTGAGATCGGCCGGAAGGCCCGCGGGCGGTGTCCGCGGGATCAACTTGGGCAGTGGTGATCGGGCCGTGGGAATGACGCTTGTACGACCTGATTGCGAGCTCCTTGTCGCCACTGAACTGGGCTACTGTAAGCGCACACCGATTACCAGCTACCGCAAGCAGACACGCGGCGGCAAGGGTTTGATCACAATGCGTCTTACGGAAAAGACGGGACGGATCGTTCAGACTGCGGTGGTTGATGACACCGATAAGCTCATCACTATGACTACACAGGGGATCGTGATGAAGTGCGCAGTGAAGGAGATTCGCTCTTGCGGTCGCAGCACTCAGGGCGTGAGGCTGATCAACCTGGGCGAGGGTGACACCGTAGCGAGCATAGCGCGAATTCCCAAGGCCGAGGCGAATGGGAACGGAGACACTAACGGGGCGGAGAAGCAGGAGGTGTAGTCCCTTGAGAACAAGGCGAAAGAAACCACAAATTGTACTGCGGAACGCAAGCAGCCTCTGGAATTCACTGGGCTGATAGAAATGCGTTGACTTTCCACACTTTCGGGTTATACTAAAGGTAGAGGGTGCACTTTGTGGCTCTCAAGATAGACAACGTCATCTGGCAGGATCATATCATAGAAAAGATCCACAGCAAGCATGGAATAGAACCTGCGGAAGTAGAGAGTGCCTTGACGAATACTGACCCGAATCCTCATATCTGGAAGGCAGGGCGCGATAGGTACGCAGGAATCGGCCAGGTGAGCGACAGCGGGGAGTATCTGTTTGTGGTATTTGCTTTGCCGCAGTCCAAGACCGCTCGCGTTATAACGGCAAGGCCAGCTACCGAAAACGAGAAGTCTGTCTTCCGAAGACGGAAGGATGGTCGTTGATGAAGAAGAAACTACCGAAGTTCAAGAATGAAGAAGAGGAAATCGAGTTCTGGGAGACGCACGACGCCACCGAGTACTTCGACGAGAGTGACGAAGTGGAGATCGACTTTACCGGGGCGCGTGAGGCCATGAAGAAAAGGCCGAAGGGCGTCATTCTGTACAAGCCGGACAAACTCCGCAAAGCCGCAGGGTAGTTCTTCTTCCGTGCTTCGACGCGACGAGGGCGGCTACACTGCCATTGTTCCATCTCTTCCTTGATGGCCGGGGAGATTCCTCCACGGTGCACGTGTGACGGAAGTCCGATGACATCGCCTGATTTCGTTGTTAGATCGCATTCTTTCGGGATAGTTTTTTCTCCTTTTTCGTTGAGGCGCTAAGGAGTAAGGAAGTGAAAATTCGACAAGCTTGATGATTTTCTGGGAGGCCGATATGGTTTTCAAAATAGTACTTGAGCCAAGCGATGAAGGTGGTTATACCGCTATCGTTCCATCCCTGCCTGGCTGCATAAGTGAGGGTGAGTCCGTGGATGAAGCCATGCAGAACATTCGTGAGGCAATCGAGCTTTACCTGGAGCCGGTCGAAGACTACGACCAAACGGATAATGTTCTCGTTAAGGAACTTGTTCTTTGAGCAAGATCCCAAGTCTCAACTATACCGAAATCGTGCGGGCACTTGAGAAAGACGGCTGGGTTGGTCTTCGCCAGCGTGGAAGCCACATTCGTCTGCACAAAGTCATAGGCGAGGAAATCCTCCGGGTGACCGTGCCAGCCCACAAACCCGTGAAACGTTCGACACTTTCACACATTCTAAAGCAAGAAAGCAAGCCCGACTAAATGTGGATGAATTCCTGAAGTTGCTCAGCTAGACACGTTGACTTCCGAGTGCTAGAATTCTCTCGCAGTGACAACGCCCGCAGCAGCCTGAAAGGTAGCGTTAAGTAAATAATCACATAGCCACCTATCATGATTTGGCTTCGAGGTGGCGATTCGGAGATCGCCACCCATCATACCAGAGGAGATAGCCACCTATCAATTTTTTGCAATGGACGACCAGGATAAGACATCCTCACCCGTTGTAGTGCGTTGGGGTATCCGCGTTACCGGTGCGCTGGCGGCGCTGATGGGAGCTTTTTTCCTAGCTATATGGCTCGTCGGTGTCGGCAACCAGCTTTCGGTTCGAGGCATCATAATTCCCAAGACCAACATGGCGCTCGGACAGCTTTTCGCGGGCTTGTCGCTCCTGCTGCTCGCGCCAAAGAGGGCCGATGGGTTCAGACGGTTGGCCGGGGCGCTTTTTTCGGTGGTGGTGCTGCTCTTCGGCGCTCTGACACTTGGCGAGCACGCATTTGGATGGGATCTCGGCATAGATCAGTTGCTGGCGACGGAGGTTCCCGGCGTGGCCAGGACGGCAAGCCCCAACCGTATGGGTCCGCCCGGAGCGCTGAGCCTGACGCTTCTGGGTCTCGGACTGCTGGCCCTGGCATTAAGACGACCCAGGATTGTGTCGTACCTGGGACTGGTCGTGTGTGTCATCGTCCTGATCCCGGCGGTTGGTTTTCTCTACGGCATCAATCCGTTCTACGGCAAGGCCCACGTGACCGGTATCGCCTGGCCGACTGTAGTGGCGCTGCTGGCGCTGGGGAGTGGGCTTGTCCTGGCCCGCAGCGACAGCGGGCCCGTGATGATGCTGCTTCGCCGGGACGCGGGCGGGGCGCTCTTGCGCCAACTGCTGCCGGGGGCAGTGCTGATTCCCCTTGCGCTGGGGTTCCTCCACGTGCAAGGCGAGTACCGGAATCTGTATAGTGGGGCTATGGGCGCCGGCATACTGGTCCTTGCGCTCATCCTGGTGTTCTCCGGGATGCTGTGGCGGAGCGCTGTGCGCCTGAGCCGCGCGGCATCGGCACAAGGGGAGGCGGAGGAAGAACTCCAGAGCCTGACCTTATTCCCAAGTGAGAATCCGAGCCCGGTCATGCGAATCTCCGCCGATGGCGCATTGCTGTATGCCAACGCCGCCAGCAAAGACTTTATGGCCTGTCGGGGCGGTGAGTCCAGTCCCATCTTGCCGGACAACCTTGTTGCAGCAGCCGCCAACGCTCTTGACACAGGTGCTGTGGGGGAACTCGAAGTGGATTGTGGAGACAAGACGTTCTCGTTCATTCTAGCTCCAATTGCTAACCGGGGATACATCAACCTGTACGGACGGGACATCACTGACCGGAAGCGTGTAGAGCAGACGCTGCGAGAGGCCCAGGGGGACTTGAAGCATGCTCAGGCCGTGGCTCATGTCGGGAGCTGGCGACTGGATGTGCGCCGGAATGAACTGATCTGGTCTGACGAGTCTTACCGGATATTTGGAGTTCCAGAGGGAACGCCATTGACGTATGGGACGTTTCTCGCCAGCGTCCACCCTGATGATCGGGAGTACGTAGACCAGAAGTGGACGGCGGCGCTGCGAGGCGAGCCATACGATGTCGAACACCGAATCGTGGTCGGCGACACCATAAAGTGGGTTCGCGAGCGGGCGGAGTTGGAATTCGATCAGCAGGGCCAACTGCGCGGCGGGTTCGGAACCTCGCAAGACATCACCGAACGCAAGGCTGCCGAAGAGCGCGAACGCGAATTGGAGGCTCACAAGCTCGACTTCTACCGCCGCACGATACTCGCCGCGACCAGCGGCAAGTTGATGGTGACGGAGCAAGATGAAATAGAAGGAATCGCGGGCCGGGCGTTGGCGACCTGGCAGGTAACGGACGTGAGCGCGCTTGCCGACATCCGGCGGGCAGCGGCTGCTATGGCCGAGGCGGAAGGGATCGATCACGAGCGTCTGAACGCACTTACCTCATGCATAGGAGAAATGCTCAGCAATGCGCTGAAGCATGCGTTGGGTGGAACCGCCTCGCTTCACCAGATAAAGGACGGGCTAATGTTTGTCGTCGGGGATCAAGGCCCGGGCATCGACGCGATCAACCTGCCCAATGTGGCGCTGGTAACAGGCTACTCCACGGCTGGAACTGGTGGACTGGGCTACAAGCTAATGCTAGCTTGCGCTGATCAGGTCTACCTCGCGACCGGGCCGAACGGGACAACGGTCGCGGTGGAGATCAAGCTGCAAAGCCAAAATACGGCTCAGCGCGATCCTCTGTTGTAATGTGTTGATCCCGGTCGTGCACGATCTCCGAATCATTGCTGTCGAAGGACGCGTTTCAGGTGGTAGATAGCGAACTTTCGACAGTACCGATTTGAAATCCCTCCCTCCCGCTACCCTTTGGCTGGGGAGGTCTCGTAGTATGCACGGACGCCGCGTTCGGGAACGTGGGTCATTATCCTTAACTGGTTTCCAGATGTGTCGGCCTGCGCCTCTGAGATTGTAAACAGTTCCCGAACAACGGACGGTGGGCCGAGTGGCAGAGTCAGGGCAGGATGGACCGTCATGTCGGAATGATTGACACAGATGACTGCACGGCGGCCCTCGGGGTCGATGCCCTCCAGAACCCCCACCTCAAACTCGTTTTCCCGTCCCTTCGTAAGCCCCGATACTTCAACCTGGCGGGGAACTTCAAGCCAGTCAAAAAGGCCAGACAGAAGCTCGCGCACGTAAGGATGCTCGATTCCGTAATAGGCAGAGCTGAGGCTTCCTGCTATATAGGCGGTCTTGCCCTCGCCAAATTTGCCAATTACCATGGCAGGGCCGGACGGAAGAAGGGTGCGCCTCTCAAGGAAATCTACGATAGCGGCGCGGCCTGACTGCACATCGAGTTCCTCCGTCGGGCCGTCGATGTAGAACCTGATGTTCGATCCTACATAAGTAAAGACTCCCTGGGCGATGCCGGTAGTTGAGACGGGGCATGCGTCTTCGCCGGCCTCTCCCCTGGATTTGCATCCAAAGACCTCAGCAAGTCCCGCTCCGGGAACCTCTGGGTAAGCATCGCCGGATTCATCCGCCTGAGCAAACGGTGACTCGGCGATTACCGACCCTCCTCCTCTGACATACTGGGTGAGATCGGACGCAAACGGCTTCGGGCACGTGGGAAGATACGGGATATAAACTGTTTTGTAGGCGCGTAGATCATCGAGCGACGCTGTCTCATCTATAAACTCGACGGAGATGAAATTGTCCGCAAGCAGTCTGTAAGCCCCTTCAGCCCGTCCGTCAGGAGGCGGCAGATCGGGACTACGTGGCATCAGCACCGCTGCAGCCGCGCGCGGAGGCCGTGCGAAGAACAGCCCCGGAATCCTGACCGCCTCGCGCATATCGGCTGCAATTCTCTTGATGCCATGCCAGTATTTCCCGTCGATCGTCTTGATTGAAGGCTCACGTGTGGGGCTGTCTCCAGGGTCCCATCTATCATAGATCAGCCCTCTTGCCCCATTTGCGACGCACGTCCAGGTCATCACCCCAATATCGAGCGGGCCGAAATCGATCCAGCCGGAGGATGGCCCTGCCTGAAGCGACATTGCAAGAGCTTCCGCTCTCCTCGCCCTCCTCAACACGTAGCCCACGTATCTTTCCTTCTGCCACTTCGCCGCCGTCGCAACGGGCGGAAGGTCACCCAGGCGGCAGGATACGGCTACAGGCGCAGGTACACCGACCGGAGCATCGCGAACTTCGGTAATCACGGGGCGCGTTTGATCGACCGACTTTATTGCGCTTATCTGCCAGTTGGCGGGATGGGAAGGATCGGGGGTTGGGACCATCCAGGCGTAGATCGCCTTGTGCGCTTTTAGGCGCTCAACCGTGGACTTAAGGAACTTCTCCACTCCAGGCGCCGTAGGCTCGTCGGACAGGCAGGGTTCACATGCGGTATCGGCGGTTATGCGGTAGTCGAGCGCGACCATAACCCTGATATCGTGGTCGGAGGCCAGATCCAGTATATAGCTGAAGTCCTCCGGGCTGTGGACTCCTGCAAGGACCCTGATGCAGTTGAATCCGGATCCCTCGATCTCGCTCATATCCGCTTCCCACTCGTCCCTTGGAAGCGTCGCACCGTAAGTTACGCCTACCGGAAAGAAATCGTTCATATATCCCCTCCGCCTCGCTGATCATGATGATACCCATTGTGCGTGGTCTTTTTGAAACGCGGATTCCGCGGATTGTAAGGATTGCGCGGAAGAAGCTGTCAGCAATCAGCTATCAGCCGCCAGCGGATGAATATCCGCCACACACGGGCCGGGGAGGAATCTCCCCGGCCATCCGGTCTTCCCATGCCCCATGCCCCACGACCCTTACCAGCCCCCAACACCTAACCCGGCGGAGCCGGAACCAAGAAGGTATGCCAGACTCCGACATCTAATCTCCTTATAGGTTGTATAGTCTGTGCAAACCGACAGCTTTGGGTTTATCGCT
>JACPPP010000282.1 GCA_016190935.1 Armatimonadota bacterium | reverse complement strand
TGGCAGCCGCAGGCAAACTTCGCCGTGGACCCAAACCCAAGAATTATGGAGCCAGTGATGCTCATTACGAAAACCTTCAAAGCGAAATGCGCCGCGTATTCGCCACACTTGGCATCGCGACTTAACGACAACAAATTGTCGTTCGGAGGGCGCTAAGCGCCTAAGCGCCTATCCCTTCAGTGCTTCCGTAGCCAAAAAACTAAGGTGCGAGGAGCATGTCTTTGGTGTATATCTCCGCAGTGCGGGAGTAGTCGGAAAAGTCGATGATGTCCCTCAGGATTATGGCCTCGACCGGGCAGGCATCCTGGCAGTAGCCGCAGAAGATACACCGAAGCTCGTTTATCTCGTAGACCTGCGCGTAGCGTTCCCCGGGAGAGTAGCGCGCGCCCTCGCGGTTTTCGGCTGCGATGACCAGTATGCAGTGGGCCGGACAGGCGCCGGCGCATAGAGAACAACCGATGCACCGCTCAAGCCCATCTTCGTGGCGAAGGAGCACATGGCGCCACCTTGCGCGCGGTGGGAGTTTCCTTCTCACCTCGGGATACTCCACAGTCACTCGCTTGCGGGCGACTATATGCTTCATAGTAACTGCGAGGCCCTTGAAAAGCTCAGCTATCATCTTCGGACCTCCCACTGCCTGCCGAACGGACCGATCGAGTCGAAAGTCAATCCGCCATACTGGGGCACCACCCTTGCTATCTCCTCGAATATCGACTCAATCCGGCCGTATTCAAACTGCGCGCCTGCTGTGAACGCAGCTTTCAGAATTATGTCCGTGTCGGAGTCCGAGTCGGACATTGGGTAGATTGCCTGGTTTATCCTTTGCACGCGCCGCTCTGTGTTCGTGAAAGTTCCCTTCGTCTCGGCAAAGGTGCAGCTTGGGAGCACGACGTTCGCCATACGCGCCGTTTCGGTCAGGAAGTAGTCCTGGACCACCAGGAAATCGAGTTTTCCCAGAGCTTCTGCAATCTCCTTTGCGCGGACCAGGTCGCGCGCCGGGTCCTGGCCCATCACCCACAGCGCCAGGACTCCGCCGTTTCGAGCCTCCCTGACCACATCCCAACCGGTAAGCCCCGGCTCAGGGGGCGGCTCGGCTCCCCAGAGTTCAGCAATCTCGCTGCACGAACTTTCATCGATCTTCCTGTAGCCTGGATAGTAGCCCGGCAGGAGCCCGACGTCCATGCCGCCCTGCGTGTTCGCGCCATCCACAAGAAGCATAACCTGAACGCGCGCGCCGCGGGCTTCCAATGTGCCCACCAGCGATTCGAGCGCCCTGTAGGTCTCCATTCCATCCGGCGCAGACTCTATGACCGAACGGGATACCAGCAGGGCCACGATCTTTGCCTCAGACAGAATCTTTGCGGCGCTCTCGATTTCATCCCCGGAGAGTCCACCGGCTTGTTCGGGTGCTTTTCCGACAAACGCGGCGGCGAGTCCGGCGGCAAAACCGGCCTCCTTTCCGTAGCTGTAAGGAAGGAAGCTGGAAGCGTATTTTGCAAGTTCCGCTCGCAGCGGATAGGCGAAGATCAGCTTGCTCCCGTTCTTACGGACGGCCTTCTTGATCCAGAGGTCGAGCACGGGCAGTTCCTGGCTTATGTCCGAACCGAAGGAGACTATAACGTCCGAGCTTGCGACATCTCTGATCGAACCACTGAAGAACCCGGACGTAAGCCCGGCCACAAGCGCGTCGGTTCCGCCCGGAGCCATCGGCTCCATTGTATAGTCGATGTTGTTCGTGCCTATCACGAGTCTCATGAACTTCTGGAAGAGATAGTTTTGCTCGTTGGTGCGGTTCGCGGAACCTATTCCTGCCGCGCGCAGCCCGGCTGCCTTCATCCCGTCGACTGCTGCCTCAAGCGCCTCTTCCCAGGTCGCCTCCCGCAGTTCACCGTTTCTTCGGACCAGAGGCTTTGTCAGCCTCTCGGGATCGTTAATAAAGGTGGAATCGAACCTGCCCCGGTCACATAACCAGCCGCCGTCCACCTCTGGATTATCCCTGGAGAGGTACCGGACAACCCGGCGGAAGTTTCGTGCGTTAACCCTTATGTTGCACCCCACCCCGCAGTTCGGGCAGATGCTCTCGGTGCTCGTCATCTCCCAGGGGCGCGCCCTGAACCTGAAGACGCTGGAGAGCAGCGCGCCCACCGGGCAGAGTTCTATCGTGTTGCCTGAGAAGTTCGAATCGAACGGCCGGCCGGGAAAGATGCCGATGTAATCGCCATATCCGCGGTTGAACACCTGGATGTCCGGCTGGTCCGCTATCTCCCTCTGGAACCTCACACAGCGGAAGCAGAGGATGCACCTCTCCCTATCCAGCACCACAAGCGACGAGAGGGCGACGGGCTTCTCGAAATGCCGCTTCTCGTGCTCGAACCTGCTGTCGGGAGGGCCGTACCTGAACGTATTGTCCTGCAGTGGGCACTCTCCGCCACGGTCGCAGACGGGGCAATCCAGCGGATGGTTGATGAGCAGGAATTCAAGCACGATCTCCCACATCTGCTTGACTTCAGGGGTATTCGTGCGCACCACCATGCCATCGGCCACACGCGTCGAGCAGGACACCTGCGGCTTTGGGAACCCCTCTATCTCCACCAGGCACTGCCTGCACGCCCCCACCGGCTCCATCTTCGGATGATAGCAGAAGATCGGGATTTCGATTCCGAGCTTCTTCGCAGCCTCGATCACAAGTGTGCCCTTCGGGACCGTAATCTGCCGTCCATCGATTGTAAGATTCACTTCATCAGCCATAATACCTCCGGCTGGAACCGCCTGTCGTGTGCTGGTCTGTTCATTCGGGTCATTCGTCCGAACCAAGGCTGGAGAAACCAACCCCTAAGCCCCAGCCCCCAACCCCTATCTATCTACTTCTCCCATTATCATATCGACGCTTCCGAGGATGGCAACGACATCTGCAACAAGGTGTCCTTTGGACATCAGCGGAAGCGACTGAAGCGTCGAGAAGGACGGAGACCGCATGCGCATTCTGTAGGGCTTAGTCCCGCCATCGCTGACTATATAGAAACCCATCTCCCCTCTCGGGCTCTCCGTACTGACATAAGCGTCTCCGGCAGGCACGAAAAACCCATGAGTAGGAACAAGAAAATGATGGATAAGCGCCTCCATACTCACGTCCAACCGCTGCCTGGGCGGCAGAACGATCTTGTAGTCCTCAATCCTGTAGTTGCCCTCCGGCAGTTTGGAAAGCGCCTGCTCGACGATCCTCAGGCTCTGCCGTATCTCCTCCATTCTGACCAGGTACCGGTCATAAACGTCGCTGTTCTCGCCTGTGGGGATATCGAATTCAAACTCCTCGTAAGCCGAATACGGCCACACCTTGCGAACGTCCCAGGCAAGGCCGGTTGCCCTCAGGATCGGGCCGGAGACTCCATAGTTCAGGGCGTCCTCGCGGCTCAGATACCCGATCCCCTTAGTCCTTTCGAGCCAGATCGGGTTCTTGGTAAGAAGAGCGTGGTAGTCATCGAGCCTGGACGGGAAAACATCGAGAAAATACCGTACGAGGTCGGTGAAGCCCTCTGGAATGTCATCTCTAAGGCCGCCGACGTTGATCCAGCTCGTCATCATCCTCTGCCCGGAAAGCAGCTCAAAGATGTCGAGCAGTATTTCTCTATCCCTGAAACCATACAGGAAAATACTCACGGCTCCAAGCTCTAAAGCATGTGTTCCGAGCCAGATCAGATGGCTTCCTATGCGCGAAAGTTCGTTCAACATTACGCGCAAGAATTGTCCTCTGGGCGGTATTTCGACCCCCAGGAGCTTCTCGATCGGCAGAACGTAGGCGAAATTGTTCATCAGAGGCGCTACGTAGTCCATCCGGTCGGTGAGAGTCAGAGCTTGCTGGTAGATCAGGCTCTCTGCTGTCTTTTCGATGCCCGTGTGGATGTAGCCAATGTCCTGGTCGGCGTCGATTATCGTCTCACCCTCAAGCGCAAGAATCACCCTGAGCACCCCATGCGTGCTGGGATGCTGAGGCCCCATGTTAAGGACGATCCTGCCCTCCTGCTCGTACTTCCTCATATTTGCCGCGCCGTAGAAGGTGTTGATCTCGTCACCCCGCTCCACGTATTCGGCAAAGTCCATCCCCTCGAAGTGCTCGTTCAGGAAGGCCGTTTGTGGAACGATGTCGTCTTTGTTAATAGTGAACTGGACCTCTTCGTTCCCCAGGGGATGGTCCTTGCGGAGGGGATGGCCGATCCAGTTAGCGGGCATGAGTATCCGCCGGAGGTCCGGGTGGTTTGTAAAGCGTGCGCCGAACATGTCATATACTTCGCGCTCGAGCCAGTCTGCGTTCTTCCAAACTGAAGTGACCGTTTCCACCTCTTCGCCTGTCGGAACCGCAGTTTTGATCCAGAGACGGCGGCCATCCGGGATGGAATACATCCGATAAACGATCTCGAAACGCGGCTCCTGTTTGTAAAGATCGACCGCGGTGATGTCCGAGAGGAAATTGTATTTCAGCGCGGGGTCGTCATGCAGCGCCCGGCAGAGAGGCAGAATAGCGTCCTTGTCCGCGCGGAGGAACATCTCTCGTCCTTCCGGCGTCCCTGCCTTTTCTGCCACGCTGCGCGCAGCTTCTGGCACCGTGTCTCGGGTTATGAGTTCGTTATTGTTCATAGTAGTCTCTAATACTGCCCGGGCTTTTTGAAACGCGGATTACGCGGATTATGCGAATTGCGCGGATGGTGGATACCCGCAAGTTGTACATTGCGATCGTAAGATAGCTGGTACAAGACCAATTATCAGTCTATAGCCAGGTATATCATCTACAGCCCTTCCGCGCAATCCGTCTAATCCGCGCATCCTGAGCCTGTCGAAGGACGCGTTTCCAAAATCCCCCAGCCCCTGCTGACAGCTTCCTCACAGTGTCCCTCCCTGTCTTATCTTCTCCTGAAGCTTAATCAGCCCGTCGAGCAGAAGTTCGGGGTTCGGAGGACATCCAGGCACATATACGTCAACGGGGATAATCTTATCGACGCCGTTCAGGACGGCGTAGTTGCTGAAAACCCCGGACGTGGATGCACAGGCGCCCATGGAGATCACCCACTTAGGATCGGGCATCTGGTCGTAGAGCCGCTTGCAGACGGGCACCATCTTCATGCAGAGCCTGCCGGAGACTATCATAAGGTCCGCCTGCCTGGGGGACGCTCTGAAAACCTCCGCGCCGAACCGGGCCAGATCGAATCTCGACGCCGCGGTTGCCATCATTTCGATAGCGCAGCACGCGAGCCCCATCATAAGCGGCCAGAGCGAAGACCTCTCGGCCCACCTTACAACATCATCTAATCTTGCGAGCACTATGCCGCTTTGTTGACTTTGCAGCACTTGTTCCTCCTGATAGTTATGAGTTACGAGTTTTGAGTTATGAGTTGGTGGTGATCGCCTTCTGCAGTCCTCGGAGCATCCGAGCAACTTCGTCTGCTAACTTCATCGCCTTTTGCCATACCTGGAGCTCACGATAGCCATTCGTCTTCATGTTCACTCACAACTCAAAACTCAAAGGCTTTAACTTATACCAATTGTGCAAAGTTAGGTCACCCTACTGGCTCTTTGAAACGCGAATGCCGCGAAGAAGCGCGAAGAACGCGAATGGCTGTAGATGAGAAGTACAGCCTACAAACCAGCACCATTCGCGTCATTCGTACAATTCGCGCAATTCGCGTTTCAGAAATATGGCCGGTCCAAACGCAACTGGTATTAGATTGGGTACAGACGTGTGGAGTGCGGGAGCGGCTTAGCTCCCGCTTTCACCTGTGCCATGATTATCAAAGCGGCGGCGCGCCGCCGCACTCCGCACGTCTGTAACTGAAGTGAGTTTGAGCGAACTCAAAACTCACAACTCAAAACTCGCAGACGGTTCTGTCATCGCATAAG
The DNA here is from genome assembly GCA_016190935.1 of Armatimonadota bacterium. GTDB lineage: Bacteria > Armatimonadota > UBA5829 > UBA5829 > DTLH01 > JACPPP01. Next base: position 400 of record JACPPP010000282.1, on the reverse strand, counting down.
GATCAAGCAGCGTATCAAGCTCTTCCTCTGGGATTAACCCCCGCTCGATTACAATCTCTCGTACACTTCTACCTGTCTTCGCAGATTCCTTCGCAATTTCTGCGGCGGTTAAGTATCCTATCCGAGGGGAGAGGACCGTGACCAGCGCGTGGCTCCTTTCAGCATAAGATTTGGCCTTCTCCTGGTCCGCAGCAATCCCTTCAACGCACCTTTCGGCAAGGACCTTTGAAGCATTGCCGAGAATCCTGATCGATTCCAGCAGGTTCCGGGCTACGACCGGCAGCATGACGTTCAGCTCGAGCTGTCCGGCCTGCACGGCGAGCGCAATGGTTGCATCATTGCCGACCACCTGGAACCCGACCATATCCGCCATCTCCGGTATAGAGGGATTGACCTTTCC
>JACPPP010000274.1 GCA_016190935.1 Armatimonadota bacterium | reverse complement strand
TCCTACGGACTGGTCTTTCGCCTCCTGTTGCTCCCCACCCCACCTCACGGTGACGCAGTTACAGTCGGCTACAGGCCGGAGAGCGTATGCCTGAAGAGGACTTCCACCTCTCTAGCCATGCACGCTCACAGGCGCACACCGGCGCCGGCCGGCGGCGTCGGCGGGGACACGGCCTCGGGTGCGGCCGATGGAGGCGCCTTCGGACTTATCCGAACGTCTGTGAAACTCGCGTCCAGAGGAGCAGTAAACCGCTCTCCCATGGTCCGGTCGTGGCGGCGAAAATCGGGCGCGGGCGCGCGAACGCGCAGGGTGTAACTGCCCGCAGTTGGGACGGAGAAGTTTGCGCCGTAGTGACCCGCCATAGGGTGCCAGTAGTAGACCAACTGCTTGCTCTGGACTACGCTTCCCTGCTGATCGACCACCTCAACAGTGGGAGTGATGGGCAGCGGTTGTCCGGTCAGCGAGTCCATAACTACGGCCTCGATGTGCTGCGTCTCGCCGGGCGCAGGCGGCCTCCAGGTCAGCCTTCCGTCGGCCATTTCGTAGTACCCGAGCGGCGGGTCCAACATGTAGGCTACCTGATAATCGCCAAAAGTGTTCTGTCCGCCACTCTCGGCTATGGACTGCCTCAGCATTGTCAGGGCCTCGCACTCGTTAGCCACGTGCCCTCTCTGGCGGATCGCTGAAATCGGGGCAATAGAAATCGCCTCCGCAGCCTCAGCGGGACCCCTGCCCGCAGGCGGAGGTGCGGCCTCTTCCGCTGGCGCAGCCGCTGGTTTTGGCTGTTCAGCCGGTTGGACTTCGCCGTTTGCCAGGACCAGCGCAGCAAGAAAGCCGAGCAGCAAGGCTGCCAGTATAGCCGCAAAACCAATCTTCCTTATCACGTACATTGCGGAACCTCCTGTTGCAGTATCGCTCCGATCCTCCATCGGAGCCGCTTGAAAACTACCCATGGGTCGCGTCTTGTAAACTCCACTTCTCTGAGTCTCCCTGCAACCCGAAACGAAGCTTTAGCATATCCGCAATCTTGCGGAAACATTTACTCTCTACCATGAGGACATCTAAATCCTATTTGCAGAAAGGGGAAACATCAAATGAAAACCTGTTTGTGCTCTCTAGTCGCTGCTGCCTTTGCAGTAGCCGTCAGTTCCACGGGTGTTGTTGCAACTCCGTCTACGACTTACTGGACGCCGTGCACAATAGACATCCAGCCCCGGGGACTCACCCACATCACTTACGACACATACGCGCGTTTGGGCTCGCCCAGCGACGACCCGGTCGCCCAGTTCCCGGCCGACTATGGCCTGACTTGGGGTGTAACTTTTCGCAGTAGACTGGCAGCCGAATATGGAATTGATTACTTGTCACCGGCTGATGACCCACTGTTCTTTAACGCAAAGATCGGTTATCCAGAAGGCGCACTATCGAAGAATGCGCCGGCCGTTCAACTTGGGTTCTTCAACTTTGGAACCAAGTCGGATGTTACAAATCAGAACGTCATTCACCTGATAGTGGGGAAGAGCCTGCCGAACGGAGCCGGAAGACTTGCTGCGTCATTCTACGTCGGAAACAAGGACGTGCTGAAGAGCAGCGCCGGCGAGAAGGAGAATACAGGCTTTATGATAGCCTACGACAGGGTACTTGTACCTGATAAGTTCATATTTGCTGCCGACTACGCCAGTGGGGACAACGCCATTGGCGCCGGGGGATTCGGTCTCTATTACCTCTTTGCCAAGAATGCGAGCATACTGGTTGGACCGGTTTGGTTCAATGACAAAGACATCAACGGCAAGATGAAGTGGACCGCACAGTTGGATGTAAACTTCTGAAAGGAGGCAAAACAATGAAAGGAAGACTCATCCCGTTCTACCTGCTGGCGGTTTGCTGCCTGGTGGCTGCGCCGGCCGTAACCGCACAGGAGTCCGTCCCCGATGTTCTTGCCACGGGCATATCGACCGCGATGGACCTCGCCTACGTTTCCAAATACATCTGGCGGGGAATCTCTCTCAATCCGGACCCGGCGTATCAGCCATCGCTCACCGTCTCGCACCCGACCGGCCTAAGCTTCAACTTCTGGGCAAGCGCAGATACAACGGATGTGAGCGGCAACTCCGGAGAGTTTACCGAGATAGACTACACGCTCAGTTATGACTGGACAGCAAAGAGCGGCCACGCGATGAACGCGGGCATCGTAAGCTATACCTTTCCAAATACATCGGCTTCCAACACGACGGAAGTATTCGGCAGCATGTGTTTCGGTGGAAATCTTTCTCCGACTCTGGCCATCAACTACGATTTCGATGAGGCCGACGGATTCTACGCCAGCTTCGGCACGAGCTATGAATGCCCCATGCCCTGGAAGCAGAAGGCTCCGGCCATGGGGTTTGCGGCCAGAGTAGGTTACGGCTCCTCGGGACACAATGGTTTCAACTACGGCGCCGAAACCTCCGCGTTGACCGACTTTTTGATAGGGGTCAGCCTGCCGATCCAGATTGGCGAAAAAGTGAGCATGGTACCATCCGTCACCTACACACGGGTTATTGATGGAGAACTCAGGGACGCTCTCTCGGCTGCCGGCAGTGACAGCACCAACTTCTTCGCCGGGCTGACGGTGTCGTCTTCATTCTAGCGCTCACGTGATGGTCCGGGATTTGCAATCCCGGACCCCATCAAGCCTTATCCTTGCTGCCGTAGACGACCATTCGCCGCATAACCTCGACCTTTGCGGCTTCTTTTCCCGATTGAAGGATATCGCCCGGCTTCCTGGAGCCTATCGCTTCCTGGAAGTTCGCCTTCTCCGGGAGTCGGGCGATAGACTCACGTATCTTATTTAGAAAGATCCGTTTTAAGACGGAGCCGACGTTGAACTTCGCCACGCCAAGCTCAATGGACAACCTGACGGCATCGTCAGGGTAACCTGTTCCCCCATGGATTACGAGCGGGACCGGGACCGCATCTCGGATACGAGCTAAAAAATCGAAATCGATGCTCGACTTGCCCTCAGTCTGGATGTGCTCGTTCCCGATTGCAACGGAGAGCGCATCGACTCCGGTATTGTTAACATACCTGGATGCTTCTTCGGGGTCAGTTTTCTTAGCGCCAGAATGCGCGCCCGTCGTTCCCGAAGCGTCAGGAAGCGGATCGCACTCTCCCTCGACATCCGCACCGAGCGCATGGGCGGCGTCCACCACCTTCTTCGTCTCGACGATGTTCTCCTCAAGCGGGAGCTCCGACGTGTCGAGCATCACGGCGTTGAACCCGGCTGCAAGCCCCTGTTTTATGTGGTCGAAGCTTTCCACCTCGTTTAGAAGGTAGGAAACCGGGACCTTCGCATCCTCTGCGGTCACTCTGCCCATTGCAGCAAGCCGACTGATCCCGCCGCTCCCGAACCACTCCTGGTTCATCATCATTCCGCCGAAGCCGATTATGACCGGAGACCGCGATTCCTCGGCAGCCTCGATCACAGCCTCAAGGGAGTACTGATCCCAGGCTTCAAAATAACCTACCGCATAGCTATTCTTAAGCGCGGTTTCGAGCAGTTCGCGCATAGGAACCAAAGGCATAGTTCTAAACCATTAGACTCTTCACTGCCGCCACGATCTTCAGCAGTTGCTTCGGACTGCTTGTCTGCCGAAGCCTGCTGATGCTCGTGAATAGATCAGGTTAGACTCTTTACTGCCGCGACAATCTTCTCGGCGTTCGGAAGATAATATCGCTCCATCTCAGGCGCGAAGGGCACAGGGGTATCTATTGCCGTGACTCTCCTGACAGGGGCGTCCAGATAGTCGAAGGCCATCTCTGATGTCTTGGCCCCAATGTCTGAAGCCCAGCCGCAATTTCCCGGCTCTTCGTCCACCACGACCAGACGGCCAGTCTTTTTTACGGATGAAAGCAGCGTGTCCCAGTCGAACGGCACGAGCGTCCTGGGGTCTATCACTTCGGCCTCTATGCCTTCTTTGGACAGAATTTCAGCCGCCTCAAGCGCCCTGTAGACGGTAAGGAGCTTGCCGACGATGGTAACGTCCCTGCCTTCCCGTCTTACGACTGCCTTCCCGAACGGGATCAGGTACTCCTCCTCCGGGACATCTCCGGCGGGGCTCAATGCTCCAGCTTCGGCCCTGTTACCCTTCGAGCCGTAGAGGAGTTTGTGCTCGAAGAAGAGTACCGGGTTGTCATCCCTTACCGCGCTTTTCAACAGCCCCTTGCAGTCGTAGGCAGTGCATGGCGCCGCCACTTTCAACCCGGGCACATGAACGAAATAACTTTCGAGACTCTGGGAATGCTGCGCCGCCCTTGTCGTCGCGCCGACCGGCGCCCGCATCACCATCGGTATGCAGAGCTTCCCGCCTGACATATAAGTGAGCTTGGCGGCCTGGTTGACAAGCTGGTCCATCATGCAGAATAGGAAATCGCCGTACTGCACGTCGGCAATCGGTCGAAGCCCTCCAATGGCTGCCCCTACCGCTACGCCTGCGATGCCGGTCTCGGCTATAGGCGTATCAAGTATCCTGTCGAGTCCGAACTCCTCCGAAAGCCCCTTTGTCACGGTGAACGCGCCGCCCCAGCCTCCAGGAGTCCCTATGTCCTCCCCAATGCAAAAAACCCGCTCATCACGGATCATCTCTTCTCTGATGGCCTCTTTTAGAGCCTCTACTATAGTCAGCTTGCGCATTCCGGCTAACTCCCTTCACCGACAAATACGTTCTTCAGCGCGTCTTCAGGCAGCGGACTCGGGCTGTTCTTCGCAAACTCCACGGCCTCATCGAGTTCCCGTTCGACCTCTTCATGAATCCGATCGATCTCCTCCGCTGTGAAGTGTTCATTCTCGATCAACCAGGCTTTCAAGCGGGGAATGGCATCCTTCGACTTCCAGAATTCCATCTCTTCCTTAGAGCGATACTGCTGAGGGTCAGTGCGAGAGTGGCCGAGAAAACGGTAGGTCTTGCACTCGATCAGAGTTGGGCCGCTTCCAGACCGTGCACGTTCTACCGCCTCAACGGTCGCGTCATACACGGAAAGCACGTCCATTCCGTCGGCTATGACCCCAGGAATGCCGTAAGCCGATGCTCTCTCCGCGATATTGTCCACCTTCATGACCCTTGAGACGTGGGTCGATGCTCCGTAGAGGTTGTTTTCGCAGACGAAGATGACCGGGAGGTCCCATATCGCAGCCATATTGACGCCTTCATGGAATGCGCCCTCGCTGCTGGCGCCATCCCCGAAAAAGCATGCCACCACTCTATCCGTCTTCAATCGCTTGAAGGCAAGCCCGATGCCGGCAGCAACCGGTATCCCTCCGCCGACTATGGCGATAGCCGGAACCATGCCGTAGTCGATGTCGCCCATGTGCATCGATCCGCCATAGCCCCGGCAGCAGCCGGTGGTTTTCGCGAAAAGCTCGGCCATCAGCGCTTTCACCGGTATTCCTTTGGCCACGGCATGACCGTGAGGGCGATGGGTGCTTGTTATGTAATCATCCTTTCGCAGGGCGGAGCACACTCCCACTGCCACAGCTTCCTGACCCGCATAAAGATGCACAGTCCCCGGAAGTTCGCCGTTAACGAATAGAAGGCTCGCCTGCTCTTCAAAGCGGCGCGCCATAAGCATTTGATAATACATCCGCCGAAGAAGGTCTTTTTCCACCTTCTTTTTCAGGAGCTTCATAAAACCTCTGCCTCTTTCATGAACTTGATCGTTTCTTCCCAGCCCCTCAGTCCCGATGTGGTCCCAATAGATGTTGCGCACAGCGCTCCCATAGCGCTTCCCAACCGGGCCGACTTCTCGAGATCCCATCCATTATGAATACCGGCCAGGAAACCTGCTATCCAGGAATCTCCCGCTCCGCTTGTATCGACAGCATTCACCCTGAAAGCTCGAACCATAACCTCTTCGTCCCGGCTCTTAACGAACGATCCTTCAGCGCCCATCTTCAAGCCTACGGTTCCGACACCGTGACTGATGAAAAAGTCCGCTACATCCCGAGGCGACTCATGTCCAGCCATCAGCCGCGCCTCTTCGATACTTGGCAGGAGATAGTCCAGATAAGGAAGCGATGGCTTCAGAGTCTCATAGGCGTCGATAGACCCGTTCCATACCGTATCAAGCGAGGTTACGACTCCCATTTCCTTCGCCTTCTTAAGGAGCATCGCCGTCGGTTCACCATCCAGCCCGGGCATTACAAATGATCCCGCAACGTGCAGAATTCGGGAATCTTCGATCAGAGAGAAATCAATGTCATCGTAGCAGAATGCGCCATTTGCGCCGACATAATGGAAGAAAGCGCGCTCGCCGTCGGGAGCTATCATAACGAACGTAAATGAAGTGTTTTCCTTCTCATCCTTGCGCAGACCTCTCACGTCGATATGTTCGCTGCTGAGGTGTTTTAGTATGAAATCACCGAAACCATCATTGCCGATCCTTCCAATTACCCCGACTTTCAGTCCAAGTCTGGCAAGGCCGGTCGCTGTATTGTTCGCGCACCCTCCAACGTGTAGTTCGACCCTCTCGACCAAGGCAAGCTGACGCCATTCGGGCATCCGCTCAATTGGTCTGCCCAAAGCATCGGCCACGAAAATGCCAAGGCACAACACATCGGTGAATCTTGTGCTTTCCATCTTAACTCCGTCAAAGCCAATGAATGCTTTTGGTAGTATATCCTCTAATTCGAGCGGTTGTCAAGTGTCTGTCGGATGTTCATGAATGTTATTTCGCTAACTTGCATGATTATGCTGTACATAACGGTGGTTACATGGTATAATTCAGATGCGGTTGAACGTTGAGGCTGGAGCATTTGCCTGAGAGTGTTTGCAAGAGGATGTAACTATGGTCGATCAAAAGCGGACGCGGCAGAACCATCTGATCGCCGCCGAACGTCGCAGGACTATCTACAGATATGCCCAGGAACAGGGATCTGTTAACGCAACAGAGATGGCGGAGGTTCTGGGTGTAGGGATAAGTACGATTCGCAGAGACCTCGATGCGCTCCATGACGAGAATAAGATTATTCGAGTTCATGGGGGCGCGGTCGTCAAGGAGACCGCGGTTCCGCGCGTGCCTTACAGGCAGTCCAGGGACCAACACGGGCCGGAAAAAGCTGCGATCGCGCAGGCCGCGCTGGCTTATTTACCGGAGTCAGGCGCCGTCTTCATCGGCGGCGGCACAACCACATATCAACTCGCTATCTTGCTACCGCCCAAGACGGGAATATCGGTCGTAACCAACGCACTCGACATCGCCACGTATCTTGCCTCAAACGATATTGCTCCTGTTGATTTCGTGGGAGGGACCATCCGGCCCGAGTCTCTGCAATCCAACTGTGAAGAATCACTCGATTCGATCTATTGGGACACAACTTTCATGGGTTTAGCAGCTCTTGACGTCCACCGAGGCATTACGACCGACAATCGCAGCGCTGCTCGACAAGAAGTGACCATTTACAGTCACGGAAGCAGGTTTATAGCCCTTTGCGATTCTTCAAAAATCGGACGGTTCGCGTATGCTCGTGTAGCGCCAGTGACCGCAATCGACATACTAATCACTGATTCCGGCATCGACCCCGACATTCTGAGACAGTTGAGAAACTTGGGGTTAGACGTCGTCGTAGCGTCTCCAGTATCCAAGTAATGTCTACAACTATCAGTCGATCCTTTGCTTGCGGTCGGACGAGGCACATTGATCTGATATTCGCCAGGCTCTATCATCTTGCACAGTGTCTTGGTTCCGGTTTTAACAACAAGCTCGGATTTCCTGTCCGTGCAGATGTTCAGTTTGCCTTCGTTGCACAGCAGCGAAAGGCGGCAAAGCGTGGTATGCTCATGCTCTTCTTGATGCCAAATCAGCAGTGAAGCAGATTGCGGCCAAGTGGATGTGCGAACTCGGCAGCGCAGGAAAGATTTGATAATCACTAATCGATGCGAGTTAGTTGTTCCTTTGGGACTATCGTCGCAGCCAGCGGGTAGAGTACGTGGTCCTCTTTGAAAATATGTGGACGCATCATCTCGGCAGCGGTAGAGGCGAAGTTGGCAATGCGGCTTCTGTAATCGGAGACGTTTTCAGGGCGGGGTTCTTCGGCAAGGCTGGCAAGAATGTCCCTAAGCTCCGTCACCTGACTGTGCTCGGCTTCCAGGATATCAAGCGCATCCTCTCGATTGCCAAGAGCCGTCTTCACGGCTGGAAAGAGCAGGTTCTCTTCCTTATATATGTGAGCGTTGAGTATGGAGAGCAGTTCTGTTGCCAGGTGCGCAAGTTGGGCAACGTCGGCCGCTCCTGCATTTGCGGCTGACCGTAAGCTCTCCAGCCGCGAAAGTATCATCTGATGTTCGGTGCACATACACCGTATGGGTTCGGGCAGTTCTAGCTGTTTCATTCTATACCTCAGGATGCCTAAGGAAACTTCCTATCTCCAATTTACGCCCGCGGATAGTACGGTGGTATGACCTGAGTCATATCTGGGCAGAATTTTCATCGGAAGCAAGAATCTTGAGGGATTCCATGTCGAGGATGACAATATGGCCCTGCTCCCGGGTCACAATTCCGGATTTCTCCCACCTGCTGAGGATTCGTATTGTTGTCTCCAGAGTCGTCCCGACCATTTCCGCGATGTCCCGCCTGGTCAGCCTCACCCTTAGAACTATCCTGTTTGCAGAAACCTCTGCAGCACGGGATGAAAGCAGAAGCAGCACGTTTGCAATGCGCGTTTCGACACAATCGACTGTGAGCTGCTTCATCATCTCGTGTGCGTGGCGGAGCCTGGCTCCTATGGCTATGAGTGCCTGGGCTGCAATCTGTGGAACTTGTGCTATAATGTCAAGGAACTCGTCGCGTGAAAGCACAAGCAATAACGTACGATCAAGAGTTTTTGCGCTCGCAGGATAAGCTCTACCTTCGAGAAGTGCCACTGCGCCGATAACATCCCCTGGTCCGAGAAGCTCAAGAAGAATGTCTTTTCCGACATCGGAGTGTTTCACGATTTTGACGTACCCGTCGCGGATAATTGCGAAGAGGTCGGAGTCATCACCCTCCAGCCAGATATGTTCGTTGCGCTTGTACTCGCGACAGACAAATCTGGGAGCGATACCCTCCAGGATGTCTTCGTCAATACCCTTGAAGAAGGTGTTTCGCTTCAGGAGTCCCACACGGTTACTTATCTCCAGTGCCGCAAGACTCATCACGCTGCCTCTGCCTTGTACTACTGAGAGTGCGTCCTAAAACTGTTGCAGAGGCAGTTCTTTTTATGCATCCTGAGCTTGTCGAAGGATGCGACTGCACCAGCTTTTCGAGTTTTAGGATGCACTCAAAACGAGGTACTGCCTCACCTATGTTACCAACTTGTCGGAGCGAGAAATTTGATCTAGGTCATATCTGACTTAATGATACTGAATTTGCCGAGCGACAGTATGATCCAGATCATACTGCACGCGTCCATTTGCCAGTTACTATATATACAGTTGGTGAACAGATTCCGTCGGAGGTTGACTTACGTGAAAAGAGACAGGCAGTGTGGGGCGAGGTTCAGATTCACGGCTCAGGAGTTTGTTGGATCTCTGGGCGACCTCGGCACACTTCTGCCGTTGATGGTGGGGCTCATAGTCTTCAACGGACTTGATGCAGCCCGCGTTCTCTGGCTTGTCGGTCTCAGCTATATCCTTGTGGGAGTTTACTACGGGCTGCCCATGCCGGTGCAGCCACTAAAGGCCGCTGCTGTTGTCGCCATTGCTACCGGCGCGACCTCCGGAGAAATCCGTGCAACTGCCTTGTGGATGGCCGGCATTTTCCTCGTAATTAGTCTTACGAAACTCGCGGACAAGCTCGACAGCATCTTCCCGCGGGTGTTGGTCCACGGCCTGCAGTTTGGGTTGGGCCTGATGATGGTACGCGCCGGGTTGAAGCTGCTGATTAGCTTCCCTGACGGTTTGGCAACAGTGGTGCATGGCACCCAGAGTGCCGGTGGATCTGCTGCTACGGGAGTTTTGCCCTCGGCCGCTGATTTCTCGAGTGCGCTTTTTCTGCTCGTGCTGCCACAGCTCCCGCTCACCCTTGGTAACGCTGTCATCGCCACTACAGATTGTGCGAGAAGGTACTTTGGGCAAGCCGGAGAGCACGTCACCGCAGGAAAGCTTGCCAGAACGATCGGTCTGGGCAACCTGGCTGCCGGGTTGCTTGGAGGTATGCCGATGTGCCACGGCGCGGGAGGTATGACGGCCCATTACCAGATGGGAGCCAGATCAGGAGCTTCAGGCGTCATGATCGGAACAGCCCTTCTCGTAATTGGGATGCTCGCGGGACGCGCCGATGCGATACTTGCAGCCATTCCTGCCTGGGTGCTCGGCGCTCCTCTGATATACGTAGGGGTGCGTCACGCGATGCTTGCAAAGGAATCATTCCGGCTTCCAGCAACAGCAGCGGCCGTGCTCACAATGGGTGGCGCAGGTAATTTGCAGGGCAACCTTCTGACAGCGCTACTTGCTGGACTTGCGGTGAAGTTCCTGCTGGAGGATGTGCCTCTGATGTTTAACTATCGGTTCGTGTGGTTTCGCCTGACGCGCTGTGAAGAGGGTCGATGAGAAGAATGGACGCAGCGGACAGATACTACGTCGAAGTCCCCGGCTATGACTACTGGAAGAGGCAGATCAAATGCCAGTATGCCTGCCCTGTACACACCGATGCGCGGGGCTACATCCGGGCAATCGCGGAAGGGGATTATGAGAGGGCTTATCTGATCGCAAGGGGACCGAATCCTCTGGCCTCGATCTGCGGTCGGGTGTGCGGCGCTCCATGCGAAGTCGCCTGCCGAAGAGGAAGTGTGGACGATCCGGTCGCAATACGTGCTCTTAAAGGCTTCGCAACCGAGAAGTTCGGCCCCGAGGCAGGCCAAAGCAACTCTAAGGGCTTTCTGGACTATCTCAAGCGCCGCTGGCCAAGGCGCGACTGTGAGTCGAGCGAGGAGTTGGACAGCCTCTTTGGGCTGATCCAGAAGGCGGCCCGGCAGGTCCGCGAGCGAAACAAGGACGGGGAAAGAGTTGCGATAATTGGCGGCGGGCCGGGCGGACTGGCCTGCGCCCATGACCTTGCGCTTATGGGGATCCGGTCGGTCATCTTCGAGATGGAGCCGGCGCCTGCGGGTCTGCTCTACACGGGCGTGCCGGAGTACCGCCTGCCGCGTGAAGTAATCCGCTCCGAAGTGGCTGTGATAGAGGCTATGGGAGTGGAGATTCGCTGCGGTGTCGAGATCGGAAAAGACATCAGCTTTGAAGCCCTACGTAAAGAGTTCGCTGCTGTAGTTATTGCGGTCGGCGCGAAACACTCCAGGAGACTGCAGATTCCCGGAGCCGATGGTGCGGGTGTGATCGGCGGTGTGGAGTTCCTACGGGATGTCGCATTAGGCAGACCGAACCCACTCGGCCAGAGAGTAGTGGTAATCGGGGGCGGAAATGTCGCGTTCGACGTCGGAAGGACGGTCATCCGCCAGACAGAGTTCGACGTCTCTCGAACAGCCGCCAGGCAGCCGTCCGTCCGTGAGGTACACCTCTGCTGCCTCGAAAGCCGCGACGAGATGCCGGCCGACGATATAGAAATTAAGGAAGCCGCTCAGGAGGGCGTAGCCCGACATAACCGCGTTGGCCCGGTCGAGATCTACAGGGACAGCAGCGGAAACGTCTCCAGCGTGATCTTCGAGCGTGTAGTCTCAGTGTTCGATGAAGACGGACGCTTCTCTCCAAAGTTCGACAGTTCCGACACATTTGAACTTCCCGCCGACACGGTCCTTGTGGCAATCGGCCAAGCTGCAGACCTTAATTTCATAGACCCCGACCGAGATGGGATCGATCTGACAGAACGCAAACAGATCAAGCACGACGAGCTGACGAACGAAACGACGGCCCCGGGAGTCTTCCTTGCGGGCGATATCCAGACGGGTCCCAAGCTGATGATAGACGCTATTGCATCGGGCAAGCAAACGGCGCGCGGGATCTACCAATATCTTCGCGGCAGTTATCCTGGTCCATCTGCGATAGAGTTTCACGTTCCAGTCGCGGACTACGCGCGGGAGAAGGGATATGAAAAAATCCGCCGCATCAATCCGCCTATAGTTGATGCCTCTAAGCGCGTTCAGAGCTGGAGCACCCCGGTCGAGATTGGCTACGGGGATGCGATTGCGGTGTGCGAGGCGAGCAGATGCCTCGACTGCGGAGTCAATACAATTTTTGATTCCGACAAGTGCATCATGTGCGGCGGGTGTGTGGACGTATGTCCGGAATCGTGTCTGAAACTTGTGCCCATCGGTGAGCTTGTGGCTGTGACGGGTCAAGATCATCTGCTCGACGACCTGATGGGAGTCCGATACGGCAATAAAATCGACTTTGAAGAGAACACGGCGATGATCAAGGACGAGACTTTGTGCATCCGGTGTGGGCTCTGCGCCGAGAGATGTCCAACGAACACGATAACGATGGAGAGATTCCGGTATCAGGAGGGCTGGCAATGAACCCATCCGATGAGAAGAACCACAGGCCAAAGCCTCGACCCCTTGTAGAGAGGGCGGATGCGCACGAGATCGCCAGACGTCAGGCAGAGGAAGAGGAGCGCCGTGGGCGGATGAGCCGCCGCGACTTTGTCTCCCAGTGCGGCGCCTGCCTTGCCGGTGTAGTCGTTGCGGCGGTGGGCGCGAGCGCCGCGCGCGTAATTAAGCCCGATGTGCTCCCTGAGCCCTCGCTGTCGTTCAAGGTGGGTTCGCCGTCAGAGTTCACTTCAGGTGAGGCGACTCTGCTGCCGGACAACCAGGTCGCAATCTTCAGGGATGGCGAGGAGTTCTGGTCCCTGACTCAGGTTTGCACACACCTTGGATGCATAGTGGCTGTGGGGCCGGACGGATTCCATTGCCCCTGCCACGGTTCTCATTTCTCTATGGATGGACGTGTGCTGGGGGGGCCTGCGCCGAGGCCGCTCCAATGGTGGAAGCTGTCCCTGTCGCCAGATTGTCAACTGGTGGTCCACGCTGATCAGGAAGTGCCGGTCGGCACAAAGTTCAAGTTTGAGACGTAATATCAGGGCTGCTCAAAACGCACGGCCCTTTAACCGGGAAAAACGCGAAAGTGACTAAAATAGGCCCCGGCTCTGCCGGGTTAGGAGATGAGAGATGGTCGTGAAACCTCCTTTACAGGAAAGCGACGGCAAACCTGATATAGAACGAGAGAAGCCGGTCGAGACCGGTGATGATAGGGGATTTGTCGGCAACCTGGTACAACTTCCGCGCACGTTTAAGGAGAGCGTGGTTCGTCAGAGCCTGCCGGATTCGGACAGAGCCCGCTCACAGGCGGTATTCTCGAACCTGTGGCTGCACGCGCACGCAGTACGGACTCACCTCTACAGTCTGAGGCCGTTTTATACTATGGGCCTTGGCGTAATGGCGGGTGTGCTTGTCGCGATCCTCACGATCACCGGGCTGCTTTTGATGATCTACTATCAGCCCAGCACAGAGAACGCTTACCGATCCATCAAGGACATAGTCTACGTAGTGCCGGGAGGAATGTTCCTGCGGAACATCCATCGATGGGCGGCGCACGCCATGGTTATCGTTGTTATTCTCCACATGGCGCGAGTGGCTTATACGGGAGCTTACAAGAAGCCGCGAGAGTTCAACTGGGTTATAGGGTTGGGGCTTCTTGTCCTCACACTGGCGCTGAGCTTCACCGGTTACCTCCTGCCGTGGGACCAATTGGCGTTCTGGGCTATTACTGTTGGCGCGAACATAGCGGCATCCCCCCGAGAAATCACGGATGCTTTGGGCATTACGTCACAGATAGACATAGGCGGACTGCAGAAGCAGATATTGCTGGGAGCGGAACACGTAGGAGAGCCAGCGCTGGTCCGGTTCTACGTTTTGCACTGCGTGATACTTCCGGCGGCACTTTTCGCGCTGATGGGAGTCCATTTCTGGCGGAGCAGGAAGGACGGAGGCCTTGCCAGGCCATCGTGGGCTAATCGCATCCCCATGCGCAATCCGTTCGCTAAGGACCAGGAGGGTCAGCGTCCGTTCCTGGGCGATAGCACCGGCGTCAAGACCTACGGACTTATGGCGCTGATACGCGGACGTACACCCGCGGTCAGCCGTGCGCCGGACAACACCGTGCCATCCTGGCCTTATGCTTTTCTGGCAGAGGCGGCTGCCGGAATGGTGATCACCGCTGTTGTCTTCCTTCTGTCTTTGGTATTCAACGCGCCTTTGAAAGAACTTGCCAACCCTCTCATACCTGAGAACCCGGCCAAGGCGCCGTGGTACTTCCTGGGGCTTCAGGAGATTGTGGCATACTCAGCCTTTGCGGGAGGGATTCTGATCCCGACGATAGTCCTGATCGGACTTGGGCTTATCCCTTACCTCGACCGCGAGAAGGATGAGCAGGGGATCTGGTTCACGAACAGGCTGGGCGGATTGATCGCGGCCAAATCGTTTGTTTTCGCACTTGTTGCTGCTGCTGCGGCCGTCGCGATTCCGGTGACCGTCGGTTGGCTCCGCACCTGGTTCCCAGACATACCGCAGCTTGTGATCACGATCATTAATCCCGGCACTCTACTGATGCTGGTTTATGTTGCTTACTGTCTGCTTGTGCTCAGACGGACGAAGTCTACTCGAATGTCGGCCATCGCATTGTTTAGCTGCTTTCTGGCCGGATTTATCGTCCTTACAGTCGTGGGCACCATATTCCGCGGTCCTAACTGGGAGTTTTACTGGTCGAGTTCTAACTGGCCGGTGCATTGATGAGCAATGAGCGATGAGCGATGAGTGATGAGCGAGGCAACAGGTGACAGGTAAACCAGTTGTGTCTGAAGAGAGCCTAAGTCTGAAGTTTCTAACATTCTTTCCTTTCGAGCTTTCTTCGTTAACAGCGTGAGGATCTAATTGGCCTATGAGATACGTTCTAGTTGTTGCTAGCGTCGTTGTATTGGTTCTGTTCGGCATCATGGTAGCCAAGAGCAGCTATCTGACCGAGTGGAGGGAATATCAACAGGAATATCAGAGCATGCTGCCGACTGCTCCACCAGAAGAGGGGCAAGTGTGCGAACTGGCGCAGGAGTTTCGGATCAAGCAGCGTCAGGCGGTAGTGCCTGCGCTCAAAGTGATGGACCGGTGCGTCACGTGCCATCTGGGCATGGACAATCCGCTGATGGACGGCGCGAAGCAGCCGTTCCGGAAGCATCCGGGGGATATCCTTACCAGTCATCCGGTCGAGAAGTTCGGGTGCACCACATGTCACAGGGGGCAAGGGGTGGCGACGACCTGGAGAGACGCGCGCGGCGTAGACGTGCATTGGGATGATCCCCTCCTGCCAACAAAGCTGATCCAGAGCTCATGCGGAGCCTGTCACGACGCTGAGTGGCTGGCGGACAATGGCGCTCCCCTTCTTGCAAAGGGTGCGGCGCTCTTCGAAGAACACGGCTGCCGTAGCTGCCACAAGCTGGGCGGGCTTGGTGGAACTCTGGGGCCTGCGCTGGACAATGTGGGCCTGAAAATCCCCACAGAGTTCTCCTTCACGCACGTCACTGGAGAGCATACGGCATGGAACTGGCTGGCCGAGCACTTCAAGGACCCTCAGGGCGTGTCTCCGAGCAGCGATATGCCGCCCCAGGATTTCACCGATGAAGAGATGGACGCAATGCTGGTGTTCCTGCTCTCACAGCAGGCGAACCACATTGCTCCGCGGCAATATCTGCCGGATGACTATTTCGTCTCTCGGGCTCGCGAGACGAACTCGAGGCCGTATTCAGGGGAGCAGCTCTACAATATGCTCTGCCAGAGGTGCCATGGGTCCGGCGAGAAGGGCAGGTTCGATCCATTCTTCGCCCGCGAGATGCCCGCCATCCGCAGCCAGAGGTTTCTAGAGACCGCAAGTGAAAAGTTCATACGAGCGCAAATAGGACAGGGGCGTCCGGGCACGATCATGGGCGCATTTGGATCTACCAGTTCGGGCCTGTCCGAGGTTGAGTTCGATCGACTGGTCGCGTATGTGAAGGGCGGCGTGGAAGACCATTGGAACGAGCTCGAGCCGCCCCCGGCAGGCTCGGCGGTCAAAGGAAAGAGACTTTATACCAAACACTGTGAAGAGTGCCATGGGAAGGCAGGAGTCGGCGGCTCGGGCAACCAACTTGCCAGCCGCACGTTCCTCAAGGCCGCGACCGATGGATTCATCGCGGAGTCTATCCGCACAGGGCGGCCGGGCACGAAGATGGAGCCTTTCGCTCTGTCCGCCGGAGGTCCGCTGAGCGAGCAGGAGATCGGCCACCTCGTTGCCTACATCCGCACCCTTTCGCCAGGAGGAAAACCGAAATGAAGCAAGGAACCAAGACAGTCAGGCTCCCAAGGAGCGACACTGAGGCGAACCGCCTTATTGTCCGGGTAGCGGTCTGGCTGGCGGTGGGTCTTTTCGGCACGGTGGGGCTGCTTCTCGCAGTCCCCAGGGGCAACCAGGGTGACCAAATGAGCGTACCAAAAGTGGCTATAGCCGTCGATATAGAACTGGCGGAGAAGGGTAGGGAGATGTTCACCGTCACCTACGGCTGCACATCCTGCCACGCAGTCAAGGAGGCCAAAGTCAGCGGCCAGGCGACCGGCCCGGACCTATCGGGCGCGATGCTCGCGTGGGTCTCGCTCGGACAGGTGAACCCAATCGCACAGTGGTTCAAAGAACAGGGGCTGAAAGATCCAGCGGCAGAACCTGAAAAAGCGGCCGATCTCCTGGCTAAGTTCCTGCAGTCGCCTCCGCCCTACGCCAAGACGATGGTAAGCCAGACGAAGCAATACATGACCAGGCCGGGAGGAGAGAAGGCTTGGAAGGAAACCACGCTGGCGCTTGTCGAGTTTCTGAAGACCACGGTGGCGAAGCCGCCCGAATCTGGTCCCGAGGAACAACAAGAAGCCGGCGCTGCTGCGACGCACGCAGCAGGTGAAGCTCAGGACATCAGGAGGTAAAATGCCTAAAAATAGCCGTAATGGTTCCAATAAGAATGGGTTGCGCTGGTTTCGTGTGACCAATGCTTCCCGGCAGTGGGAGGACTTCTATAAGAAGCGCTGGGCGTTCGACAAGGTGATCCGAACGAGCCACGGCGTGAACTGTTCCGGTTCGTGCAGTTGGCTAGTCTATGTGAAAGACGGCATCGTGGCCTGGGAGCTCCAGGCGAACGATTGGCCGCAGATCAGCCCGGACACACCCAACTACGAGCCGAGAGGATGCCAGCGCGGCATCTCTGCCTCGTGGTATGTCTACAGTCCGATCAGGATCAAGTATCCTTACGTCCGCGGTGTGCTCTGGGACCTGTATCAGGAGGCTACCGGCCGTGGACTGGACCCCGTCGAGGCCTGGGGCAGCATTGTGGAGGACCCGCTGAAGGCGAAGCAGTACAAGAGCCAGCGAGGTAAAGGCGGATGGCGGCGCGTCACCTGGGACCAGGCCACGGAGCTTGCGGGCGCGGCGTTCGTCTACACGATCAAGAAGTACGGCCCGGATCGTCTGGCCGGCTTCTCACCGATCCCTGCGATGAGCATGGTCAGCTTCACGGCAGGAGCGAGGCTGATAAACCTCCTCGGCGGCGCGCACCTCAGCTTCTACGAGTGGTATAACGATCTTCCGCACGTCTCACCGATGACCTGGGGCGAGCAGACCGACGTCCACGAGGCCGCCGACTGGTTCCAGAGCTACTACTGGATCATCATGGGAACGAACTTGCCGATGACCCGGACCCCGGACGCGCACTTTATGACGGAGTTCAAGTATAAGGGTGGCAAGATGGTCCTCCTTGCGCCGAACTATAACGATACTGCTAAGTTCGCCGACACGTGGGTTCCGATCAAGCCGGGGACCGACACCGCGTTCATGATGGCGCTCAACCATGTGGTTGTGAAGGAGTTCTTCATCGACCGTCAGGCTCCTTACTTCCAGGAGTACGTCAAGCGATATACGAACCTTCCGTTTCTGCTGATGCTGGATCAGAAAGACGGCTACTACGTTCCCGGTCGGCTTCTCAGAGCATCGGACATCGAAGAATACAGCGGCGAGGAGAACGCTGAGTGGAAGACCCTTCTTTTCGACGCGCCCTCCGGGAGGCTCAGGCTCCCGAAGGGAAGCATAGGTTTCCGCTGGGAGAAGGAGCCTACGGGCAACTGGAACCTCGAGATGGTGGACGCCGTCTCCGGCGAGGCCATAGACCCGACCCTGACTCTTCTTGAAACGTCCGATGGGGTCGCGCAGGTCGCATTTCCCGACTTCAGCGATACATTCAGCCTTGATCTTGGCACAACCGATCTGAGCGCCACTGCGACGCTGTTCAAGCGGGGCGTACCGGTGCGAAAGGTGAAGATGGCAGACGGCTCCGAGGCGCTGGTGACGACAGCCTTCGATCTGCTGGCCGCACACCTGGGCATCTCCCGCGGGCTTCCAGGCGACTATCCCGAAGGCTACGACGACCCGAAACACTATACCCCCGGCTGGCAGGAGAGGATTACCGGAGTAGGCGCTGAGACAGCCATCCAGATCGCCCGCGAATGGGCGGACACGGCCGAGAAGACCGAAGGAAAAGCGCTCATTATCAGCGGGTCGGGCTGCACTCACTGGTACCATCCCGATCTGGTTCACAGAGCGGGCGCGCTGCTTTGTATGCTCACCGGCTGCGTCGGGAAAAACGGCGGCGGCTGGTCGCACTACGTCGGCACTGAGAAGATACGGAATATGGTGGCGGTGCCGGGCACGCTGGCGTCGGGCCGCGATTGGGTCAGGCCTCCACGACAGATGAACAGCACGTCCTACTGGTATTTCCATACCGGCCAGTGGAAATACGACGCGATGAGCCTTGACAGCCAGTTTGTGCCATGGGCCGAGAAGCTCAGGGAGTACAACCATTCGGCTGATATAAACTCGCTTGCGGTACGGAGCGGCTGGCTGCCGTTCTACCCGCAGCTAAACGAGAACCCTCTGGACATTGTGCAAGAGGCCAGGGCTGCCGGTGCGAAGACCGACCAGGAGGTCGCTGACCGCGTAGTAGAGAGGATAAAGAAGGGCGATCTCAAGTTCGCTATTAACGACCCGGACGACCCGAAGAACTCTCCCAAGTGTGTCTTCGTCTGGCGCGGCAATCTCATCGGGACGAGTATGCGGGGGCATATGTATGCGCTGAAGCATCTTCTCGGAACGCACAACAACGTCCTCGGCAAGCCGCGCGGCAAGGGGATGATGAAGGAGATCGACTGGCCGGACGGAGTCAACTGGCAGGAGGACGGCCCGGAAGGGAAGCTGGATCTGCTCCTGGACGTGGATTTTCGGATGCAGTCAACGGCCAACTATTCGGACATTGTTCTGCCTGCCGCCCACTGGTATGAGAAATACGATGTGACGGTCACCGACCTGCACTCGTTTATCCATCCATTCCAGCCAGCGGTCAATCCTCCGTGGGAGACTAAGCCCGACTGGGATGCGTTTAAGATGATCGCGGCGAAGGTCACCGAGCTTGCAAAGAAGCATCTGCCGACCCCGGTAAAGGACCTGGTGCTTACGCCGATCTACCACGACGCTCCCGAGGAGCTGGCCCAGCCGCTCGGCGAGATCAAGGACTGGCGAAAGGGCGAGGTCGAGCCGATCCCTGGTAAGACTATGCCCAAGATGAACATAGTCGAGCGTGACTACACCAAGATTCTCGATATGTACACCTCCTTCGGTCCGCTCGTCGCACAGAAGGCCGGCTACGGGATCAAAGGGATCAATTACGATCTCACGGAGATATATGAAGGCCTGAAGACCCACGAGGGGATCGGTGCGAAGAACGGCTGCCCGAGCATGGAGACCGATCGCCAGGTTGCCGAGATCATCTGCCAGATCTCTCCAGAGACGAACGGCGAGTCGTCCCATCTCGCATGGGAGTCGCTCGAAGCCAAGCATGGGCGTCCATTGACGGATATCATCGAAGGTGAGCGGGAGGCGAGGATCAACTACAGCGACCTATCTGCTCAGCCGCGCCGGGTGCTCACCTCGCCTTACTGGCAGGGACTGGAGGCTCCGGGCAGGACCTATTCGCCATACACGCTCAACATTGAGAAACTCTTCCCGTGGCGGACGCTGACCGGACGGCAGGACATCTATCTGGATCACCAGGCCTTCCGGGAGATGGGGATCGTGTTCCCGCTCTGGAAGCCACCTGTGGACACCGTCGCAATCGGCGATGTTGCGCTAGATGAACTTGCTCCAGGCTCGAAGGTCTTCCGCTTCCTGACCCCGCACGGCAAGTGGGCGATCCACAGCACGTTCATCGACACCTGGCAGATGCTCAGTATGTTCCGTGGCGGGCCGGTAATCTGGATGAACCCGGAGGACGCGGCCGAGATCGGTGTGGAGGACAACGACTGGGTGGAAGCATATTCACAGAACGGCATAGCCGTCGCCCGCGCCGTGGTCAGCCAGACGATGCCGCGAGACTCGGTTATAATGTATCACTCGCAGGAGCGCCACGTGAACGTTCCGCTCTCGAAGCTCGCGGAGGAGCGCGGCCTGAGCGACCGGCGCGGCGGCAATAATAACGCCCCGACGAGGATCTTCCAGAACCCCGCCTATATGATCGGTGGGTACGCCCAGATCAGCTATTCGATGAACTACTGGGGCACAAGCCCGGCTGAGCGTGACATGTCCGTCGCAATCAGGAAGATGCCGCTTGCGACCCAGGAGGAGGTCCAGTACCGATGAAAGTAATGGCGCAGATGTCGATGGTGTTCAACCTGGACAAGTGTTTGGGCTGTCACACCTGCAGTATAGCGTGTAAGAACCTGTGGACTAACCGCAAGGGCGCGGAGTACATGTGGTGGAATAATGTCGAGAGCTAGCCGGGGATCGGCTATCCGAAGCAGTGGGAGAACCAGGACCGCTACCAGGGCGGCTGGCTCAGGGCTAAGAAGGGGAAAAACCCAGCCCTGCGCGCAGCGGGTAAGCTGAAGGAGATGCTTAACCTCTTCTTCAACCCGCTCATGCCCACAATGGATGAGTACATGTCACACCCGGTGACGTTCACCTACGAAGACCTCCATACGCCGACCCCGCAGCCCTACCAGCCAGTGGCGCGGCCGAAGTCTATGATTACCGGCCAGGAGGATCATTCGCTCACGTGGGGCGTGAACTGGGAGGACAACGGCGCGGGCACATTCCGTACCGGCGTGGACGACATGAACTTCGAGGGCTTCAGCGCTGAGGAACGCGAAGCGCTCTTAAGCTACAAGCAGGTGTTCATGTTCTATCTGCCCAGGATTTGCAACCACTGTCTGAATCCCGGTTGTGTCGCCGCGTGTCCGAGTGGGGCCGCTTATAAGCGCGAAGAGGACGGCATTGTGCTGATAGACCAGGAGGTCTGCCGTGGGTGGCGCTACTGCGTCACGTCCTGCCCCTACAAGAAGACCTACTTCAACTGGGGCGCCGGCAAGATGGAGAAGTGCATCCTGTGTTATCCCAGAGTCGAGAGCGGACAGTCTCCCGCCTGCTTCCACTCGTGCCCTGGCAAGATACGCTATTTCGGAGTTATCCTGTACGATCAGGAGAGGGTCCTGCAGGCTATCAACGTGCTCGACGGAAACCTTGTGAGCGCACACCGGGACATCATCCTCGATCCGTTCGATCCGCAGGTGATCGAAGCGATGAAGGAAGCGGGCTTTCCCGATGACTGGATCAGCGCGGCGCAGCGCTCGCCGGTGTACAAGCTCGTGAAGCAGTGGCAGATAGCGCTTCCGCTGCATCCGGAGTTCAGGACGCTTCCTTCGCTCTTCTATATTCCGCCTGAAAGTCCGATGCAGATTTTCCTGAACAAGAAGGGCTACCAATACGCGCACGGTGAGGGCATACCGAGCCTGGATGAGTTCCGGGTGCCGATAAAGTATCTATCAAATCTGCTGTCGGCAGGCAACGAGGGCGAGATCGTCCGGGCGCTGAGAAAGCTGGTCGCGATGAGGCACTACAACCGAAGCGTCGCAGTGGATAAGAAGGCGGGTGACGCAGTTCTGCAGGATGTGGGCATGACGGAGCAGGAGGCGAAAGATATGTACCGGCTGCTCGCGCTTGCGTTCTACAACGAGCGATTTGTGATCCCGACGACGCACCGGGAGAAGGCGGTAGAGCCTTATATCGAACGGGGCCTGGTCGGATTCCCAGAGCTGACACGAGGGGCGTAAGCATGGAGGATTTGCTGAAGAAGACATATCAGTTGATGTCGGACCTGCTCGCTTATCCGGAGGAGATCGACCGGGAAGAGGTAGAACTGGCGGTCGCGGAATTGGCGCGTCCTTTGGCGGAAACGGCAGGGGATGAAGCAGCCCAATTACTCGCCGACTTTGCCTGTGAATCGAAGACTATCACCGTAGGGGATTACATAGAGACGCTCGAGTTAAATCCGAAGTGCCCACTCTATCTTGGGTGCTACGTTTGCGAGGGTGGGCCTGATGGGCCGAAGCGCAGGCAGTTTATGTGCGATATGATCGACATCTATCAGTTCCACGGGCTGAGACTCGATGGTCGCGAGCATCCAGATTTCCTTCCGGTCGTTTTGGAGTGCCTGTGGTACTCTCTCGATGCGGAGGATTTACGGCCTCGGGTTAAGCTCATCCACGAGTATGTCATGCCCGCTGTCCCGAAGCTCGAGGCCGAGCTTCAGAAGATCGACAGCCCCTACGCGAAGCTCGTGCGGGCGCTGAGGGCTGTCCTTGAATTCGATCTTGAGATTATGCTGAAGGAGGAGGCGAGCAATGCCGTCTCTGCTTGATACATTTCTATTCGGGGTTCTCCCGTATCTCTGCCTGGCCGTGTTTGTGCTGGGATCAATCTACCGGAACGTCGTCCGTAAGCTGGAGTGGACCGCAAAGTCGAGCGAGTTCTTCGAGCGCGCCGCCCTCGGACCGGCGATCCTGTGCTGGCACTGGGGGATCATCACGCTGTTCGTCGCCCATCTGATCGGCTGGACCGGCGGAGCGATGAACTCAGCCACACTAATAAATGTGTTTCACTGGTTAGGAATGGCGGGCGGGGTGTTTGCTCTTTACGGCCTACTGCTTGCGCTCGCCAGGCGAATCGTCATTCCTACCGTGCGGGCTATGAGCAAACCGGAGGACTACATACTACTTGTCTGGTTCAGCGTAATTATTATCCTTGCGCTTGTCCAGGTGCTGGTTCAGCAAAAGTTTGGCCTTTCCATGGTCGTTGCGCCGTGGCTCACGGGGGTATTCTTGCTCAATCCGGACCCTGCGATTATGGCCGGGCTGACTGCCATTAGTAAGATACACATCACACTTGCAATGCTCCTCGCGGCCTACTGGCCGTTTACGAAGCTGGTGCACGTTTTCTCGTATCCCTTCACATACTTCTGGCGTCCGTATCAGAACATACGGGCATATCAGCGGATGATCAGATAGCGAATCGTAATGCAAAGCCGGCCTGCAGACTTGAAACATCCCGATGCGCTCATATCGGCGCCTGCGATGGTGATGGCCTTCGGAATTTTCATTCGGGCTGCCGGCAGGTTCCTTCTGGAGTTAGCCTTCGGAGAGCGGTTTGCGAGCCAGGCGGAGAACGTTCTTGCTATACCACTGGCTATATTGTGGGCCGTCCTGATATGCTTTCTGATTGTGAGGGTAAGGCGAAACTGGAGGTCGATGTGGGCCTTCACCATCGGCCACTTCGCCCTTGGGACGTGGGTCGCGGGCACCTCAGTATTGTCAGTCGCTATCGCGCAGGTCTTCATTCCTCTTGCAAAAACATTGAACTGCCTGGCGGTGGTTCTCTGGGTGGCGTATATGGCCTGGTTCTTTCAGATGATCAGGCACACCGACCAGCGAGGGCGGATCAACGGACTGGCGTTCCACACTACAGTTTCCACTCAATCTCTTGTGGTGAGCACGCTCATTGTCCGTCCCGACCTCTCACCGCAGGCTGTCTACGCCCTTATCGGACTTAACGTGCTCGGCGTTATTTTCTACTGCGCACATTTTAGCCTCATCTGGATAGTCCGAGGAGTAAGAGACAATCTTGCACACTGGGTTCCGCCTAACAACATCACGCATGGCGCGCTGTCCATCTCCACGCTTGCAGCCGAGCTGTTGGTGGTAAAGGCGCCGTTTGAGATTCCCTGCTTGATCACCGGCGTGCAAGTGCTGTGGACGGCTGCAGCCTCTTTGTTCCTCATAACCTTCTTTGTGGAGCTGAACCTTCTTAGGACAAGGACGCACAATCTGCTGGCATTTCAGATGCCAAACTACGCACGAAACTTCACCTACGGTATGTTCTTCGCCTGTACATACTATGGGTTTACCGAAATCCCTAACTCGATCATGCATAGTGTAATGAGCATGCCCGTCATCATTTGTCTCGCAATTCTGGCTGCCATAGTGAACATGTGGGAGGCCGGACACCATATCACAACAGCATTGGCTAACCGCAGCACAGCGAGACGGAAAGCCTCGTAACACCAAAATATGATCCAACTCATGTTCTCTGTCCCCTGACGAGGCGTATAATCGCTCAGCACTATTTAAAAGGAGGAACCAAACATGCTGCCTGATAAAGCGATAGGAATTCTGAAACATGAGGCGCCGGTCGCGATAGCTACCGCTTCGACCGATGGCCGCCCTCACGTGGTCGGAACCTGGAACTCATACGTCGAGCTGGAAGGAAACACCCTGCTGATTCCCGCGGGACATTTCAACCGTACTGAGGAGAACCTTGCGAGCAATAACAAGATCGAGGTCATGATCGCTTCAAAAGAAGTGGAAGGGAACTACGGGCTGGGAGCGGGTTTTCTGATCTCGGGGACGGCATCTTTCCAGAACAGCGGTCCTCTGTTTGACAGAATGAAGTCCCGGTTCGATTGGGCTCGCGCGGTCCTCGTGGTGAATGTGGATAAGTGCGAACAGACGCTGTAGCGACCGACCCTGTGAACCTGTTCACATAACCGCAAATAAATGTTTGCAACCGTGCGCAGAAATATGATATACATCATATTATCGGTTCCGAACAAGTTGTAAATTTGGTATAGATGGTGGGTTGCGTGTAGAATAGTTTAGCATTTGATGCTAAGCAGGGCAGTTTTCGTGCCCGGCCCGGCAAAGACCCGGGTAAAATGGAGGATCAAGCCACACCGACAGTAGCCGCACTGCGCCTGTGTTTTGTATTACGCTTGTGAAGACTTTCACACGTTCACAGGAAGCTGCTCGCGGTGATCGGAGTGGCTCATACCTTTGATGGAGTCTGTTGACAAATACTACGTCGAAGTCCCCGGCTATGACTACTGGAAGAGGCAGATCAAATGCCAGTATGCCTGCCCTGTACACACCGAT
>JACPPP010000275.1 GCA_016190935.1 Armatimonadota bacterium | reverse complement strand
TCGTGTTGTCGTGATTAAAGCTGTAGTCACACGATAAACTGGCTGACGTAGTCGAGGTATCCCTGTCTTCCTTGCTCTTTGTTCCACCGTTTCGCGGAGTTGAGGATTCTCTTCAGGCAAATGATGATCTCATCCACCGTAACGGGCTTCGGGCCAGGCGGCGGAAGCTTTGAAGGCTCAGCTATCTGCAGCTCAGTTCGACCAAGTCGCCATTCGCACATCTGGCGCATTTGGTCCGCAAGTTCGCGCTCGAGGTCGGAGAGCCCGAAACTGCGCGGAGGCCGTCCGATCTTCTCTCCAGAGTACGCATCTATGAGCGCCTCCAGCGCGCGCATGACGTCATAATCCGATAGATCGCGGCGTTTCCGGTAGGTGCCAACTATCGCGAACTCGATGTTCTGAAGAACGTCCATATACTCCTCTTCGACTCTCATAGTGCCCTCCGTATAGTGCCCTCCGTACAGATATAGAATCGCTTTGACTTATGGGACAGATAACTCTTTCCCCTGCGTTTTACCCGCCTCGGGGGCCGCAGTAACCAGGAGCCAGGTAAACGTCTGACTCAGCCGCTAATTCTATGAGCCGGAAAACCACGCCGACACAGTCTTCACGAGGCATAGTCTCAATTTTGCATTAGAATTGACATACGGATATAATTGGGAAGAATAATTGTGATGGGATTACTTGGATCGCACAGTTCTAGTCTATCAAAAGAATACAAGCGCTGCAAATCGTTCTTGCGGCTGGCGTTGGTATGCTCCGCAGTGGTTGCGTCCCTGGCTGTCGACACGGCTCGCGCTGCTGCGGTGCAGTTCTGGCATCCGTGGCCGCATGCAGAAAAGAGCGTCCGTACTCTGGCGGCCAAGTACTCCAGGAGCACGGGTACCACTATCCAGGTTCGCGCCTTCAACCCAAACTCCTACAAGCCGTGGTCTGCGGAGCAAAGACCTGATCTGATCGGTCTCTACCGCCCAACGAAGCGCGGCGTCGAGAATTTGGTCAAAGCCGGAAGGCTCCAAGATCTCCAGCGGGAGATGGGCAGCGGATGGTATGTGGTGTTCTCGCCCAATATGCTGGAAACATTCACAATCCGCGGTGAAGTGCGTACCGGGGTTTACGGTGTCCCTCTCACTGGCCAGGTTCATCTGTTTGTCTACAACAAGGCACTGTTCCGGAAGGCGAGGATCGAGGGACCTCCGAGCACGTGGAGCGAGCTGATGTCTTATGGTCAGCGGCTGCGGAAGATCGGCGTAACACCGTATGCCGGAGGGTTCGGCTCCAATAGCCCACCACTTGCCGCCGCCTACGAGCGGAGCTACCTGGGGCTTCACAAGCTGAGTCAGACCTACTTCGGGCGGTATCCCTACACGTCGCGTGACTGGATACAGAACCTTTCGCTATACCCGGAGATGAGGCGGCGGAGGTTCACTGACGCCGCCTCGGCCAGCATGAGCGGCGTCGCGGCCATCAAGTCGCTGTTGGACGGGCGGGTAGCGATGGTGTTCACCGACCCAAGCTTCGAGTCAATCCGCGGCGCGTACAAGCCTGTGTTCGCGTCATGGGGTGTCTTCGGCGCGCCGGTTGACGATCGGGCGCCGTTTCTGCCAAGACTGCCAGGAGGGATAGTCGAGGGGGTAGTTGTGAGCAGTCGGAGCCCCAGGAAGGCCCAGGCAATCGCGTTCGCAAGGTGGCTGACACAACCCGATCAGCAGATTGCTCTCGCTAACGGCGCATCGTCGATCCCCGCAACATCGGAAGCTAGCTCCAGTCCCCGACTTCGGCCACATCTCCGGACCTTTGCCTCAGTCGGCATGCGCGACCAGGCGATAGATATGCGTATCTACGAAAATCCGCGCGTTCTGGGAACATTCTACTCCGGAGTCCGCAGGCTGCTTGCAGGCTCCGGCACACCCTCCGCAGTAGCGCGTCAGGCTCAGGCGGCTAGAAAGCGGTAACGATTTGTCGGTTAAGTTCAGGATAACTTTAGTCGCGGCCTTATTTCTCGTGTGCGCGTCGCTAGCCATATCCGTTTTCACGCTTCGTGCACAGCGCGCCAGCCTGCAGGCCGAGTTGGTGAGGAAGGTAGAGCTGGCTCTGTCGATGCTCTCGGAGTTGACCGAGCCTTCACTGGTCCCTGGGGATACTGTCAGACTGGGCAACATTGCAGATAGGGTGGCCAAAGGTGAGCCGGAACGGGTAATGGTAGCCGACAGGCAAGGCGTGATAATAGCGGACAGCAAGCACGAGCTGTACGACCGCACTATCGCGGCTATCCGAACTGTCAAACAAAGCGGGCGAAGAAACATAGCCCGGAAAGGCAACATCTGGGAGGGCGCCGCTCCAGTCAGAGACTACCGCGGGTTGATGGCCGGAATTGTATATGTTACCTTCTCAACTCGTCCGATGGATCAGGCGCTGATGGAGTCAACGAAAGCGGTCTTGACGTTTGCAGGTGTCGCAATCCTGCTCGGCATCCTGGTCGCCTACGGCCTAGGCCGCTACCTGAGCGCGTCTCTCGTCCCATTGCTTGCGGGCATTCGCAGAACGGCGAGCGGGAACTTCCAAAGCAGTATTCCTCGCACGGGAATGATCGAGCTGGATGAGATAGGCCAGGCATTCAACTGGATGTCAGGGCTCGTGGGCAGGCAGGTGCAGATCCTGGAGACGCTGAACCAACTTGCCACCAGTTTGACGGCTGCGAAAACACTGGAGCAATTCGACAGCGCTCTCCACAGCGCCTGCAGCACACTCGTCGAAGGTAGCGCGTTTTTGCTGTCTGGCGATCCGCGGACTGGAGTCCTGACGCTGCTTGCAGAGGAGAGGCCGATGCGGCGAGTTACACGCACAGGCGCTGCGTTTCTGGCCGCAAATGAGAGGCGGGCGATCAGAATCGGCCGGAATGCTGAACTGCAGCCGGGTTACGAGGTGGCCGAAGGTGTGAATTTAGACTCGGGCATCGTGGCGCCTCTTGTCACGCCGTACGGGGAGACCGTAGGTGTGCTGGTCGCTCAGTTCGACCCCGTGCAGCGATCATCCCCGGATGAGCAGAACGAGGCAGCGGTGCTCGCGGTGGCGAACCTGGCCGCACCGATCCTGGCAACGCTGGTGCGGTCGTGGACGCAGGAGAAAGTGCTGGAGACACTGAAGGAAGTACTTCTGCCCGAGGCGGTTCCACAGCCGGAGGGGTTAGAATTGTTTGCTTGCTTTGAGCCGGCGGAGGCGCCGTCCGAGTTTGGCGGGGACTACTATGACGTCCTACCGCTCGGCGAACACATCTGGGGATTTGCCATCGGGGATGTGACCGGCCACGGTCTGGATGCTGGACGCTATACGGCAATGGCGAAGTATGTGGTGCGGTCGTTCGCACTAGAATACCGGTCTCCGGCGAAGACGATCTCGCAGGCAGACAAGGCGCTTGCCGCCCAGATGGACGAGTTGCACTTCGTGACAATCTTGTTCGCTGTGTTGAACGTGCGGGAGCAGAATCTCACTTACTGCTGTGCGGGTCATCCTCCTGGGCTGCTATACTCTCCCGCATCCGAGAGCTTCCGGGAGTTGCAAGCGGGAGGCGGTTTGATCGGCTACGGCCTGAGCACCAGATTCGAAGAGGAGACAGTCAACATTCAGACCGGTGACTTGCTGCTCCTGTACACGGATGGGATTCTGGAAGCTAGACTTGGCAACGAGCAATACGGCATGGAACGGCTGAAGGCCGTTGTCAGCGACAATGCCAGACGGAGCCTGAAAAACATAGCTCGGGCAGTAACAGACGATGTCCGCAACTTCACGGGGAACCTGGTGCGAGACGACATGGCCCTTCTGCTTGTGAGGGTCGTAGAGAGGCCCGACGGGAATCAAGAGCAAGGCCGTCTCTCGGACTTGACTGATGGTGAGAGCTAATCTATCATACAGGCGGCCCCTCGATCTCAATTATGACTTTTGGACAATTGAAGCACATGATTACTGCCGGTATAGATATAGGTTCGCTTACGGCTGATGCCGTGATACTTCGGGACAACGCGGTGATAGGATACAAGGTGGTCCCTACCGGGGCGAGCAGTGAAAACGCCGCTCGTGTCGCCTACGATGCAGCCCTTGAGTCTGCAAAGATGACGGAGGCAGATGTGGAAGCAGTTGCGGCCACCGGATACGGGCGCTCCAGTGTTCCGTTTACACAGCGGACGATAACTGAGATCACATGCCATGCAGTTGGCACGCGCAGCCTTTTTCGCGATGCCGCGAGCGTCGTCGATATCGGCGGGCAGGACTCCAAGGTTATCCGACTGTCGGCAGACGGCAGGGTTGAAGATTTCGCAATGAACGATAAATGCGCCGCCGGCACGGGTCGATTCCTTGAGGTGATGGCTGCGGCGCTTGAGACCGACCTGGAACTGCTTGGAGAACTCTCTGCGCGGTCTACTGAGCGGATCAGGATATCCAGCACGTGCACCGTCTTCGCAGAGTCCGAGGTAGTGGCCCTGGTAGCACGTGGTGTGCCGAAGGAGGATATTATCCGCGGTCTGCACGAGGCCATTGCTGAGAGGATTTACAGTATGGTGAGGCGACTGCGCGCCGCAGAGCCTTTCGTCATGACCGGCGGTGTCGCGAAGAATAAGGGGGTAGTACGGGCGATAGAGTCGCGTCTTGGTACATCACTTAGGCTCCCGGAGGAACCTCAAATCGTAGGAGCGCTCGGCGCTGCTATCATGGCCCGAAGCGGTGGCGAGCGATGAGTGCGGATTTTGAAACGCGGATTACGCGGATTGTACGGATTTCGCGGATGGTGGATATCTGCAAGTTGTACAGTGTAATCGTAAGATAGCTGGTATAAGACCAACTGTTAGTTTATAGCCAAGCATATCATCTATAGCCCTTCCGCGTAATCCGTCTAATCCGCGTAATCCGCGTTTCAAAATCCTCTGCCCCGGTTTGACCCGGTGGGTTGTGGAGGCATATAATCAAATATGCGGACGAATGCCGCAGATAGAAACGGCCGGGAATGAATAGTCGCCCAAACGGAAATGCTAATAGAAGACCCCGCCTGAGAAGACGGCCCAGCCGGCTCAGAGCGTTGGTGCTATATTTACAGGTTGGTATACTTCTGCTGTTCGGTGTAGGCATCGGGGCAGTTGTAGGGACCTTCATTAGCGTCTCCCAGATGCTTCCCCGCGTAACTGACTACAGCCCGCCAGAGGTCACGAAGATCTACAGCAACGACAATGTGCTGTTGGCCACTGTGGGCGAAGAGAACCGCGAGTTCGTCGAGCTAAAGCAAATCCCGAAACATCTGATAAACGCGACGATAGCCATCGAAGACAGCCGCTTTTATGAGCATGCGGGAGTTGACTTCAGAGGCATCATGAGGGCCGTCGTGGAGAACATCCGCGGCGGAGGGATGATGCAGGGCGGAAGCACCATAACCCAGCAGCTCGCTCGAAACGTCTTCCTGACACAGAAGAAAACCTTCTCCCGCAAGGCTCGAGAGGCCGTCCTCGCAGTCATGATCGAGAGAAACTACACCAAGCCGAAGATCCTGGAACTGTATCTCAACCAGGTCTACTTCGGATCGGGATCGTTCGGGGTCGAGGCCGCATCCAAGATATACTTCGACAAGAATGTCAGGAATCTCGGCCTGGCGGAGTCCGCCCTGATTGCCGGCCTCCCGAAGCGTCCCACATATTACTCTCCGCACACGAATCTTGAGGGCGCGATCAATAGGCGCAATGTAGTTCTCGCGCGTATGGCGGAGCTTGGCTATATAAGCCCGGAGGAACGAGACAAGGCACAGAGAGAAAAACCGAGGATTGTGGCTCTTAAGCCCACCAAATACCGCTCGAAGGCTCCGTATTTCACCGACTATGTCAAGAAGTATCTGAGAGAAAGGTATGAGTATGGTGATGACCTGATCTACCGGGCCGGACTCCGTGTTTACACGACGATCAACTACAAGATGCAGGTCGAAGCCCAGAGGGCTGTAAGAAGGGGCGTTGCGGAGGCAAGACAGCGCGGCCAAATCGATAATATCAAGGGCAATGCAGCGCTCGTCTGTATCGAGTCCGGCACAGGCTATATAAGAGCGATGGTCGGCGGCGAAGACTATGAGAAGAGCGAGTTCAACCGTGCTGTGCAGGCCATGCGCCAGCCTGGAAGCTCGTTTAAAGCCTTCGTATACACTGCGGCCGTGGACACGCTGGGGTGGGATGGTCATCACACGATTTCAGGCAGCCGCTACACCTACGTGAGCGACATCGGCAAGGT
Source organism: Armatimonadota bacterium (assembly GCA_016190935.1). Lineage (GTDB taxonomy): Bacteria > Armatimonadota > UBA5829 > UBA5829 > DTLH01 > JACPPP01. Next base: position 7,877 of record JACPPP010000275.1, on the reverse strand, counting down.
TTGGTCTCCGAGAAATTATGACGGCAAGTACCCAGGCCTCTTAACGGTCGAGCAAGCAGTGGCAAGATCTGTCAATACGGCGGCGGCGAGGGCTGCTAGTCAGGTTGGACTTTATACCGTGATCAAATACGCCCGTCTGATGGGGGTCAAGTCCAAGCTCGAGCCGTATCCTGCGATCGCGATCGGAGGCATTGGAGGACTCCGGGTGCTGGAAATGGCATCTGCGTATGGAGTTTTCGCATCCGGCGGGCGTTACGCCGAACCGATACCGATTGCGAAGATAACCGACAGCGAAGGGGCGCTTATCGAGGAGGCCAATGTTCAGTCTATGCACGTCTTGCCCGACAGGACGGTCAAGGTTATGGATGGGTTGTTCAGGGCCGTCGTGACAACCGGCACCGGCCGCAGGATGATGAGCATCCCCGAGGCGCGCGGCAAGACTGGAACTACCAACGACGACATCGATGCATGGTTTATCGGCTATGTGCCCAAGAAGCTCGTCACTGCGGTGTGGATGGGTAATGATGACTACAAGCCGATGAGAAAGGTCTTCGGGGGAACAGTCTGCGGGCCTGTTTGGAAAGATTTCATGGAGGACGCGCTGAAGGTGTACGATGCCACCCACCGTCCGAAGTTCGTTCCCAAACATGTCGAACCACAGAGCAATGAGGTCGAAAAGCAGGTCGCTCCGGAGAATCAGGAACCTCAGCCGGTGGACGATACGGCCGTCGTGGAAACAGACGGTGGGACTGTGCGCGTAAAGATATGTGATGAGAGCCAGCTTATTGCAACGCGAAACTGCCCCTCATGGCACGCGGAATCTTTTCCCAAAGGGACGGAACCATCTATGTTGTGCGACATCCACGGCCCGAGACCTCGTGAGGGACAGAACGGCAACGTAAATCCGCCGCGAGAACCCTCCGGGGGCGGTGAAGACGGACTGAGGCTTACACCTCCTCCACCTATCCTGCCGGATTAGCCGATGACTACACAAGAAGAAAGGATGCTTCAGCGGAGCAGGATGAAGATGCTCGCGATCCTCTGCATCGCGCTGTTTTTCATCCTGGTTGCGAGGCTTTGGTACCTCCAGATAGCCCTTGGCAGCTCACTTCTTGCCGAGTCCGAGATAAACAGGACACGTTTGGTTCGCACTCGCGCGCCGCGAGGTCTTATTCTTGACCGGAAGGGTAGAGTTCTCGCGACGAGCAGGCCGCAGTTCGTCGTCCTTGCGGTACCGGAAAAGCTGCAGGAGGACCCGGAGGCGCTCGCTACGCTGTGCAACACCCTCGACCTGACCGGCGAGGAACTGCAGGCCATCATATCCCGTGAACGCGCTGCAGAGTTCGCTCCCGTCAGAGTTGCCATAGATGTCCCGCTTGATGTGGTTGCCAAATTGATGGAGCGTCGGCCCATCCTCCCTGGGGTAAGCGTCGAACTCGACCAGCTCAGAAGTTACCCTGACGGCCCGCTCGCCGCCCACATCCTCGGATACATCGGTGAAGTGAACAGAGAGCAGCTTGAAGCTCTCAGAGAGCAGGGCTACAACTACAGGCCCGGTGACTACGTCGGGAAGTCCGGCATCGAGAAGCAGTACGAAACACTGCTTCACGGCAAGGACGGAGGTCAGGTGCTCGAAGTGGACGCGAGAGGCCGGACGCGAAGAATACTGGGCAACCAGCCTCCTGTGCCCGGCTCAACGCTCACCCTGACGATAAACAAGGACCTGCAGATAGCAGCAAACAGGATGATGGAGGGCAAGACGGGCGCTGCCGCGGCCGTCAATCCGCAGACGGGCGAAGTACTGGCTATGGTGAGCAAGCCCGACTTCGACCCAAATATCTTCGTCAAGCGGGTAAAGGCCTCAGACTGGAAGAAAATTACCGGCAACAAAGCTAATCCGCTTCAAAACCGGGCGGTTGCGAACAAATATCCACCGGGCTCGACCTTCAAACCGGTCACGGCCACAGCCGCGCTCGAATATAAGGTGGCGACGCCGAGCACCAACCTGAGCTGCAGCGGAGTCGGTCTGTTTGGGAAACGCTGCTGGAGGCGGCACGGACACGTCACCTTCACTACAGCCATCTCCCAGTCGTGCAACGTGTTCTTCTATGAGATGGGAAGGAGGATGGGGGTCAACAAGCTTGCCAAAATGGCGAGAGGCTATGGCCTGAGCTACGCAACCGGAATCGATCTACCGGAGGAGGTATCCGGGCCCGATCAGAAGAGAAAAGGCACGATTCCGGACGAACAGTGGAAGTGGGAACGCTACCATGACAAGTGGTATCCTGGCGAGACCCCGTCCGTTGCTATCGGCCAGGGCTATGTCCAGGTTACCCCGCTTCAGATGGCTCTCGTTTCGGCGGCGGTTTCGACCTCCGGAAAGATGTACAGACCACAGATGGTCCGGGAAATCCGCGATCCGAGGGGAAAAGTCATCCAGAGATTTGAGAGAGACTTCACAAGGCAGGTGCCGGCCTCGCAGGAAACGTTCGATGCCGTTCGATATGGCATGCGCCAGACGGTAATCGGCCCTGGCGGGACGGGCAGAGCCGTCAATCTGGAGGGTGTTGCAGTTGCGGGAAAGACCGGATCTGCTGAAGATCCACCTCGCCACCGTCCCCACGCATGGTTTATCTGCTATGCGCCCATTGATAACCCGGAGATTGCCATAGCCGTAATCTCTGAGCAGGGGGGGCACGGCTCTACCGGCGCCGCGCCTGTAGCCCGCGCCATTCTTGATGTTTACTTCGGGAAGAAGAAACCCTCCGAGATAAAACCCGCAGTAGTTCGAGTAACGGGCGACTGAAGCCGGTTGCCTCTCAGTGCTGCTCGGCGTCGGACTCCCTCCGCTGCCTTACAGCTTCATAGGCAAGGATCGCCGCTGCCACTGCGATATTGAGCGACTCCATCCTGCCGCTCATCGGAATCAATACCACCTCGTCGGCTGCGCGTCTGATCGACTCGCGGACCCCTTCGTGCTCGTTTCCCACAACTATTATGGTCGGGCCGGTAAGTCCAACCGACCATATGCTTTCTTCAGCGTGAGCAGAGGATGCCACGACCCTGAAGCCACGGCTGCGAGCGCGCAGAAGCCAGTCCTCTGGTTGGCCGGTAATTGCAAGCTTCAGGCTCAAGACTGCGCCCCGAGACGCGCGCACGCAGAGCCGGTTGAACGGATCGACCGAGTCCGACGTCAGAACTACGCCGTCTGTGCCCGCAGCCTCGACTGATCTGAGTAGCATGCCCAGATTGTCAGGGTTCTCACATCGGTCGATGAGGAAGAGAAGCGGGTTCTGACCGGAGAGCAGATCGTCAGGTTCGCACAGCCGGCGTTCAACGGCAGCAACTACACCCGGAGCGGGTTTCGCAGAGATGGCTTTTGTCATCAGCCCTTCGCTTATCAGGTACTCTTCGGCTCCCGCCGCGCGCGCAGCCTGTGATATTTCCCGAGCCTCCGGCGCGGACGCGAACCTGTCGCTGTACACGAGGAACAGGACGCGGACGCCGTAGTCCAAAGCCCGGCGGACAAGCCTCGGCCCCTCGACAGAGAACGCGCCGCGCTGTTCCCTCCCGCCTTCCGACTGTATTTCGCGCAGCGTCCGAATGATCGGATGTTTTTGGCTGTCGATCCGAGCACCAGGCTCAGGCGATGAATATCGGTCACTCACAAAAGCATAGTAGCATCGGCGTGGATTTGTTTGCAAGCCATCGACTCGCGCAAACAGGCAGCAAACGGAAGGGAAAGGTAACAGGTAACAGGTGACAGGTAACAGATCAAACACTCAACTTACTCCGCATTGCCGTGAGTATCTTACTGATTTCGATTATTAGCGCAAGAGTTTCTGATACGTCTTCCTCAGCCAAGTACCCCAGGCGTACGGCGAGTTTCAGATAGGTTTCTGTCTCCAGAAGTGAACCTTTGGCAATCCCCAGAAACCTCGCGTAGTCCTTGACCGCGCCCCGCCCATTGCCTTCGGCTATGTTGCCCGGAACTGATACTGCCGCTCTGGTCAATTGCTGAGCGAGTCCATAGGTCTCCGATGTCGGGAATTGTTTGCAGTGCTTATATACCAGCACTGCTAAATCCATCGCCTTGTTGTAAACTATAAGATCCCTGTGTGACTTTACGTCTCCCATTCTGTTACCTGTTACCTGTTACCCATCCCACATCTTCTTCCGTGCTTCCGCGTTTCAGTGGAATTGCATGCTTATATGCTTCGGCTCTGGTTTAGTCCGTCAGCGTTGCGATATAGACATCACCCAGTTGCTCGACGTGTTCAAGCATCTTCTGGAAGTCGTCCAGATGTGATTCCTCGTCCACGAGGAACTTCTCGAACAGGTCCTTCGAAACGTGATCGCCCTCGGCCGCGCATATTTTGGCGGACTCATTGTACATCTTGACTGCGTCTTCCTCCAGCCCGATGTTGACCTTCAGCAACTCGGCTATGGAAAGCTTCTTCTTCGCCTCTGTTTGCGGCCTGGTGGTAGGAGAACCACCTAGGAAGAGTATCCTCTCGGCAAGCTCTTCAGCGTGCTTCATCTCCTGAATAGAAATTTCTTTTACCTTGTCACCAACCTTGCCAAACCCGGCGTCGTCCATTTCGTAGTGCTGGACCATATACTGCGAGATCGCAAGTAGCTCCGCAGACCTGGCATCATTCAGTAGACCGATAACTTTTTTGTTCATCACACTCTCCTCTGAGTCTGTAATAGTACGGATGATAGTCATCCAATCTGTAGAATTATATACTCGCTGCCGAAACTCCTTCAAGCAAAATAATTATCAGCTCCAGGTGTCTGGCAAACTGGACAATAGAGAGGCACGTTCTACAGGCTGCAGTTTCATCTCAACGGCAACGGTCGTGCCTCCAGGCCCCGTGGCTAGATAGACCTGATCTCCAATAGAGATCATCGCCTTGTAGCCCATTCCCAGTGACTTCGCGGTGCTGTAGCCTGTTTTCAGGGCCACCTCGGGTAAGGCCAGGGCTTCTATGCCCGGTCCTTCGTCCGAAACCAAAAACATCAGTCCGTCGGTTACTCTATGAAGCGATGCCTTGCCTCCGCCCGCGTGTTTGATCGCATTGGTGAGAGCCTCGCCGACGCAAAGCACAAATCCGTCGACTCTGGACTTCTCCATTCCAGCGGATAGAGCCATCTCAGCAATTTTGCGCCGCAAAACACCCAGATCTTCAGCGCGAGAGACCACCCAGGACGTCTCAGGCGGGCCTGCGATCCTCTCTATCTCGTCTCGCTCGCATATCATCAGCTTTCCTTCTGTGGCTGCTAGAATAGTGCGTCGGTAGAAGTCCCGCTTATGCTCCTCCAGCCTCTTGCGCTCCGTGATGTCGCGGAGGATACCTATGAAAATGTGCTTGCCGTCCTTGATGTATTCGCTGTATGAGATTTCGAGGTCAATTTCTTTCCCACTTTTGTGTCGACCGGGGAATTCTACACTCTCCCACGATAAGCGTCTTTTCCCGGTCTTCAGGTACCTTTTCACTCCAGCAAAATGATCCTGCCTAAGATGTTCGGGCATCAGCATAGTGACCTGTTTGCCGAGCATCTCAGCGGTAGTGTAACCGAATATCTCCTCGGCTGCGCGATTGGCAAACGATATCGTGCTTTCTTCGTCGATTGTGATGATAGCGTCAGTGGCATTCTCTGCAACAAGGCGGAAGCGCTCTTCGCTCTCTTGCAGAGCTTCGAGTGCACGTCTGCGCTCCGCACGCGTACGTAGCGACATGATGCCGTAGCTCAAATCGTCTGCCAACTCTGTCAGCAATTTCACCTCCTCCGGGATCAGAGTTTCAGGCTTGCCTGTGTATAGACATACGGCTCCAAAAACCTGGCTATTAGCGATCAGTGGAACTGCAATCGACGATACATAGCCTCTCTTTCCTGCCTCTTCGCGCCAAGGGGCGTAGAGCGGATCTGTCAGTATGTTTTGCACAAAGGCGGGTTTGCCCGTGCGGATGGCAGTGCCGGCGGGACCTTGGCCGAGTTCGGAAACCTTCCACGAGATCTTCACTGTATTGAGATACCCTTCCTCGTATCCGGCGTGAGCCACCGGGCGGACTATCTTCGCTTCGTCATGCTCGGCAAAGCCGATCCAAGACATACGGTAGTCTCCAACCTCGACGATGACCCGGCACGCGTCCTGCAGGAGCGCAAATTCCGAGGTCGCCCGGATGAGGGCCTGGTTGACGCCGGAGAGCATTCTGAGCATTCGACTTGTTTTGCGCAGATTCTCTTCTGCCTGCTTGCGCTCTGTAATGTCCCGAAATACGACAGCCGCACCTATCAACTCGCCGTACTCTCGAATTGGAGTGGTCACATACTCCACGGGGAAGCTCGTGCCGTCCTTTCTCCAGAGGATTTCGTCCATCAAACGGCACTCAATCCCATCCCTGATGGCTGCATAGGTCGGGCACTCTTCTATAGGATACGGAGTTCCATCGGGTTTGGTGTGGTGTATAAGATCATGGAGACGTCTGCCGATGATTTCCTCAATGCTCCACCCCAGCATCTGCGCACCTGCCGGGTTGATGAAGATCGCGTTGCCATCCCGGTCCAACCCATAGATGCCCTCGCCGGCCGAGTCCAGAATCAACTGGTTCAGGTGCGTGAGCTGTTCGATCGACACGGCCATCTCATCGAATGTTGCCGCTAATCGGCCCAGTTCATCAGGTCCATGCTGCAGGCCAGTGCGCGCGCTCAGTTCTCCTCCACTCAATTGCTTTGCAGCCCGCTCCAGAGCATCGATCCGCCGGGTGACGAACAGGTCGCCGCCGACCCAGGCTGCCAATAGCGCAAGTGCTGCGACCAAACCCAACAGAATGAGGTTGCGTGTGAGCATTGCATATGCTTTGGCAAACACAATATCTTTTGGGATGCCCAGGCTAACGTACGCGCCCGGAGCCTGTGCCTGCTCGCCCAGTGGGATGAACGCGTACATTCGTCGGACACCATCTCGCCCGACAGCCTCAGTAACACCCGTACCCTGAGTCAGGATCGTTTTGCCCAGAGCGGTCCCTGATATCGACCTTCCAACCCAGCGCTGAGGGTCCGGATATCGGACCAGCGTCACACCCTTGGAATCGATCAATGTAAGGGTCGAACCCTGGGGCAACCGCGCCCTGGCAGCAATCTGGTTGAGCCAGGAGAGGTCTATTGCCGCAAGCACTATAGCCTGGATACTGCCGGCCTCGTCAAACACGGGATAAGCTGCATTGATCGTGGCTTTTCGTGTGACCTGGCCGATCTGATATTCGCCGATGGCAAAGTCGCGTGTCTTTATGGCGCGTTGAAACCACAGCCTTTGACGAGTGCGAGCAGCGACTACAACAGGGCCAGGAATAGCATTTGCTATTCCTTCCCCGGTAGGATCTACCGTACCTATGTTGGCGTAGGTGGGGTCTTTCGCAACTAGATATGCGAATATCGCACTGGAAGCGGCAGAGTCATTTGCACGAACGGCCGGAAGCTGTGCCAGGACGATGAGAAGCTGCCGGGCTCCATCTATCAGCCGTTCGTACTCGGCGGAGGTAGACCGCAGCAGACGAAAGGTGTTCTCATTCGCCTCCACAGCCGCCAATTGCCGCCATTCCGAAGCCGTATAGAGTATCAACGCCAGCACAGGCAGAAAGGCAAAGAATATGAGCAACAGCAACCGAATACGAAGGCTCACGAGGACAACACCTCATAGGTCCGGACAGACCTCGATTTTGGATAAGAGTTCGACACATTCTATTGCTTTGATACCCAGAAACCACAGAACACATCCATACAGGCAAACAGGCAACCTTGCGCCACTTAGGGTTCGTCAAGAATTAACCTTTACATTATTCATAGACTACTGTGGCAGGATGGTGTAGTTC
>JACPPP010000281.1 GCA_016190935.1 Armatimonadota bacterium | reverse complement strand
TAGACTCTGATAGTCGTCCATTCATTGCTCCTTTCAGAAACTTCGAGCGGTTCCTGAAATAAAGCATGATGGACGACTCCAGCATATGTCAAACTTCGGGAGTCTCCCCGGCAGAGCCGGGGGTTTACCCTTACCAATTAACTCACTCCGTAACTTATGATTTCCTGATAGAACATCGTTAGCAGCACAATCGTATTTCTCTTCCGTAAGGCGTAACAGCCCGCTTACAAAGCCGGGATGTGGGACTATACAGCCCACCGATTTAGGCTCAAATTGGTAAGCTACCGCATGCCATGTCTGGGCTTTATCCGGGTCGCCTACGTGAGCACGGTCGCATGTAGTACTATTCGACTACAGATTTCCTCATCGTATCGACTTGTAGGCTCCAACCTGTAATGAAATGCTCTTCCGAGGGCACTGTCTCTCGCACCTGGTCGAGACTGTCCGTAGGTGCATTGGTAGGTTCGATTCCGACGCAACAGCCAGCCAGGCGCCCCAGGTTGAGCCATATTCCAAACCACTGTGTATCGGTAGCAATTGTCAGCACAGCATCCTTGTAGTGGAGCACCACTTCTTGGTGGGCCGGCAGGAAAAGTTTACAGCTCTTGCCCCTGCTAGAGAAGTCGGAGACGAGCCACTTCTCGCCATCGGCCTTAAGCTGCCTACTCAGGCCTTCCGGATCGTGGCCCGGACCTGGAATCGGCTCTCCTCCCGGCAGGACCAAGCGCAGAAGCCCTTCCGCTGGATAAAGAGCGTGTGCAGCCCAAAGAAGTCTGGAGGGCTTGTCGCTGGTATTTCTCATCCGGTATGATGCAGTCAGTCCATTGTCGCTAAGCAAGATCTTCCGCTCCAGATTCCATCCGGGAATGCTCCAGCAGGTGGTCACATGTTCTCTCCCCTCCACGCACACGGCATGAGTCCGCCAAGCGTGCCCGAGCGTCGGTACATTCTCACACGGCTCGAGCGATGGAACCGCCTCGTCCCAGCCTGAGACAGAGAATACGGCCCCATCCTCAAGAGGAAGACCAGAGTCGGCTTGTTCCTCAAACAGCAAGTTTCGAGCCAGCCTGTGGTCCGTCAGCTCAGTGATCTTGCCGCCGCGCTGCAGGTCGATAGAAATCCTGAACCTGTTAGTTTCAAAGATCACATTCCCCTACCTTCTCTGCCAGTTTGTTGAGCACGTGGCTGAACATGCCTATTTACCAGAATCGCCAGTAGATGTAAATCCACCCTGCGGCATATAGACCGTACCAGAGATACAGACGCTTGTACCAGGGTATCTTTCCTTCCGAGATATGTGCCAGATATGACGGCTTCCACACCAGTGCCCCATACTGCTTCGAATCAGGAGCAGGGGTGGCTAGTGCATTTTCCCAGAAGTAATTGTTAAAAAAGAGAGCGGGAGCGTATTGCAGATAGGAAGAAATGCTATATGCAAGGACGCAAAGATTACAAGAGGAAGAGAGCCTCCAGAAGCTATCCCGCTCATCTGATACTATTATACACCGAAGGGCACGGATCATACTCGAATCGGCAAAAGGGAGGGCCGTAAAAGATATAGCGGGTATGGTGGGGTTGCACTATAACAGTGTTCGCCCTGTGATAAGAAGGTTCAATGAGTTGGGGATAGGCTCTATCTATCCGAGGCAGAAGACAGGCAGACCCCGGAGAGTGATCTTGAATATACCGATGAGAGCTGGTTTGTGGCCCAGACCCCGGAAGGGGTGAAGAATTATACATTCTACGTCTACGAGGAACTGCCAGCGCTCATCAAGGCTGTTCAGCGCTCAGGGTACGGCCTGAGGGGTATGGAGCAGATACTCTACTGTAATGGCGCCAGGCTTCTTGGGGGATCGATTGTTGGCGGTGTGCCAGGATATGATGCTGCCGTTAAAGTTGGAGGAATGAATGAGTGACAGGGAAGTCGTACGGGTTGGACTTATTGGTACCGGATGGATCGGAGCCCACCACGGTCACAACGTTGCGAAGAACCCAAATGCGGAGATTGTCGCAGTTTCGGATGTCAAACCGGATAATGCGAATGCATTCTTGGAGAAAGAAAAAATTTCAGCCCGAGCCTATATTGACTATCGGGAGATGCTTGGGCGTGACGATATAGATGCGGTGATAATCGCTTCACCTAACTCAATGCATGCCGAGCATGCAGTCGCGGCGGCTGAGGCGGGGAAGCATATCTACCTCGAAAAGCCGATGGCAATCACTAACGCGGAGCTTTTCGAGCAGATGAGGAGTGCCTGGTGGTTTTCCGGCGAATCACCCCAATTCATGTACACTAACTGCAGGATGAATGAGGTGACAGCAGCCATAGGGTGGGCTCAGTTGGAGAAAGTGGACGGCATCCTGGCCATATATAATCAGACCCTTGAAATCTTGAACAAAGCCATAGAAGGATGGGGTGAAACGATGTATTTCGGAATAAATGCCAGGGGTGTTAGCGCGGTAGTACTGGTTGTGATCTGGCTGCTTGGCAATGCTGCCCATGAAGCCGGCGCTCAAGCGGCATCTGCAGATAAGGGAAAGGTCAAGAAGGCGCGGGGTGCTGCCGAGCCGAACATGGATCTTGCCTTGCAGTGGTGGTGCGAAACCCCTAACAAGTGGACACCCGTGGGATGGAAACCGCGCTTTTCCCTTTAATATCATGTTCAGCGGCGCGCTCGTAGCTCCGTTTGGAGAAGGCAAAGACCATGCCGACCTGGAAGGATGCTCAGGGCAAGACGCATCATCTTGCTCCGTACTACCTCACCGGCAGCGAGGCCGTCACCAGGGGCGGCGTCTACCTGGACTGCGGACCTCTCTTCCTGGTCTTCTCCGGGCTGATAGATGCAGACGATGAACTAATGAGGTCTACCTTGGCGTGGTTCCGGGAAGGCCCGCCTGCGAAACTCTACAGACACGAAGCCGATTTCTTTCAACTGGCAAGCCTGCATCGCGAAATGTCGAGTTGCGAGCCATGCTACAGTTGGAACGTCTTCCACTCCTGGCAGTTAGGAGACAGATACCGGTTCCTCGAAGGCATGTATTCTCAATTTGCCGGAGCGATGTCCAGGGAGACCTACTCGGTTTGTGAGACAAGAGGCGGAATAATGGCGACTACACACTGGCTGCCGGTCGTGCTCCTCGCGCGGCTCGCGGTGGTAGATGACCAGATAACGGAGGATGAACTGCATCTTCTTCGCCTGGTTCCGCTTGCCTGGCTGAGGTCGGACAGGGAATTGAGGATCGAGAATGCTCCCACAGAATTTGGGCCGATCAACATCCGCGCCAAGCTCGCTAATGGTGGGAAAGAGCTCCAGATAACCTTTTCCGATAGATTCAGGAGCGATCCAAAGAACATCGTCCTCCATGTGCCTCCGGTGAAGGGACTGTCGACGATCACACTGAACGCTAGACCGCTGAAATGGGATGGTAAGGAGAAGACTCTGGTCATTGAACGAATCTAGGATGGTAGAAAGTCGAACTGTACGCAGTTCCTACTGGGGGTTTGTGACATCGTGAAGTGGGACGTCTCGGCCGCGTTTGCCATTGAGTTGTTGCTAAGTCTGCAACCTACCTGCACCGCATACCCTGTTGATTTTTGCTTCCCGAACGGTTTCAATGTCTTCAAGGCGGATTCCCGTGACGTCCCGGGTGATCGGTTCGTGTTGGCGACCCCCAACTACCGACTGATTGGGAATCCGGCGGCAGGTGTGCTATCGCATCTGAGAGTTGGTTCAGGTGGAGATATCGAGAAAATCGGCCGCGAATTGCTCTCCTGGCCCGGAATCTCCATTGAGGCCACCGGACCTTCGGGACGAGCGGCGCTGTCATCGGTCAGCCGGGAACTGCGGAGCAGGGTGCGGGTCCAAAGACACGGACCTCTATATTATGAGCTGGTAATTCGTGGAATACCTCTCAAGAACGAATCCAGCGCGGAACTCCTGACCGCTGACCTGACGCTGCACTGCTTTGCGGAGAAGATGCACGTTGTGGCGGATGTAACCGCATCTCAGGATATCAGCTTACGAGACGTCGCAGTTCACATGCGTCTTGCACCCGGGATCATCCGGCGGCTGCGATCGAATATTTCCACCAATGTCGGCAGTTACAATGTGCGCCCGTCCGAGACTTCCTAGGCAAGCACCTTGCTCAACTGGGGAACCTCGTATGTGACTAATGATGTCTACAGGCGCTTTCTCGTTCGTGATTCGAGCGAGAGGCACTACGTCTTGATATCAAGGGTTGCCATGGTGGTCATGGCCTGTCTCGGCGGAACCGTTGCGTACTCCATGAATTCAATCGTTGGAAGTCTGCAACTATTCATGCAACTCAGCAGCGGGACGCTGATACCCGGACTGTCAATCTGGTTTTGGTGGCGACCGAATGCAGTATCTGCGATAGTGGCGCTCGTCGCAAGTGCCTCGTGCGTAGTGGCCATTCATTTCGGAATTCCTGGTTGGCGCGGGGAAGACTTCTTCGGACATAGGCTGCTCATAACCATGGGAATCTCCACCTTCGTATGGTTTATAGCGGTTATGGTGACCAGACCAACGGATAAGGAACAACTCTTTGAGTTCTATCGGAGGGTTGAGCCGCCCGGCTTTGCCTGGGGACCGATTGAGCGAGAATTAGGTATCACCAAGAAGCGGCGCGGTTGGTTGGGCCAGGCGCTTTTATCTTGGGCAATCGGCATCGGCTTCGTCTACGGAATACTTGTAGCAATAGGCAAGCTCTTGCTCGGATCACCGACGGAAGGTATCGTCATCCTTGTTTTTGCACCGTTTGTTGGATATGTGCTAAAGCGAAGGCTCGATAATCAGGACTGAGGTACTGCACAACAAGATGAGACTGGAGGATAGATTGGAGAACGCACTCTTATCGTACGAAGAACGTATGAGATGGTTCCATCAGGCCCGGTTTGGAATCTTCATCCACTGGGGCCTTTATTCCATCCTTGGCCGTGGAGAGTGGGTGATGAAGGTCGAGCACATCCCGGCTGAGGAATACGCGGAGATGGCTAAGCAGTTTAACCCTTCCAAATTTGATGCGCGTAATTGGATGTCGCTCATCAAGGAATCTGGAGCAAAATATGTGGTTCTGACCACACGGCACCACGATGGATTCTGCCTCTATGACAGCAAGGTCAGCGATTTCACGAGTGTAAAGACTGCTGCAAGGAGAGATTTCGTTGCTGAGTACGTGGGGGCAGCCCGTGACGCGGGTTTGAAAGTCGGCTTCTATTACTCCTGGCTTGACTGGCGCTTTCCTGGTTATTACGACCACAAGGCGCAGCCGGACAGCGCCAAGGCCATGGTAGATCAAGCCGGTGAACAGATCCGGGAGCTAATGACCAACTATGGGAAGATCGACATCCTGTGGTATGACGGCCATTGGGTCCCAGGGCTTGCCGAAGAGGAACTTGCGGACTTTTGGCATTCGAGAGAGGTCAACGCAATGGTCCGCAGCCTTCAGCCGCATATTCTGATCAACAACCGCTGCGGCCTTACAGAGGACATTGATACACCCGAGCAGCACGTCACCGCAAGCCAGCCGGGAAGAGGGTGGGAGTCATGCATGACGATGGGCGATGCCTGTGGATGGGGCTACATTCATAACAACCCAAACTTCAAAACGAGTACACAGCTTATTCAATACCTAGTGACCGCTGCAAGCACCGAGGGAAACTTTCTACTAAACATTGGCCCCAAGCCTGACGGGACGATTCGAGAAGAAGAAGCAGAAAGGCTAAAGGCCATAGGCAAATGGGTAAAAGTCAACGGAGAATCCGTCTTCGGATCGCGGCGCTATCCGTTCGAGGTCAGTCCCTGGGGAGTAGGTATGATCGGAACGGGAACTGCGAAAGAAGACAACGTGTATATCCACGTGTTCCGGTGGCCCCAACAAGGCGAGATTTGCATTCCTGGTTTTTCGAAGAAGATTATATCCGCGATAATTCTGGGCACAGGTCAAACTGTAACAGTAGAATTGGCCTCAAATGGGCGTACCTTCTTAAAGGCATTGCCGGCAGTACCACCAGACAAGCATGATACGGTAATCAAGCTGGTGATAGCCGACTGAATGCGGGAGAAGAAATGAGAAACGGGAGTCACAGAGCCTACCTTGCAGTTTTGTTGATCAAACTTGTTTTATGTCAGGACCCGTCATACTTGACTCTACACACTCTGCCCTCATCCCCTTCAGCGTTTCATCGATTCGGGAGGTAACCAACGGCACTTCTTACTCTTTCCGTGCTTCAGTCCTTCCGTGCTTCCATAGAGATAATCAACGCGCGAAGATGCGTCCGGGAACGGATTTCCCGCACGATCAAGCAACTCCTCCCTGACGGGCACTCATCGCTCATCGCTCATCGCCCTCTCTCAGGCTGCCTGAGCTGCCTGGTCCATATCGGCCTCTAGCACGTCGAGAACGCCTAGGATGTCCCGCAGTTTGAAAGGCTTCATCATGCAGACGAAGCAGCCGAGCCTCAGCGCTTCGTTCACAGCCTCATCCCGCGTGTAGCCCGTTATCATGACTACGTGCGTTTCGGGCCGGACAGCCTTCATCTGTCTCAGCGTCTCGATGCCATCGGTGCCGGGCATTCGGATGTCTACGAATGCGGCGAAGATGGCCGTTGACTCTATAGTCTTTATGGCCTCATCTCCGCTCTCACAAATCAGGACCTCATATCCGCGATTCTCCAGCACCTCACGAAACAGCTCGCGTATTTCTTTCTCGTCGTCCACAACCAGTATCCTGTTCACGCCCGCCCACCTCCTTTGCTGATTGTTCGGTCTGCATTACGGGCAGTTCTATAGTGAAGACTGCCCCTTTACCGGGATCTCCCCCTGCCTCTATCTTGCCTCCGTGCGCATGGATTATTCCGCTGGTTATAGCCAGTCCAAGCCCTGTGCCCTCTGTTTCATCCTTTGTGGTAAAGAACGGCTCGAATATCTTTTCCCGATCCTCCGGCTGGATGCCCGGGCCTGTATCTCGGAACTGGACAAAAAGTTTCCCTCTCGATGTCCGCGTCAAAACCGTGAGTGTCCCTCCCTTTTCAGCCATCGCCTGGTGCGCGTTGATCGTCAGGTTCACGAACACCTGCTGAAGGTGTCCGGGGTTTCCCCAGACCAATGGAAGGTCCAGATCGAGCTTCCTCAGCACTGAAATGTTGCCCTTTGCCATCTGGCTTTCAGTGAGAGCAAGCGTGTTTTCAATAACATCGTTTATCGCCACAGCTCCGAAATCGTCCACCTTGCTCGTTCTTGAGAAGCGCAGCAGGTTCCTCACAATCTCGGCTATCCGCTCCGTCTGTGACTGGATTATCTCCAGGTCTTTTCTCATAGGATTTTCGTGCTGCAGTTTCTCGAGGGCGAGCTCGGCCCGCCCGAGTATGACAAGGAGGGGGTTGTTGATCTCGTGCGCAACGCCACCCGCAAGCTGGCCTATCGATGCGAGTTTCTCCGACTGGATCAGCTCAGCCTGCGTCTTCTGCAGTTGGTCCAGCGTCTCCCTGAGCACAGCGACCTGTTCCTGCAGGTGCTCGTAAAGCTGTATCTTTTGCAGGACGAGGGCTGCCTGACCGGCCAGTGTCGATACCAGGTCCAGGTCCTCTGCGCTCCACCGGTCGACGTTTTTCTTATCGGATACGTTTATGACCCCCCGGACTTTCCCGTCGATCTTGATCGGAGCTATTATTGCAGACTTCACTTCGCTCGTGCGTTTGGCAAGAGGAGCGAAGCGCTCGTCGAGGTCGTCGCTGTTTATAACTACGGCCTCTCCTTCGGACACAACCAGCCCGGCTAATCCTTCGCCGGCTTTCACACGGGTCTCACGGATTATCTTCTTCGGAAGTCCGCGGGCCGCAGCAATGGTCATCTCTTGTGTGTCCGGGTCAAGCAGCATAATCGAGGCTGTTCTGGCTCCAATTACGTCTATCACCATTTCCAGCGCAAGGTCGAGCGCCGGCTTAAGGTCAACCTGACTTATGAGTTCTTCAGACAGCTCTTTCAGCCGGGCAAGCTGGGAATTCTTATCCGCGAGCAGCCGTGTCTGGATGTTCAGATTCTCAATCAGCGTGCGGTTGACGTTGATCAGGTTCGTTGCAACCCTTGAGAAGTAGATAGCGGAGATGCCTACGATAAGAGGGAGGGACATACGGATTATCGCGGGAGTCCAGTCGATCGAGGAAAGACCGTACATACTCCTTCTTTCCATCCAAAGAAGGAAGTCCAGCACATTTACGGCAAGGCTCAGGCCAAGTATTGTGAGAACGGCGAGCACCCAGAGATCGTGTTCCCGTTTGGCTACCCTGCCGGCTTTCTCGCAGATGCCAATGATATTGCCCTCTGCGGTTGCCTTGGTCGAGTTTGAGGAGTCTTTCACGCGGCCTTCCTCTCTACAGAACTTTCCCGGATTCCAGCAATCAGATGGTCCACAATCGAGCGGTCGAACTGGGTTCCTGAATGCCGCCTGAGCTCCTCAAAGGCCTGCTCGTAGGTCATGGCTCGGCGGTAGGGCCGTTCGCTCGTCATTGCATCATAAGCATCGGCCACTGCAATAATCCGGGAGAGCAGCGGTATGGCCTCCGCTTGAAGCCCGTCGGGGTAGCCTGTGCCTGCGTAGTGCTCGTGATGATGACGAACTATTGCAGCCACTTCGGCAAGCTCGGGAACGGGGGCGAGAAACGCGCTTCCAAGGGCCGGGTGCTTGAGCACGTCTACCCATTCCTCGTCTGAGAGCGTATCGGGCTTGGTCAAGACCGAATCCGGCGTGCCAATCTTGCCTATATCGTGCAACTGGGCAGCCAGCTCGAGCGTCAGCAGCTTCTCGCGCGACAGCCCAAGCCTGCGTCCTATCATCAGGCTGAGATGTGTTATGCTGGTCGAGTGCTTGGCGGCGTAGTGGGATTTCGCATCGATCGCCGCTGTAACGGCGCGTATTGCCTTGAAGAGGACTTCGGCACGGTCGCTCGCGACTCTCAGAGCCGCGGCTGCCTTGCGATCGAGGTTTCGCTGGATGATCGACTCCATCTCTTCCGGTGACACGTGTTCGCTTACTAGATCGGCTGCACCACTTGAGAGAGCTTGAGCTACCTGCCCCGGCTCAGGTCTCTGGCACATTATTATAGCCGGCACATCCGGGTGGATACGCGAGACGGTCCTGCTGAGTTGTATTCCGTTCATCCCCGGCAGGTCCGCGGTAGTAACGACAACGTCGATCCGCCGATGCTTGAACGTGGCAAGTGCGGCCTCGCCATCGGATGCCGTGTACGTTTCATAGCCGAGTTCAGCAAGACCCTGGTCCATCATCCGCCGCATCCCAGGGTCGTTGCTGACAATCAGGACGTGGATTCTATCGTTGTAGGTTATTGGTACCATAAATATCCCGCCTCATTCAAAGTACATTATCGGCACAGGCAAATACACTCTTCAGCTTGATAGAAATACCAGTTTTTGAGTAAGATAGTGGCGAGAGCAAAACAGTGTTAGACGCAAAAGAACTGGCAAAGGCGCTGCAGGGCGCTGGAAAGTTTACGGACTTACTCGAGCAATTCTTGCTCAGCAGTTACGGTGAATGCGCCGACCTCAGATATCAGCGAGCAAGGTACGCCTCTGCTCTCGCCAGATGCCTTAACGCGTTCCCCGACTTGAAGAAGCTTGGCATAGGCCGCGCGCCTGGAAGAGTCAATCTAATAGGCGAGCACACGGACTACAATGGACTTCCCGTGCTTCCGATGGCAATAGAGAGGGATACCGTAGTTCTGTTCTCTCCGCGAAAAGATAGGCGGGTAAACCTCGTAAATACAAGCTTCTACTTCCCTCCGAGGAGCTTCGACATCTCCAGGCGAATCAGACCGTATGCCTATGGCAACTGGGGCAACTATGCCAAGGCGGCTGCGCAGGCGCTCCAGGAAGTCTCGCACGGTCAATTATGCGGCATGGACGCCTGTGTTATGGGAGATGTGCCGGTCGGTTCCGGGCTTTCAAGCTCTTCGTCGCTCGTTGTAGCCATCGCAGTTGCCCTGGCGGCGACCAACGATATTTATGTGCATCCTGTCGATTTCGCTGAGCTGTTGGGGCGAGGGGAGTCGTCGTATACCGGCACGGAGGACGGGGGCATGGATCATGCCGTGTCGCTGCTTGCGTCGCCTGGAAAACCTCTGAAGATCGACTTCTTTCCTCTCAACGTCTACGAAGTGCCGTTCCCGCAGGACTACAGCTTCGTAGTCTGCAACAGCCTCATAGCTGCAGAGAAGTCCGGGGCGGTCAGGAACGCCTATAACCGCCGAGTAATCGAGTGCAGGCTCGGTGTTGCGCTTCTGAGGGAAATACTGAAGGATGTCATCGGCACTGAGCGTGATCTGACTTATCTGGGCGGGCTTCGCCACATATCTCCTCGGAAACTCTCCTCGGCAATAGACTCTCTGCCGGATGCAGCACTGTCCCTCCGGCAGGTCGCAAAGCTTGCCGGGATTCCGGTATCCCGGATCAGAGGAAGCGCGTTAAGACTCGGAAATGGTGAGACACTGACCGAGCCTCGGGAAGGGTTCAAGATTAAGCAGCGGGTGCGGCATGTTCTGACCGAAGGGCGGCGCGTCGAACAGGCGGTGAGCGCTATCGAACGCGGTGATATGAAGTCGTTCGGACGGCTGCTCAACGAGTCGCACGAGAGCTGCGCGACTGACTACGAAGTCAGCACGCCGGAGCTTGATGCACTTGTAGAGATGTGCCGCGAGGAAGGTGCGCTTGGGGCGAGATTAACCGGTGCGGGATTCGGCGGCTGTGCCATCTCTCTCGTTCACGATCGCGACGCAGCCGACCTTATGTCAGCGGTAATCGCGCGTTATTACCATGACTACCTGCCGCGCGAGAGGAAGGAGTCGCCGATAAGCATTATATCGCTTGAGGACGCGATATTTGCGTGCAAACCGTGCGGCGGAGCAGCCACATTGATGTAGATCTGTTCAAAGAAGCCTGCAGCAAGCTACTGTTACTGCGAAGACAGGCGACCACGTTGACAAGTCGGCAGCCAGACAAAAAGTTTTTTTCGCTACCCCAGGTTTTGGCACGGATTCTGCAGATATTTCTCATTAGTGTAAATATCGGAAGGGGTGAAGTTCGTGAGATATCTGCTGGTCGCTCTCCTGCTGGCCGTGCTCGTCTGCCCAACAGTCCGTGCCGCAGTGACAAGTGAAGATGTAACTTACTGGCTCGCAGGCGGGGCCGTTTGGTGGAACCCATCGGCGGAATCGCTGGAGCAGAATGCTGACAAGCTGATACTGAAGGTTCAGCAGACCGTGTATGACAACGAATGGACCCGCCAGATTACCGGGTTGACCGACACCACCGGGTACCTTTACTCCTATACCATCACCAACCTCGGGTATCTTGGCCCCGAGGGACAGGGAGTTAAGCTGTTTGAAGTGGAATGGCCGGTCAATCCGCTCTACGTGGGGGTCTCTCCGCAAACCATTTCCGGCTGGACCGGCTCGTCTGTCGAAGGCAATCCGGTGCTGAAATGGGATTCGACCGGCCCGGGGCTCGAGAGGGCATCAAGTGTGACGTTGTGGGCCATCTCTCCAATTGCGGAGGATTCATATGTAACGGCCCGCGCGGCCGGCGTGCCCGATCCGGGAACCTCTTATCCATTCTTGTACGGTCAGACCAGTGGGCCCATAATACCTGAGCCATCAGCGCTTGCAGGGTTGTTCATGGCATTTGGGGCTTCAGCGTATCTGGTGAGGCTGAGAAGAAGATAGCAGTGGGGGTGCGTGTAAAGATTATCGGCGGCGGTCAAGCATAGAGTGGTGGACGTGCCGGTTTCCAATATGATTCCCACTTTACACTTGTCACTTGAGACTTGTGACTTTAAACTTTTGACGCAATCTTGACATCCGTGCAGACTGGCTTGTGGTTTGACAGCTTGGTGCCCGGCAGCCAGCAGCGGACCGGCTCAATGTCGCTGGAGGTGAAGATGTGGTCTATCCTGACGAGCGGCGCCTGCCTCAAATAGGTCAGTCCCAGGCCGCTTCCGGCCCGACGGAACGAGTCTACCAATACGCTTGCGAGCCTCCGGTAAATCCGCGCATTCGGAGGCGTGTTGAAGTCCCCGCAAAGGATCACGGGACGATCGCCGGGCAGCGAAGAGATGATCTCCTCAACCTGCGACCTTCGGAGCTTATCAGCCCCGCGAAGACCTCTGGGGTTCATAAGATCTGATAGCCTCACCGTAAAAGGCGCAGCGAGATGTGCATTAATAATCACCACCTCTGTGTCGTAAACCTTCGCCTGGACCCAGAGGGCGGAGTGTGTCGTGCCGAGCCTCTTCAGCGGAAATCTGCTCAAGATTACGAGTTCGCCGCAACTCTTTGCGCGCCACCCCTTGAACTGTTGCAGTTCAAGAATGCTTGATACCCCCTCTTCCGCCCACGGATTTGCCTCCTGGATGCAGATAATGTCCGGGAATGTCGAGAGCGCGACATCAGGCAGCTCGGGTCCCCCGTGCCCGTAATAGAGATTCCAGGTGAGGACCCTTAGATCGGCGCCATTTTTTGAAAGCGCCCGCGGGGGCAGCGCTCCTACGAGCACTGTCAGTACCATCACCGCGAGCAAGACCATCCATATGGAATGAAGCCACCGCCGCCTGACAAGAAACCAAACTGCAAGAAGCAGTAAAGGCAGTGCCCATATTATCTGTGGGCAGTAAACAAGTAACAGCGTCGGCCACCAGATCTCGCCGGGGAATCGTTCGAGGGCCAAAAGCAGGATTATAAATGTGGTAATTGCGAAAGCAGAGCGGTTGTCGGCCCGAAATCCTCTCGCGCCGCCTGATGCGGTTCGGGGCGCGCGCATTCTGGTGCGGAGCCATACCTGAAGCCGACTCCTCAGATCCGCCTGGCTCCGCCGGCTCATCCGGCTTCTTCCGCTCCCGTGCCGGCCGCCGCCAGTGCCTGGATGAACTCAGTGCTCTTGATCTCGCGGTCCGTCCGGTAGCGCACATACCATCGGATGGCGTGGAAAAGCTCATCCTTGACAGCCGGGGCAAACTGCATATCCTTCAGCGCCTGTGGCTCCGCCGCAAGCAGCCTTCTCATCGCAGTAGCCGATTCCCCACTGAGATAGATCACGTCATCCGGCAACGGGCCGCATTCCTCGCAGACAACTCCTCCAGAAGAAGGGCTGAACATAACTCCTTCGCCCGCGGGTGCTCTGTCGCATCTCAGGCATCTGTCAAGTTCCGGCCTGTAGCCCATAAGCGACATAACCTGCAGCTCGAAATATCTCGCCACTATCTCTGGATCAACCCCTCCTTCGAGCAGGTAGAGAGCGGATAGAAGGGTGTCGAACAATTCAAAGTTGGCCTCGTGCTCCTCGACGAGAGCATTTACAAGCTCCGCTATATATGTGGCGTGTGCGACTCTTTTCAGGTCCCCACGAATTCTGGGGAACGACTCCCGGATCTCCGTCTGGGTTATAATGTCAAGTTCGCGCCCGACGGCAAGGAAGTAGCGGCCATAGGTGAAAAGCTCTGAAGCTCCTGCGAGCTTGCTGAGAGCCTTTCTGGCGCCCTTGGCAATACCCGATATCTTTCCCTTTTCCCGCGTGTACAGAGCTATCACGCGGTCCGTCTCTCCTATATTTACCCTCCGCAGAACGATGGCAGTGGCCCTGTAGGTCCTACCGGCTTCCACGCCTGCCTCCTCGCCGCCCCGCAGCCTGCATGAAGTCCTCCGGCGCATAGGCCTCGAATATTTCAACTGCGGTGCTCGTACCGACGCGGTTTGCGCCGGCATCGAGCATTGCCACAGCCTGTGCCGGAGTTCGGATTCCGCCTGCCGCCTTCACGCCCATCCCTGGTCCCACTGTGTCGCGAATAATGCGGATATCCTCGACCGTTGCGCCGCCGGGAGCTGTGCCCGTCGATGTCTGGATGAAATCGGCCCCAGCGTTAGAAATAATACGCGCCGCGATCCGCTTCTCATCATCCGTCAGGTAGTAACCCTCTATGATGATCTTAATCAGCGTGCGCTTTGCGTCCTCCGTCATACCAAGAGCGCGGGTCGTATCCACAAGCTCATCTATCTCCCTCTCGATTATTCCGATCTCTCCCGACTTGAGCGCGGAAACGTTCATAACTACGTCGAGTTCCTGGGCGCCGTTTGTCACGGCTGCTCGGGCCTCGTACAGTTTGACCGCCCGGCCGTTTGCGCCGAAAGGGAATCCAATAACAGTCGCCGCCTTGACGTCGCTTCCCGAAAGCTGCCTCGCGGCTATGGGCACCCAGAATGGGAAAACCACCACTGTTGCAAAGTGGTGTTCCTTCGCCTGCTCACAGTACCGCACCACGTCATCCCTCGTGGCCGTCGGCCTGAGCAGGGTAAAGTCCATTATTTTAGCCATCTGTTCTCTTGAAAACATCTTTATATCCTCCAGTGCGCAAAGGTAACAGGTGATAGGCCCAAAAAGATTTTAGATTTTAGATTTCAGATTGAAGGAGACACCATGACGGGTGGCGATCTCCTCCGGGCAGGGCAAATTGCACACCATCGTGCCATTTTGCATCTTGCACTTTGCATTTTTCATTTTGCATTTCCCATTACCATTACCGACACCCGACACCCAACACCCAACACCTATCACCTAAACAGTCGCTGCTTTGAGCGCAGACGCGAAGGCGCGGACTCGTTCGGCGAGACTGTCAGAACCATCCGCTGAAGCAATCAGGTCCACAAGCGCGCTTCCGACTACCGCGCCGTCCGCCCATTTGGATATCTCCCGCACCTGCTCCGGTCCGGAAACCCCGAAGCCAACGACTATCGGCTTCGTCGTAGAGTTTCTAATCCTGTTCACCAGGTCCTTAACGTCCGCAGGAAGCTCCTTGCGGGCTCCTGTAACCCCCGTGCGGGAAACGCAGTAGATGAACCCGCTTCCCATCTCGGCCACGCGGCGGATTCTCTCGTCTGTGCTGGTCGGCGCGAGCAGAAATATCGTGTCCAGCCCGGCCGCATCCGCCGCGGCTTTCCATTCCCCAGCCTCCTCGGGCGGAAGGTCCGTCATAATCACACCGTCAGCTCCCGCAGCCGCCGCCTCATCAGCAAACCTCCGAACGCCCATCATCTGGACGGGGTTAAAATAGGTCATCAGCACAAGCGGCAGGTCCGACTTCTCCCGCACACGCCTTACCAAATCCAGCACAGCGGGTGGAGTGACGCCTCCATCAAGCGCCCGCTGGGAGGATGCCTGTATGCTCGGACCGTCCGCCAATGGGTCCGAGAACGGCACCCCTATCTCGACTATATCCACCCCCGCTTCCGCAAGCGCGAGAACCACCGCTTCGCTCGAATCCATGTCCGGGTCCCCGGCCGTGATGAAACATACGAGCGCTTTCTCTCCGCGCCTGCTCAATTCCTGGAACCGTTCTCCTATCCGGCTCATTCGGGTACCTCCATGACCTTCGAGACCTGTTCGACATCCTTGTCACCCCGGCCGGAAAGGTTAACGATCACCAATTCATTCTTACCCAAGATGGGCACCAATTTCTTCGCGTAGGCGACGGCATGGGCCGACTCGAGAGCGGGAATGACTCCCTCGGTCTGAGAAAGGAGTTGGAAGGCATCGAGTGCTTCCCGGTCGGTGATTGCAGCGTACTCGGCGCGCCCGGTATCTTTCAGGTGAGCGTGTTCCGGCCCAGTACCCGGATAATCGAGCCCGGCGGAGATCGAATGCGTCGGCATTACCTGGCCGTATTGATCCTGCAGAAGGTAGCTCATAGCACCATGAAGCACCCCCGGCGAGCCGGCAACAAGCGTGGCGCAGTGTATTCCCGTCTCTATTCCGTGCCCTGCAGCCTCGATGCCGACCAGCCGGACGCTATGGTCATCCGCAAATGGGTAGAATATGCCCATCGCATTGGAACCACCGCCGACGCAGGCAATGATGTAGTCCGGCAGCCTGCCTTCTTTTTCGAGAATCTGCTCTTTGGTCTCTCTTCCGATTATTGATTGGAAGTCGCGCACCATCATAGGATAAGGGTGAGGGCCTACGACCGAGCCGATGATATAGTGAGTGTCCCGGACGTTGGTCACCCAGTCTCGAATCGCCTCGCTGGTGGCGTCTTTCAGCGTCCTGCTGCCGCTCGTGACCGGCCTGACCTTAGCGCCCAGAAGCCTCATCCTGAAGACGTTCAAAGCCTGCCGCTCCATATCCTCCACGCCCATATAGACCTCACACTGGAGGCCAAACAATGCGCAGGCAGTGGCGGTGGCAACCCCGTGCTGTCCCGCGCCGGTCTCCGCTATAATACGAGGCTTGCCCATCCGCCTGGCAAGAAGAATCTGGCCGAGAACGTTGTTCAGCTTATGGGCTCCTGTGTGGCACAGGTCCTCCCGCTTGAGGTAGACCTTCGCCCCGCCAAGCGCCTCAGTCAGCCTTTCTGCGAAATAGAGCAGAGTGGGCCTGCCAACATATTCTCGATAATAAAAATCGAGGTCTTCCGCGAACTTGGGGTCGGTCTTTGCCCTCTCATACTCCGCCGCAAGTTCGTCAAGCGCCGGAATAAGCGTCTCCGGCACATATCTGCCACCGTAAGGCCCGAAATGCCCTCTCTCATCAGGCAGTTTCGTCGGCTGCTCTAACATTTGCAATGAACTCCTTCATCTTTTTGTGGTCCTTCTTTCCCCGGAAGGACTCGACACCGGAGGAAACATCGACTCCGTAGGGCCGCACCGTTCGTATTGCCTCGACAACGTTCTCGGGACTCAGCCCTCCGGCCAGGATGACCGGCTTTCCGAATTCCTTTGCCCGGACCGCAAGACTCCAGTCGAACGTTTTGCCAGTCCCCCCGGGCTGTTTCGCGACCCAGGTGTCCAGAACGTAGGCGACGCTGTGCTCCCACTTCTTCAGCCATTTAAGCGAGCTTTCATCTCGAATACGGACTGCGCGGACGACCCTTGCCCCCCCGATCCATTCAGCAAACTGTTCCGTCTGGTCGCCATGAAGCTGAATCAGGTCCAGAGGCACCCAATCGGCTATCGCGGACACGCGGGGATTCTCGGCTGTAAACACCCCAACAGTCTTGACGAATGGCGGAAGCTGGTCTGCAATCTCCGCAGCCTCCTCGAGCGTTACCTGCCTCGCACTCTCGGCGAAAACGAAGCCTACCGCGTCGACTCCGAGCTCACACGCCGCGATCGCGTCCTCCAAATTGGTTATCCCACAGACTTTAACTCTTGTTCTCATTGGCCGGTCAACAACTCCCTCAGTTTAGCGCCGGGGTCGGATGCCCGCATTAGCATCTCTCCGATCAGCGCAGCGTGAACCCCTGCATCCAAGAGCCGCCGCACATCCTCGTGTGTAGCAATCCCGCTCTCGCTCACAACGATCTTCTCTTCCGGAATCCGCTTGACCAACCTGAAGGTGTTCTCGATATCTACCTCGAAGGTACGCAGATTCCGGTTGTTTATCCCGATTATGCGCGCGCCGGCCTCCAGCGCGGAATCAAGCTCCCGCTCGTCGTGCACCTCCACCAGCGAGGCCATTTGCAATTTATCCGCCTGCGCGATGAACGAGCGGATAGTTTCAGTATCGAGAAGCGCGGCAATCAACAGTATTGCGTCGGCTCCGGCTGCGCGGGCTTCGTGAATCTGGTAGCTGTCGATGATGAAATCCTTTCGCAGCGCGGGAAGCCTCACCGCCGATCTACACTGGGTCAGATATTCCAGCCTACCCTGGAAGAACTTCTCATCGGTGAGCACGGAGACCGCGGCTGAACCCGCAGACTCGTAAGCTCGTGCGATGGCAACCGGATCGAAATCTTCTCTAATTATGCCTTTTGACGGCGAGGCCTTCTTGACCTCTGCTATGATCCTGGGCACTGCGCCGCGAGGTCCGCTGATTGCGGCCTCGAAGTCCCGGCAGGCGCTCTCGGGGCCGCTCATCCCATCAAGCGGTTTAAGTCGCTTGCAATCCTCCACCTCTATGCGTTTGGCTGATGCGATTCTTTCCAGTATCAACTCGGCTGATGCGCCTCCGTAAACTTCCTGAGACTCTCAAGCGCGGCAAGCGCCGCACCGGAGTCGATCGACTCTGCTGCGAGCGCCAGGCCCTCCCCAAGGTCACCGGCCTTTCCGGCGACAAATATGGCCGCCGCTGCGTTTATAAGCACTATATCTCTGCGCGGCCCTTTTTCGCCGGAGAGGATGGAGAGGAGCGCTTTTGAGTTCTCTTCGGGCGATTCTCCCCCCGAAAGCCGATCCGCCGTAACAGGCGTCTGGCCGAAGTCGGAGGGATGTATGCGCCGTAAGCTCACCATTCCGCCGCCAACCTCTGCCACCTGCGTCTCGCCAAGCGTGGAGATTTCGTCAAGCCCGTCCATCCCGTGAACTACCATCGCGCGCTCCGTGCCGAGCTTCGCTAGTACCTTCGCCATCGGCTCGCACAGATGCGGCGCGAACACTCCGATAACCTGGTACTTTGCCCCTGCCGGATTAGTCATCGGCCCGAGTATGTTGAAGACGGTACGGATGCCGATCTCCTTCCGTGGCCCGACGGCGTGCTTCATTGCCGGGTGCATTGCAGGCGCAAACATGAACCCAATGCCGCACTCATCTATACACCTGCCGACCATATCCGCCGGTATTGCGAACCTTACTCCAAGCGCTTCGAGCACATCAGCGCTTCCACACTTGCTGGATGCGGCGCGGTTGCCGTGCTTCGCGACGGCTACGCCCGCGCCCGCAACCACGAACGCCGCGGTCGTCGAGATGTTGAACGTAGAGAGCGCGTCTCCGCCCGTCCCGCAGGTATCCACAAGCGGATGCCGGACAGTTTGCACCTTTACGGACTTCTCGCGCATCACGCGGACAAAGCCCGTTATCTCGTCCACCGTCTCCCCCTTGATCCTGAGAGCGGTTATAAAACAGGCTATCTGGGCTGGCGTCGCCTCACCTTCCATTATCTCAGTCATCGCCTGAACCGCCTCGGCCTCAGTAAGGCTCTGGCCGTCTACCACTTTTCGTATAGCATCTCTGATCATATGTATCGCACCTCACAACGCGGGTATAGGTGTTGGGTGTTGGTAAGGGTCATAGGTTATGGGTCATGGGGCATGGGAAGACACTCTGTTACCTGTCACCTGTTACCTGTTCCCTATCCTACATCTTACAACCTCCCACGAAATTCTCCAGCAGCTCCTTGCCGTGCGATGTGAGAATCGACTCCGGGTGGAACTGCACTCCCTCGACGGGCAGTTCCTTGTGCCTGATCCCCATCACCTCCCGCCTGTCGGTCTCAGCAGTCACTTTCAGGCAGTCGGGCATTGTTTCGCGCCGCACCACGAGCGAGTGATAGCGCGTGGCCTCAAAAGGGTTCGGCAGCGCTTTGAACACTCCCTCGCCATCGTGGTAGATCATCGAGGTCTTGCCGTGCATCAGCCTGTCGGCCCGCACGACCTCTCCCCCAAACGCATAACCGATGCTCTGGTGCCCCAGGCACACCCCCAGTATCGGGATCTTTCCGGCAAAGTATCTGATAACCTCGACGGAGATGCCGGCCTCCCTGGGCGTGCATGGCCCGGGAGAGATCACTATGCTATCGGGGACCAGGGCTTCTATCTCCTGCACAGTCACCTTGTCGTTCCGAAAAACTTTCAGCTCCTGTCCCATCTCACCCAAGTACTGCACAAGGTTGTAGGTGAAGCTGTCGTAGTTGTCTATCATCAAGATCATTTCTGCAACCTCTCACTCTAGCCCGGACTCAGCCATCTCAAGCGCTCGGATCATAGCGGTGGCCTTGTTGACCGTCTCTTGATACTCTCGCTCAGGGACGGAGTCTGCCACTATGCCTGCGCCGGCCTGGATGTAGGCTGTACCATTTTTTATAAGAATTGTCCGAATAGTTATACAGGTATCCATATCACCGGAGTAGCTGAAGTAGCCTATCGCTCCGGCGTAGGTTCCGCGCCGGGTGGGCTCCAGCTCGTCTATGATCTCCATCGCCCTGATCTTCGGTGCGCCAGAGACGGTCCCCGCTGGGAACGTCGCTCTAAGGAGGTCGAACTGGTCTTTGTCCGGCATAAGCCTGCCCTCAACGTTTGAGACGATGTGCATAACATGCGAATATCGCTCTATAACCATCATCTGATCGACGTTCACGCTTCCGTAGCGACACACACGGCCTATGTCGTTTCGTCCCAGGTCTACCAGCATAATATGCTCAGCGCATTCCTTTTCGTCAGCCAGAAGCTCCTCTTCCAGGCTTCGATCCTCGTCGTCCGTTTTGCCTCTCGGTCTGGTTCCGGCAATCGGCCTGATGATGACTTTTCCTCTTTCCTCTGTGACCAGGATCTCCGGCGAGGAGCCGATCAGCTTCAGGTCGTCGAATGACAGATAATACATATACGGAGACGGATTCACCGAGCGCAGCGCCCGATAGACGTCGAACGGATCGGCTGCAACGGGCACAGAGAACCTCTGGGATAGCACCACCTGGATTACGTCTCCAGCAGCAATATAGTTCTTACAGTTCGAGACCGCGCGTTCGAAATCCTCTTTTGACGCAAAATTCGAGGTCACTTCCCGCTGGCCGGCAACGGCGGGAGCGGGGTCCGGCTGCGGAGCCGGAGCTTTAAGCCGTTCCACAAGCTGGTCGATCTTCACTATGGATTCATCGTAGGCCGTATCGGGGTCCCCGTCTACTCGGGCGTTTACCAGCACGCGTATCTTGTGCCTCACGTGGTCGAAGATCAGCAGGGTGTCTGTGAAGGCAAAGACGCAGTCCGGGAGGTCCAGGTCATCATCTGTGGAGTCTGGCAGGTTCTCAAAGAAGCGGATCATATCGTAGCCTATGTACCCAACGGCGCCGCCGCAGAACCTGGGCAGATTCGGGTCCGGAACCCACTTCAGCCTGTTGAGTTCGCCCTTAAGGACGTGCAGCGGGTCCTGGCCCGGACCGAGTTCGATTCTCTCCACCTGGCCTCCATTCCTGCGGATTTCGACGCTGCGTCCCTTGCTCCGTATGACAAAGTGGGGATCGCTTCCCAGAAAAGAGAACCGGGCGATTCTTTCTCCACCCTCCACGCTTTCCAGCAGAAACGCGTGGCTGCCTCCACCGATCTTCTTGAATGCCGAGACCGGCGTCTCCATATCTGCGAGCACCTCTCGATACACCGATACAAGGTTGCCCGCCCTGGCTCTTTCGTTGAATTCCTTCCTGTCAGGATAATACAACTTCCAGTCGCCTCCGTAACTACAAAAAAACGGCCACAACGTCTACCGACGCGGCCGCCATAAACTATAAGGCCGCGGATGATCCGGTGGAGTCATCCACGGCCCAAAATCTTCTTTTTCTGTGCTCTCAGACGCAAGCCGATGGAGGCGCTCCACTTATGCTGGAGCCGCGCCAGACCCACTTCGTTTTGCTCCTGAAAGCTGAGTAACACATCGTTATTGTTCTCCTAAATGAACTATAGCAGCATGATACAGACTTGTCAACCTGCAACGTAAGAGCTCACTCTTAATGAGAGTTACTTACACATGGGAGATTACGGACTGGGAGGAGACGAGCATGTCCGTGCAGGCACGTAGCAGGTCCTTGCCCTGAAGCTGCCAGGTTCCGAAGAGGCTCATCAGCTTTGTTCTTGTCTCAGAACCCTTCTCAGAACGCGTCCCCCCGCTCACCTTCCTGGCTATCACTGCTGGACGTATAGCCCGCTCCGCCGCATTGTTGCCGGACGGAGAACCAGGATACTGCACAAACGTAAACAGCTCTCCTAGATGCTTGTCTATTCTCTTGGCAAGAACATGCTGCGGGCAGTCCTTCTTATTTAGATACGGCTCCGCCAATGCATATATCTTCCTCTCCAATTCCTGCCGTAGCCTTGCCCTTGCATCCTCCGTGAACTGGTGCTTTGCTACCCCAAGCACTGCTATCAGACTCATCAGTCTTACTCCCAGCCGCCCGTAAGTTTCCTGCCGCAGTCGGGACAAGTCTCAAGCGCATGACGCACTTCCTCAGTCGGTGTGTCCAGCCTCCGCACATAAGACTTGCTCCGCTTCTTTCGAGCCTCTTTTTCCTGCTTGCGTCGCTCCTTGCGGTTGGGTTTGATGAATGACGCTACCCCACTGCCTCCCGTCTTCCCAGAAAGCTGAGAACGCAGCATATCTACCTCAGCTTTAGTGCGTAAGCCCTGTCCCCCTGCAACACGGGTGTTGTAGCAAAGGCAATATGTCCCCTCAACTGCAAAGGGAAAATGTCCCCTTGTGCATCTAGTGAATTGTAACGTTAGATGCGCCGATTAAAACCGGCAAGGTGTAAGGAGTGAAAGTCTCTACGGTGAAGGCCTAGCGAGCCACATCGGCCCCGAGTCGTGTCTTCTCGCCCGTAAGGACGGTGGGGAAGCGTAGACAGGGGAAACTCGCAGGCCGGGTATTGAGCCACGAAAGACGAAATCTCCAGGGTGCCGACGTTGTTAACGTGGCGGAAGGCAACATCAAGTGCGTCGATATCGCAAGACATACTGAACCCTGCGCGGTTGGAGACCCCAGGCATGCGAGGAAGCATCTTGCACGGGAATCGGGAGATCCCACAGCCAACCTGCGGAATGGTAACGGAGGTTCGTGCTCTCAGTCCAATGGAGCAATACAGCAATGCACGGCTGTGGGAAGTCGGACAACTCCATAGTACCGAAGAAGTCCGGGAACAAAGGCACTGATGCGTCGGTGTCGGCGGAGCGGATGGAGGGAAGGGGACTGGCCAAGGGGAATGCGCGCGAGCAAAACAGGCTCCGGACTTGAGAGCCGGGAGCGTCTGCAAAGCGAGCTTGGGCGTATACGGCAGATAGCTGAAGGGGACAAAGATGCGAAGTTCACGACGCTCTGGCATCACGTCTACGACATCGACCGCCTGAGAGAGTGCTATTATGGCCTCAAGCGCAACAGCGC
>JACPPP010000024.1 GCA_016190935.1 Armatimonadota bacterium | reverse complement strand
CTCTTGCCGTCCTCGGCCTCATATACATATACGTCCGCACCTGAAACCGGCGCGCCGGAGGAGTCTTTGACAACTCCGATGACGTTTCCCTTGGGCTTGTAACACTCTACGCTCCATATCGTGCCTGTAGCATAGCTTGCGCTGTTGACTAGCACTCTCAGATGCTTGAGCGTGACCGGCGAGGGCAACTCTATGACCTCAAGCCAGTGGCTGTGGCCCGTCTCCGCCGAGATTACCTGCTTCACCTCACTCCAACTGCTTCCGTCTAAAGAGGACTGAACGGTATAGTCCTGAGTCGGGCCGGAGTTGTCTACTACAACTGTGGAGATCGATAGAGCCTCGTCCCAGTCAAGCTGAACCCAACTTCCCGGACTGGGCGCAAGCCAGCCGGTGGACGCATCCGCATCGTTCACATTTCCGGCTATAGTCGGGTCCACACTTGCAGTAGCCGATGCCGCTCTGGCCCAATCGAGATTGATAGCAGTAAGCTCCGCATTAGCAGTAGCCGTCTGGTCGGGCAGTATATGGACCAGAATGTCAGGAGGGCTCTTGTAGCCGAACATCCGCACCCTTATCTTCTGCCCGCCAAGCGGCAGGCCCGTCAGGGAGTAAGTGCCGTCCACACCAGTGGTCGTAGATATACCTGTTCCAACCACATCTACAACTGCGCCTTCTACCGGCGCGCCCGACACGGCCTCCGTGACCGTTCCTGTTGCATTTCCGGTCCCGGTAGCGTCATATACAGTAAAATTGTCGAAAGACTGGGGTCCATTGTAGCCCTGTCCGAGGCAGTTGACGCCAACAGCGCCGGGGTTGAGTAGTCCGGCGCGCTCTATGACGTGTGACGTCACGTAGGTCTTCACTCCATCAGTAATGGAGAATGTGAGATTGGACCCTATGACCGTTGCCCCCATTTGGATGTCCGGGCCGATGTCCGGATCGATAAAGACGAATCCTACCGCGCCGCCCCATCCGTAGTAGTACTCGTGGAAGTATATTACTGGCGCGGCCCAGTCGTTCCAGTAAGGCTGAAGGCTGCACACGAGGAACCTCTGTCTGTTGACATCCGGGATATTCTGAATCCTTAGGAAGAGGTTCGCAGCCCTATACGACTTGGCGTCCACGGTCACACAGAAGTCCGTGAGGATCAATGTGGCCGGATCCACACATGTGTTGAACACTGGAGTGGCGGTCAACCGGCCGTCCACTATGCTGGTCGGGTTGCCGCCGTAGTACCCGATGGTGAAATCGAGCCAGGGAGCACCTGGGGGACCATCAGCACGATTGAAGTCGTCCTGGAACAGGATTGTCCCCTGTGCGCAAGATGCAGCGGCAAATACCGCCGCCACCAGTAGAAGCCAAAAAATCTTTCTATTCATAGCTATTACTCCTTTCTCGTCCTTATTTTCTCGTTCGTTGTATCGGGACACCCCTGTCCCGATACCTGCCTTTGCTGGCAATTGACCGCACCCGATCATGGGCTTGATCGCGCGCTACCTCATCCCATTGATCGCGCGCGATCTCCGAATCGCGTGCGAAACAGAAAGATGCGATTTGAAATCGCAGGAATTCTCTTTCGGGTGCGATGATGATATCGCACCCGATCATGGGGGATATCGCACCCTATCATGTGCACCCGATCATAAGGGATACCGCACCCGATAGTGAATGCTGGAAACACCACAAAACAACTGTGCATCTCTAATGCTGGCATTGAGGGAACGGAATCTTTCGCGCAGTTGAACACAAATAATTGTCAGGCAGCCTCGAAATGCTCTGTTTGAGAGCGGGGCGAAACTTCGCCCCGCTCTCGGAGTATAAGCACCAAGCCGGTGAAAATCAGAGGGAGTAAATTACCTCTTCCTTCGCCGGATGAGTCCCGCAAAACCTGTCAGGCTCGCAGCCAGCGCAACAAAGCTGCCGGGCTCGGGGACCGCGTCGATTGTGAAGTTGTCCCATCCAAGCTGGGCGGGTCCACCACCGTGGCTCACACCAATCAACCCGGGGCCAAGGAGCGCCGGATTTATGTCCAGAACGGAGGTGGTGTAGCTGTTCGTTGCGTCGCTCAGCGTAACAGTAGCAGTCTGTCCCGAAAGCGCTACCGACAGGTGGATATCTCCACCGACAGGCGCCTTCAGGGCCGTCGTCTGCCTGACCCAGCCGCCGCCGACCCACTCACCGAAATAAATCCTCCGGTCGGCGCCACTCGCCCCCCAGTTGGGAGCCAGGGCTACCAGGTAGTCGCCATTGGCCGGGTTGTAGCGGAGCACGATGTTCGAAGGCGCATCCGCGTATGCGTCAGCATCCACCTTCGCATCACTCAGAGACAGCCCATCTATTACTGTCAGAGTCCCCGCGTTAATGTAAGTCGCAACGAGCTTGCCACTTTCGATCCACGTCGGGTCCATCTTGTCGACCCATGGGTATCCGGGGTGACTGTCGTCAGGCCTGTTGAAGTCGTCGAAGAACAACGCGGCTCCGGCTGGAACTGTCAGCATGCCCATAACAAGGCACATAACGCAAAATAGGGTCAATCTTACTTTCATTCTAGTTTTCTCCTTTCGTTAAGTGAAGTGTCTTAACTGTCCGGGTGTCCGGTCTTTTAAGACTGCCGGGCAGCACAATCTGCGCTGCTCGAACATGCTGCGTCACAAGCGCAGCCACAACTACCTCGAACTTACGGGGAAGCACGTATCATTCTTATCTCTCCTCCCTTCCTTCTTTCCCTCTCGCGTAGCCGGCTGCCTGCCGGTCGAGGATCCCTTTGATTGGATGATACTAACCGCCGGGCGGGAGCGGCCCCTTCTTTATCCGATACTGGACCTTGTTCAGCGCCCAATAGTAGTCATTTCGGCTTATAACGTCGGTGTCCGGGCCGACGCCGGGCTCGCCTGAATATCGGAACCACTTCACGTGGCCGTCGCAGAAACTGACATTCCACCCGTGATTGTGCCTCGCCGCGGAGGCCACATGGAACCACATCGGCTCAACGACACCATCCGACATCGGAGACGCGGCAGCGCCTTCCCAATTGTCAATGAAACATATCGTTTTGGACGGCTCTTGGATCCGAGCCATCGTTACCACGGAAATACCGAAGCCAGTCGGACTGAACGGTTTGTTCGTGTCTCCGGCCCAGACCAGATACACAATGTTGTAGCCATACATGGAAGTGAAGTGCGGCTGTCCCGGGTTGTCCGACTTATATTGATACTCTGGACATCCCGCCACCTTGTCCGATTTCATGTAGGGAGAAAGCAGTCCTGTCTTCCAAACTGTCCTTGGCCAGGGAAGTATGGTCCGCCAAACAGGATAAACCGGCATCGGGTCCTTGTTGCAGTAAGGGGCCGTCCTGCCGTGGTGGTCGTCGGCGTATTGCTGCCAGGCCGCCGTGCACTGTTTGATATTGCTGGCGCACTTAGCCCTCTTCCCGCTCATCTTAGCCTGCGCGAATACCGGGAAGAGTATTGCCGCAAGGATTGCTATTATGGCAATCACTACAAGTAGCTCAATCAGTGTAAATCCTGCGTCTCTTTTTGCCTTCGACATTGTACTCCCATCTCCTTTGGTGTCGTTCCTTAAGAGTTATTTCTTGGACATTCCCATCTGCTGAATCCACTTGGGGAAAGACTGGCCCTGGCCATTTGTCATAGCTTGAGCTATCTCCTCTATCCAGGTCAGGTTCCGGGCAAGCGATTCCTCAACATGCCCCCTTCCTGCCCTCTCAGCAGCATCGGGATCCCTACGCGCTACCGCCTCCACTATCGCATCGTGCGTGTGCTTCACCTCCGGCCTTACAGCCTGCAGCACGCTGAAACTGATCCCGAGCTGCCTCAAGCTGCAGTCGATGATAGATCCGTTGTTGGTCATCCGTCGAAGCTCGGCAGCATGAGCACCTCTGACCAGAGCCACGTGTAACTCAAGATCCGCCTGTATCTGAGCTTCCAGATCATTTGCTTCGGTAGCCCTAATAAATGCTTCGTTGGCCGCAACCACAGCCTCTATCTCAGCATCAGTAGCCCTCTGTGCACAAAGACGCGCGGCCAAGCCTTCAAGACAAGCCCTGATCTGGTAGAGGTCCCTGATCTCTTCCTTGCCCCAGGTCCTCACACACGAGCCATATCCCGGAACATTTGCAACAAATCCATCCCTCTCAAGCATCCGAATGGCTACCACAACAGGAACCTGGCTCACCCCTATCTCCTTGGCCAGGTCCCGAAGAACCAGCCTGTCCCCAGGACGCAGCCTCCCGTCCACAATCCTTCGCTTTATCTCGTGATATGCAACCCTGTCCGCTGCCAGAACAGGTGTATCATCTTCATCCATCCACGGAAATACTGTAGCCATTCGTTTATCCTCCAGAGAAGTGAGAAAGTGTAAAGTGTAAAGTGTAAAGTCTCAAGTCACTCTTATTCTATATGCTGGCACTTCTGATGGCCTGGGAGATGTCTCCCCGGCCCGGTGCGACGGATGTTCATCCGCTGATACTCTATGATCGGATGCGATATCATCATCGCACCCGAAAGAGAATCCCCGCGATTTCAAATCGCACCCTTCTGTTTCGCACGCGATCAATAAGCCGGCGTTCCCGCAACATACAAGCTCACTTTCAGGCTTGACACTTGGCACTTGAGACTTGTCACTTGACACTCTTAGACTTTGTTACAGCCGTCTGCTCTGATGCTATAGCGTTAGAGCAATCCTCAACAAACGCATTGTGCCATATATTTCAGCGCTTGTCAAGCCTTTTTTTATAGAAGTTACAAATTTTTTTCTTGATACCTTTTTGGGTTGACGTCTACATTCGTCCAATTCCATAGACTCGACATCCGGTGCATCGCAGGCTTGACAATTGCCAGAAAATATGGTAAACATGACATGCACTGCATGCCGCTATTACCGACAAACTTTGAGCTAGGGAATGTGCAGGCTTGCTGACGAATATCCCCGAATTATGCATCAGCAGTTGCTTCGGACTGCTGATGCATAATTCGGGTATCTTTGCGAGGTAAGACGAAATGGCGTTTCTGACATGCGCTGATGAGATGGCATATAATCAGATCAAACAAAGGATACTGGAAGGGCGACTGGTTCCGGGCACTCGTCTGGTTCATCGGACTCTGGCCAAGGAAATTGGTATTAGTCGCGCGCCTCTGGCGCAGGCTCTGAGAATGCTGGAGCGGGACGGCCTGGTCATCAATACTCCGGGTTTGGGTGCTTGTGTAAGGAGTTGGAGCCGAGAAGAACTGATTGATCTATATAACGTTCGCGCCTTCCTGGAGGCATTGGCTGCTCGGCTGTGCGCTCAACGGGCTACCACAACGGAGCTAGAGAGGATTGTGGCGGCAGACCAGGCGGTAAAGCGAACTGTTGATGCCAATGATGTCGAGGCTAATGCAGCGGCTGAGATCGAGTTCCATAAGGCCATCATGATCGGAGCGCACAACTGGGATCTGGAGCGGATCACTGACAACCTGGCGGCCATGGAATATAGCACAAAAATGCTTTGCATCAATCTTGGTATTCCTCGGATATTATCACAAGAGTTCAGGAGTGTTCACGACAAGCTCGTGGAAGCCATCCTGAGTCGAGACCCGGATGCAGCGGAAAAGGCGGCAAAAGAGCACGTGGAGCAGTCAATCGAGCCGTATCTAGCTTGGATGGACCGTCTTGGCGCCGAGATGCTCAGAGGTAGACATGTCCGCCCGCTGGCCCCTTCCGTGGAAGCCGCGCCCGCAGCTACCAAGAAATAATATACCAGCAGGCTGGTTTCTGCATTCATTTCGGCAGCCGACCGAAGTCTGTTAAGCGCACTAATCCTCCTTCAATTGACAAGATTATCCTCATGGTCTTTGCGAGGTAGCTGAAATTCGGGAAGCGTAACGCAAAAACCTTAAAAAAACAGGTAATTTTACGAGTTCCTTTTTTTTTGCAAATGCGCTATGCTAGCTTACATGTAGCTAGAGAGCGATATAAAAAAAGGGGGGCAAAGGCCCCCCAGAGGAAAGGAGAAGAAAGGAGAAAAGGAAGGGGGAGGAAGAGTTTTCCTCCCCCGTAATTCTTTACGACGCAAAAGGCCAGAATGTTCCCCCGCTTGAGCTAAAAAAACTATATGCGGGCCATCCGCGTGGGATGGCCCGCATTTTTAGTTCGAGAAAAGAGCCTTTTTCCACCCAAGCGGAGGTTAGCTACTCCGGCGGCGGCTGTGGCGGCTGCGGCCTCGGAAGCATTGTCACTTTCTCTACACTGAGATCGGAACAGTTGACCTTGACCAACTGTTCGCCCCGAAGGATGTACAAATAACCATTGTCCGCCAGCATCACCGGCGAAGGCGGAGGCAGCATCCGGTGTGGGCCGGGCGGGAGGTTGGGAGGCTCGTTGTTGTCCCCCCACGGGGTCATCTGCGCATAGGCAACTACTGCCGCCAGCAAAATCGCAGCGACCACAAGAACTGAGAGACTTCGTTTCATCGCTAATTCCCCCTTTTTACGTTGTGTCCAGCCGGGAGGTTGCCATCCAAGCATGGACCTTCATGCTTATAGACGAGTGCTATCTGATTTTTCTTAACATAGGCAGAAACATGGAGGGGCCAGCAAAAAAAACAACCGGCAAATCCCAGGGCAAACGCATCTTAATTAACTATTGGTGCTAGTTGAAAAACGAAAGGCATGAGTGACTCCGTATGTTTTGGTGAGAAAACCGGAACAATAAGGAGTCAACTCATGCCCACAGTAGATCTTATCATAGAGCTGTTTTGTCGTATAGACGATGTTATGGACGATGTGCCAAAGCACAGCCAGGCCAAGCTTTACCCAAGTGAGATAGTCACTTTGGGAATGCTTTTTGCCATAAAAGGGGTCGGCAACCGGGCCTTCTACCGATGGATAAACAACGAGGCCGTGCTGAGTATCCAGTCGATCATAAGCCAGACGGACGGCAATCCGCTCGGTACGTTGGGTACAAACAACCGGCCGATAGACAAGTTAACGGGCCTTCTCGTGAAGGTCTGGGGCAGGGTGACCCATAAGGCTGCCGATGGGAGCTACATCTATATTGATGACGGCAGTGGACTGAACGACGGCAACGCTGGCGGCCACCTGGGCGTAAGAGTCATACTGAATGGTCTTGTGAACCCGATTACCAAGATCATCTCCGACAATCCTGCTTCCTATGTAGCCGTAACAGGGCTAGTAGGAAAGTTGAATGACGGAGGACTGACTGTGCCCGTGATTCGCCCCAGAGGCGATGCGGATATAACTATGGGAGGATGGTGAAGATTCCGATGGGTTTCAGGCGTTCCGGTTTTACATTGATTGAACTGCTCGTAGTGATTGCCATCATTGCAATTCTGGCGGCAATCCTATTCCCTATCTTCGCTCAGGCTAAGGAGAAAGGCAGGTCTACCGCTTGCCTCAACAACCTTAAGCAACTGGGCAACGGATTCAGGATGTATCTTGGAGACTGGGGAGGCAAGTTCCCCGGCTCCGCAGCCTGGGGAGAGAACGGCTGGCAGTTAGGGGAGTGGGTGATGATCGATGCTGCGTATCCTCATCCGGGAATAGGCGACCCTTACCACCCAAACTATAAGATGAGCGTAAAAAAGGGCGGCCTCTGGCCCTATGTCAAGAGCGAAAAGGTCTACGTATGCCCGTCCGACGACCGCGCGAGGACATCCGGCTTCGGCCTCAGCTACTCAATGAACGGCCTGCTGGCCCGGGAAAATGGCATCAGGCGCACAGAGACCGAGATACGCTACCCGTCTAAGACCATTCTACTAATAGACGAGGGCGCCGGGTCGTCAAGAGTGCAGGTCCTGATGGGCAACATCAAGATCACTCCGGCAACTCCAATCGTTGACGGGTATTTTCTTTGCCCACCTGACTGGCCGCAGGACGTTCATCTCGGCGGGTGCAATTTCGCATACACGGACGGCCATGCGGGCTGGGTTAAGAGCGACAGATTTCCCTATCTGCGCTATGAACCAACAGCGCCGTAAGCGTCTGAAACGCGAAAGACGCGAAGAAGCGCGAATAACGCG
>JACPPP010000276.1 GCA_016190935.1 Armatimonadota bacterium | reverse complement strand
TTAGACGTCGGAGTCTGGCATACCTT
This sequence comes from Armatimonadota bacterium, assembly GCA_016190935.1. Classification (GTDB taxonomy): domain Bacteria; phylum Armatimonadota; class UBA5829; order UBA5829; family DTLH01; genus JACPPP01. The sequence goes on along the minus strand of JACPPP010000276.1, from coordinate 11,500 downwards.
CTTGGTTCCGGCTCCGCCGGGTTAGGGAACAGGTGATAGGTGATAGGTGGTAGGCGACATCGGGACATTTTGCATTTTGCACTTTGCATTTTTCATTTTGCATTTCCCATGCCCCATGTCCCTTACTGACACCCATCACCCAACCCCCGCTCCAGCCTACGGCGCGTATGCGTCCAGCTTCCAGGCTCTATCCACGCGCACGAGCTGGTACCGGTCCTGCAGGTTCTGTCCATTCTCGCCTTTCAGCGTGACGGCAACAGATGCGCTCGTGGGATTCTTTGCGGCGTCATATATTGGCTCTGTGACTGTGTATGTCGCGTCATTGTTGTAGACAAACTGATAATACTCGTCCGATTTCTCCGCGCTCATAGGCCTGTCCGCGATGAGCGATTCAAAATGCTCCGTAGTATAGTCCTTAGCCCTGTTTACGTTGCGGCTGGCAACAGCGTCGAGCCACTTCATCGTGACCTGGTCCGGAGGAACTACGCGAAGATTCCAAGCGATGACAACCAGGACGATTACGATCAGCAGTCCCCCGCCGATTATCGCAACAGGTGTCCACGGAATCTCAATCGGTGGTTTCTCTTCTCGCGCCGGACCGCCCGGCCAGCGATCCGTTTGCGTCCCGCAGTCCAGACACACCTTCTGGTCAGGATGAAGGCTCTGGCCGCATTTCTTGCATTTCATGGTGAGCAGCGAGCGGTGAGCGTCGAGCAGCGAGTAACTGGCTGCTGGCTCACAGCTCAACGTTACCTCCTTGAAAGTTAAGATGTATGCACAACTATTCTACTGTACCCGCGCCTGTTATCGTTCCAGAAAACTGATCAGTAAGAGATCAGGAACGGTAGTACACGTCATCCTGACCTCGTTTCAGGATCCACGGCGAGCATAGATGGATGCTGAAACAAGTTCAGCATGACGGGGTACTCACCGGTTGTGAGCTGTTACACTGATCAATCCAGCCTTTTGGCATCGCTGAGCTTTGGTTTTGCAAGCTCTCGGGCGCCTTCGGCGATGCTCTTTATCTTGTCGGCGAAATCTCTGTTCGCCGCTTCAAACCGCTTTACCAGTAGATGCCCGTAGGCGCGATAGAACCAGCCGTAGACCCGCATTCTGGCATGCGCCTTCGCCTGTCGCCATCTGCCGACGAGCAGGTTGGCAAGAAAGGTGAGGAAATCCGGCCTGATAAGCATCTTAATGCACTGATAGGGGCTGTAGAACTTCTTGATCGCAAGCACCATCTCTTTTTGCATCTCGTAGGCGCTCATGTTCTTAGGCCGGTAGACGACGTGGTGTCCGTCGTAGAGCGACCAGTCGCGAGTGAGCAGCCGGTCTTCATCTTCCATCTTCTTGAAGTATGGAGTTCCGGGCAGCGGAGTGAGCGACATAAGCTGCACTGTGTCGATCCTATGTTTGAGCGCGAACTTCACCGTATCCCTTATTGTTCTCGTGGTATCGTTGTCGGCCCCCAGCACGAACATTCCATGGATCATAATCCCATGCTCCCGGATTACGCGTATGGCCTCGACGATCTGCTCGACGTTCTGCCGCTTGTTGTACTCCTGGAGGGTGGCGGGGTCTATCGACTCGAAGCCGATGTACACGAAATAGCAGTTGCTTTTCCTCATCAGATTGAGCAGTTCCCGGTCTTTCGCTACATCGGCGCGGACCTGGGCCGTCCACAGCGGCGTCACCCCTGATGAGAGCATACTTTCCAACAGTTCCTTCGTATGGGCCCGGTTTACTGTAAAGTTGTCATCATAGAAGAAGACTTTCTGTGCATTAAGCTGCTTGAGCTCGTCCATGACGTTATCCACGCTTCTGAACCTGTAGCCCCGGCCGAACATCCGGGTGACAGAACAGAAGTTGCAGTCAAACGGGCAGCCTCTGGAAGTTGAAATCGGCTTTATCGTCATCCTCTCGTTTTGCCGGATCATAGAGAGATCGGGAAACGGGAGCGAGTCCAGGTCCCGAATCAGGCCGCGGGCCGGGTTGTGAACAATCTCTTCTCCTCGCCTGTAGGACAGCCCGTTTATTCCCACAGGTTCGGCCCCGGATTCGAGCGCGTCCACCAGCTCAATCAGCGTCTCCTCTCCCTCGCCACGGACGCAATAATCGGCGTGTCTCAATGCTTCTTCGGGTAGGAAAGTAGTGTGACTTCCGCCCAAAACCACCGGAACACCCGCCGATCGGGCCTTGTCCGCCAGTCTATAGGCCTCGGGTGCTGTCGACGTCGTAGTGGATATCCCGACCAGGTCGGACCGCCGCATATCATCATAGTCCACCCCACCCAGATCCTGACAGTAGATTGTGACGTCGCAGCCCCGGCGCTTCAGCAGCGCTCCTAATGTCGGCAGTCCCAGCCTCGGCAAGATGACGCGGTTGTAGACGTGGTAGCCCGGCGGCTTCGGCTCTATCAGAGTAACCTTGCGTATTCTCATTGCAAATCCTTCCCCTCCGAGAATAGGGGTTGGGTGTTGGGGGTTAGGGGTTGGAATTTCAACCCCTAACCCAATCCTACTATGTTAAGTAAGAATAGGGTTTACGGCATTGATGTTGCGACGGAAGGATATGGAGTGCGAGGGCTTGACCTCGCTTTGTCTACCGACGACAGATTAGACTCTCACAGTATAGACCAAGACTATAGTCGATAAACAAAGCGGCGTCGAGCCGCCGCACTCCATACGGGAACGCTTTGCATTACAACAGGTATGCGATAGACCGAGAATCTACTTAACGTAGTCGGAGCAACCCCTATTTTCATTCATGATGCCTTTATATCTTTGGACAGGCGAAAAAGCGCCTTTGCTTGCTTATGCATGTTACACGTTACAGAGGCAGAATTCAATACTCGCGCTGAAAACTGCTATAATTGTGTTGACAGAGCGGCGGTTTCCGGGTATAGTGTTGAGTAAGTATACTAACAAACTCAACAAAGCCGAGGTCTTACCGGACGTGAAAGCAATAGACGTAGATCGAAAGCAGCTTGTAAGGCGAAACTGGCCGAAGATAGCCGACTCGATGTCGGAGTTGATCGGCAACACCCCGATGGTTCGACTGCACAGCGTGACAGACGGAGCGGGGGCCGACATAGTGGCCAAGCTCGAGAAGAACAACCCCTGGGGGAGCGTCAAAGACCGGATAGGGGTGTATATGCTGGAGGAGGCCGAACGAGCCGGTCTGATAGACAAGGATACCGTGATAATCGAGCCTACCAGCGGAAACACCGGAATCGCGCTCGCCGGCGCGGCGACTGCGAAGGGCTACCGGCTGATCCTGACAATGCCCGAGTCGATGAGCGTCGAGAGAAGGAACCTTCTGCGGGCGCTGGGCTCGGAGATCGTGCTCACTCCGGGGCATCTCGGGATGAAAGGAGCCATCGCTAAAGCCGAGGAGATTGCGGCGAGCCACAGCAAGTCCTTCATCCCGCAGCAGTTCAAGAACCCCGCAAATCCCAAGGCCCACGCGGAAACTACGGCCGTTGAGATTTGGGAGGACACCGATGGCGGGATCGATATCCTTGTGTCGGGCATCGGGACGGGCGGCACGATCACAGGTGTCGGCCAGGTGCTGAGGTCCATAAAGCCCGAGGTGAAATACATCGCCGTGGAGCCTACGGACTCTCCGGTCCTCTCAGGCGGACAGCCAGGCCCGCACAAAATCCAGGGCATAGGCGCCGGATTTGTTCCTGAGATACTCGATATGGACGTAATCGACGAGATCATACAGGTAACCAATGACGATGCGTTTGCCATGACCCGCAGGCTGGCGATGGAGGAGGCCATTCTTGCAGGTATCTCAAGCGGAGCGGCGGCGCATGCTGCCGTGGAGGTTGCAAAGCGGCCTGAGAACAAGGGCAAGCTGATAGTCGTCATCCTCCCGGATACGGGCGAAAGATATCTCAGCACCCCTGTCTTCAACACGGAGCCACCGGCTTAAGCGGTAAGGAGCAGACGCGTATGGCGGAGCCGGGGTCGAGTAAGTCGCAGGAGCAGCGTGAGTTGATCGCCCTGCGGCACATCAGGGACGCGATTCGCAAGATTCGCTACGGCACGGTGACCATCCTTGTCCAGGACGGAGTGGTAATCCAGATCGACCAGACTGATAAGATCAGGCTCGATTACTCTCGGGAGGAAGTCCAGGCCGACGGGAGCGGCATATAGCTGCGTCACTAAAGATTCACAATAAATTAACCGTGCTGCCATTGACGAACGGGCTGGCATGGGGCATAATATAGTAAAGTAAAACAGTCAACAAACTCAACTATGTTGGCGGCTGACTGGAAAGACCGGAGGCCGGCGATTCGCGATCAAAGTTCGCGTCGCCGGCCTTTGTTGCATTAAAGGCTGACTGGAAAACCGGAGGCCAGTATGAATGGAGGTGAAAGTCATGCTGGGCCGGGGCTCCGGTGCACTTCCTGCTTGTTGAGAGTCTAAAAACACCATCTCAACTACTAATTAAGCAGGAGGTTTACTTTAATGAAAAGGCTATTTCTGGTGTATGCAGCCATTGCAGGGCTGCTCGTCATGGGGATACCGTCGCTTGCGGCGGTGGATTCCACCGACATTCTAATTAAGGTCCTTGTGGAAAAAGGGAGCATCACGGAGGATGACGCGGCTGCGGTCCGCGCCGAGATTGCGAACATAAGACAGGAAGAAGAGTCTGGACGCAAATCTTACGGAGTCACAAGTAAGAGGCCGGTTAAGCTGGGCGGTTATGTTCAGGAAAGGTATATCCATTCCGCTCAGGACGGCGCGAACGATACACTCGAGGCGCGACGCGTAAGGCTCTCGCTCAGCGGAGATGCAACGGAGTTTTGGATTTCAAGGTCCAGGTGGATTTTGCTGGCTCGAGGAAGGGTGTTACGGGAGTTAATTTCACGAACTCCAAGACCACGACGAATCTGGTCAGCAAGCCGACCCTGCTCGATGCAGTCATCGGCTACAAGCTGGCCGGTGATAACAAGCTGAATATCGGCCAGTTCAAGATTCCCTTCAGTCTTGAAAACCTGACTTCGAGCACGAACCTTGACCTGATCAACAGGTCGCAGGTCGTCGAAGCGCTTGTTCCCGGGCGGGACATCGGCGCGCAGGGACGAGATGTAGGAGTGCAGTTTTCTGGAATCAAGAATCTGGCGGAGGACGGCGCGAAGCAGATCGAGTATTATATGGGCCTCTTTAACGGTGCGGGCATTAATGCCGGCGACGACAACGACCGCAAGGATCCGGCCGTGAGGTTTGTTCTGCGGCCCGGCCTAGAGGGACTTTCGCTCGGTCTCTCGCATTACAACGGAGCCACCGGCGCGACGAGGGCCGATCATGTGCGCACCGGTGGGGAGGCGGTCTACTTCTACGGCCCCTGGGCCTTGAAGATCGAGTATATCGCCGGAAAGGACGGCTCGGTACACAGAAAGGGACACTATGCCACCCTTGTCCGAAAGTTCAGGCCGCTCTTACATGGTGCGGTGAGGTTTGACAGGCTCGATCCGAATACCGGCGCGGCGAACGATGTAACGAGCACATTTACCGCCGGGTTGAGTTGGTTCTTGAACAAGGACGGCTACTCCCGCTGGCAGCTCAACTATGAGCACAGATGGGAGCAGGGAGCACAAATATCGAACGATCAAATCCTGGCGCAGTTCCAGGCGGGATTCTAGAGGAGAAGAAAAATGAAAAAGGTTATCTACACTGTATTGATTCTTGCTCTTTTGGCCGGAATAGGGACCGGCCAGGCAGTTTCGGCTGAGCTGTCGGGGAGCATAAGTCTCTCCGGCGCATGGGCCATCTATCCACTTGCGGTCAAGTGGGCTGAGGCTTTCCGCAAGGACCATCCAAACGTGCGGATTGACATCTCTGCCGGAGGCGCGGGCAAGGGTATGGCCGACGCGCTCGCGGGAGTAGTGGATATCGGGATGGTTTCACGTGAGATCGACCGCGCAGAGAAAAGCCGCGGCGCTTTCCCGATCTTCATCGCAAAGGACGCCGTCTTTGCAACCATAAGCGAGAAAAATCCGGCGATTAAGCAGATTCTATCCCGTGGGATCACCTCGCAGACGCTCGTCGATGCCTACATAAACACTAAGGTGACTACCTGGAAACAAGCTGTAGGCGGACCTGGAGCGTCGATTCACCTGTATACACGGTCGGACTCCTGCGGGGCGGCAAGCGCCTTCGCAAGATTCCTTGGCAAGTATAAGCAGGAGAACCTGAAGGGAATCGGCGTCTATGGTGATCCCGGCATCCTTGAAGCCGTTCGGCGAGACCCGCTCGGGATTGGCTATAACAATCTGAGCTATGTCTTTACGGGGGACCGTTTAACAAGGGGTATTAAGCTCGTTCCGATCGACGCAAACCGGAACGGCAAGGCCGATCCCGAAGAGAGGATAGACTCTCGGGACAAAGCCTATAAGGAGATCGCCTCCGGGCGCTACCCGGCTTCCAGACGCGAGTTCTTCGTGACCAAAGGCAAACCGAAAGGGATCGTCCGTGAGTTCATAGAGTTTGCCTTGAGTGACGCCGGGACTAGGGTGCTGGAAGACGTCGGCGGCTACGTTCCGCTCTCGAAGTCTGAGCGGAGCGAACAGTTGGAGAAGATACGCTAGAGGCTAGGGAGGGGATAACATATCCCCTCCCACCGACTATGTATATGACAGCAGGCAAGAGACGCATAAAAGATATAATAGCGGGAAGAGCGATGCTTGTCACGACAGCTTTTTCGACTGGGCTCGTGTTCGCCATCGCCATGGGGCTTTACCTTCGCGCGCGGCCACTGCTTGCGAGCCAGCCGCTCTTTGGTCTGTTCTTTGGGGAAACCTGGCTTCCTTCAGAGGGCCAGTTCGGTCTCAAGCCGTTCATTGTAGGCACTGTTTGGGTTACGGCCATTGCCATAATTATTGCCCTTCCTTTGTGCCTGCTCACGGCTGTGTTCCTGGCGGAGTACGCTCCGCAGAGGGTGCGGTCGATCGTAAAGCCGCTGATAGACCTGCTTGCGGGCATACCCTCCGTTGTCTATGGCGTTTGGGGGATTCTCGTGGTCGTGCCGTTTATCGCGGACAGGCTGGGACCATTCGCTGTTGCCAATTTAAAAAGCGTTCCCTATCTTTCGACGGAGTACTCGGCGGGATTTTCCGTGCTCGCAGGAGGCGTAGTACTTGCGATCATGGTTTTTCCTGTTATTATCTCAGTGTCCGAGGAGGTGCTGCGGGCTGTGCCGGCAGAACAGCGCGAGGCTGCGCTTGCACTTGGAGCGACAAAATTCGAGACGATTCGGAAGGTAGTGATCCGAAAGGCGCTGCCGGGGCTATTAGCCGCGGTCGTGCTCGGCGTCTCAAGGGCGCTTGGTGAGACGATGGCGGTGCTGATGGTGGCTGGAAATGTGCCTATGGCGCCTAAGTCAGTATTTGACGCCTGCTATCCTCTGCCTGCGCTCATAGCCAACAACTACGGAGAAGTGATGTCCATACCGATGTACGATTCCGCGCTGCTTGGCTCGGCGCTTATTCTTCTTATCTTTGTGCTTTTCTTCAACATTGCAGCGAGGACCGTTTTCGGTCGGATGCTGAGGGAGCATATCCAGTGAAGCGGCGCATCAGTGAATACATCTTCATAGGACTGACGACCGCGGCAACGGTCATAGTGGCGGGATGTCTGATAGCTATCCTGGCCGCTGTGGCTATAAAAGGGCTGCCTGCTCTCAAGTGGTCGATGATCACACAGTCACCGACGGGAGGCTACTACCTCGGAGGAGGAGGCGGGATAGCGAACGCCATAGTTGGGTCTTTGTACCTCGGCCTCGGCGCAACAGCGCTGGCGCTCGTCATCAGCTTGCCGACGTGCCTGTACCTCAGGGTCTATCTCAAGAAAGGTCGCTGTGCTTCCTGGATCAGACTTTCTTTAGATGTGCTCTGGGGTGTCCCATCCATAGTCTTCGGCGCGTTCGGATTCACGATAATGGTACTTCTCGGGCTGCGGGCGTCACTACTCGCCGGAATCATAACAGTGGCGCTTTTCGAGCTTCCTATTATGATTCGGGCTATGGACGAGGTTCTCACCATGGTCCCCTCGGAACTTGAGGAGGCAGCCTACGCGCTTGGGGCAACGAGGTTCGAGACCGGCGCGAGAGTGGTGCTCAGGCAGGCGCTGCCAGGTCTTGTCACGGGGATCCTTCTGGCCTTTGGCAGAGGGATCGGGGATGCAGCCTCCGTGTTGTTTACTGCTGGATTCACGGACAATATCCCGTGCTCGCTTCTGGAGCCGGCGGCCACGCTCCCGCTCGCAATATTCTTCCATCTCGGGACGCCCTTTGAGGAAGTCCACCAGCGGGCTTACGCATCCGCTCTAATACTTACCATTCTTGTGCTTCTTGCAAGCACGCTGGCTAGAGTCTTCGCAACTCGGTTCAGCAAGCATACGTGGAGGTAACAATCGGCATGAAAGCTCAAATCGAAGTCCGCAATCTGAGCCTCGCCTACAGAGGCAACTTAGCCCTGAAAGATATAGGTGTCGATATACCTGAAAAGCAGGTTACGGCAATCATCGGACCATCGGGCTGCGGCAAGTCCAGCCTTCTAAGGTGTCTGAACAGGATGATCGACCTCATACCGGGCACGAAAGTTCGGGGAAAGGTCACTCTGGATGGGGAGGACATCTATGGCTCACGAGTAGATGTTATGGACCTTCGCAAAAGAGTCGGCATGATCTGCCAGAAGCCGGTTCCACTGCCTATGTCCATCTATGAGAACGTTGCATTCGGTCCCAGACTCTACGGAGTTCATGGCAAGGCGCTTAAGCATGCGGTGGAGAGAAGTCTTCGATCCGCCGGGCTTTGGGAAGAGGTCAAGGACCGGTTGAAAGAGCCGGCAATACGTCTTTCCATTGGCCAGCAGCAGCGGCTGTGCCTGGCGAGGGGACTTGCGGTCGAGCCGGAAGTACTGCTCTTCGATGAGCCTACGTCCTCGCTCGATCCGGTGTCCGCGCGGCACGTTGAGCAGCAGGTAGCTGAGCTCAAGCGTGACTATACCGTCGTGATTGTCACCCATGATCTTCATCAGGCAAAGCGCGTCGCCGATCACGTGATGTTTCTGTATCTGGGGGAACTCATCGAAAATGGCACTACGACTCAAGTATTCGAGTCGCCGCAGGACTACTGGACCCGTATGTACGTTGCAGGCGCAGGAATCTAAAAAGATGCCCTGCTTCAGGCAGCGCAAGAAGCTTAAGATTGTGTTCACAAAAAACTCACATTTATTTGCGCCCCGTTTCATTGACCGAATGCCTTATATAGGGCATAATATAGTAAGTTAATCAACAAAGTCAGCAATGTATTGCCCGTTTAAGAAGAGGAACCAATGATCTCTGGTTTGGACCCAGGTTTGTCGGGATGGCTTGTAGTGGGCGTGATGCTCACCTCCGGCCTTGTGCTCGGGATAGTTTCGGACCGCGTGCTGCGACTGGTCGGAGTGCGCGACCGGGTTGAGAAGCCCTAAAGACACAATTATTTTCGAGCATCAGCAGGCTTAGGACCACATCCTGAGCCAAGTTACTACCGCATCCTGAGCCTGTCGAAGGATGCTGAAGCCTGCTGATGCGTAATTCAGGCTAACGATGCAATTCATCTCCGCGTGCCCGTTGGTGGCGGTTACGGCGCTGTCCTTGATCGGATTCAGCGTAGGAGTGTGTGGCGCGTTCTTCGGTGTAGGAGGCGCGTTCATAGTTACGCCCGCGCTGAACGTCCTGGGATTTCCCATGGTCTACGCCATTGGGACGGACCTCGCGCACATGGCGGGAAAGTCCGTGGTGGCAACGCTCAGGCACAGGCGGCTGGGGAATATAGACTTCCGGGCGGCAGCTCTGCTGGTGCTAGGCTCGGTGCCGGGGGTGAGGATCGGCGCGGAGACGATTATTGCTTTGGAGAAGATCGGGCGCACAGATGTATATGTTCGTCCGGTTTATATGATAGTTTTGCTCGCAATCGGGCTTCTCATGTTGAGAGAGACCAGAAGGAAAGCAGGGGAGGCGCGAGGCGGGCTTGCAAGGCGGCTTGGTCGGCTTCGGATACCGCCGATGGTCTCGCTGCCGCACTCAGGGATAAGCAGTATAAGCGTCTGGGTCGTCGCGGGAATCGGGCTTGCGACGGGGTTCCTGGCCGGTTTCCTGGGAGTTGGCGCGGGCTTCATCCGTGTTCCGGCCCTTCTGTACGTGATCGGGATGCCTACTAAGATTGCGATTGGCACCGATCTGGTCGAGATACTCTTCTCCGGCGCGTACGGAAGCTACCTTTATGGGATGACCGGGCACGTGGATGTGACGGCGGCGCTGATCATGCTCGTTGGGGCATCCATCGGAAGCCAGATTGGAGCGGTGGCCACGCAGCACGTCGAGAGCGCCGGCATAAGGAGGCTCTTTGCTCTTACAGTGCTGGGGACGGGTGTGGCGGTGGTTCTAAAGCATGTACACTGGAACCTGGGGGCGGCGGTCGTGCTTTTCGGACTGGGATTTGCTGTTACATCGACCATAATCTGGCGGCTTGTGAGGAGCCTTGTGGAGCAGGAGAGGCGCGCGGTCGAGAGGAGATAGCTAATTGGAACCCAATAAGAGGGTTACAAACACAGATATACACGATCTCAACCAGCGGTTCGAGGGGCTGCGGGCCTATGAGATAGTCCAGTGGTCGGTGCGAGAGTTCGGCAGCCGAGTGGCGCTCGCGTCGAGCTTCGGCGCTGAGGATATGGTACTGTTGGACATGCTGGCAAGAGCCGATGCGCGGGCGAGGGTTTTTCTGCTCGACACGGGAAGGCTTCATCAGGAGACGTACGATCTTGTCGATACCGCCAGGGCGCGCTATGGCATCGGGATAGAAGTCTACTTCCCGGAGAGAGGAAGCGTCGAGCGGCTGATGATGGAAAAGGGGCCAAACAGCTTCTACCGTTCGGTCGAGGACCGCAAAGAGTGCTGCCGCATCCGTAAGGTCGAGCCGCTTGCCAGGGCGCTTTCTTCGGTGGACGCATGGATTACGGGCCTTCGCCGTTCGCAATCGGTGACCCGCGCGGATGTCGGGGTCGTCGAGACCGACGAGGCACACGGCGGGATACTCAAGATAAACCCGCTTGCTTCGTGGTCCGAAGAGGACGTCTGGTCATACGTCAGGGACAACAACGTTCCCCATCATCCGCTGCACGACAGGGGATTCCCGTCCATCGGGTGCGCGCCGTGCACGAGAGCTATTGAGCCAGGCGAGGACGTTCGCGCAGGCCGCTGGTGGTGGGAGAACCCTGAACACAAAGAATGCGGGCTGCACACGAAAGGGTGACGGGGCAAAGGATTTCAGATTTTAGATTTTAGATTGCAGATTTTAGATTGAAGGGTGGGTTCTTTGAAACGCGAATTGCACGAATTAAGGCGAATGACGCGAATGACGCGAATGACGCTGTCAGCAGTCAGCCGTTATCTACACCCAAGGCGCCGTACGGGGACATGCGGCATTGCTTCGACAGGCTCAGCAT
>JACPPP010000283.1 GCA_016190935.1 Armatimonadota bacterium | reverse complement strand
TTAAGCGAGAGAACGCAAAAGTTTCTAATCACGAAAACCGGTAGTGTCCGCCTAACGTATGATACCCGAACCGCGGAAGTGGGGAAGGGATGGAGACGCGGAATTCTAACACCAGATGGGGAGGGATTTCAAATCCCTCCCCGTCTGGTTCCGCGTCTCCGCGGTTCTGGAGGCAAAACGAGCGAACATAGAGCACCATGCTTTATACGGGCAATACCTGCCTTCGTGATTGAAACCCGAATGACCTATCTGCACAGCATTTCATGCAAAATTAAACGGTTTGACACCAATTCTACCTTGTCTGTGCAGTTAAAGTTTCCTATAATAGATTATGAAGCAGGTCCCTTCCTATGGGAGGGACCATACGCTTCCAGGTCGGGGAGTAGGCCAGGCTTCCCGACCTACCCTACCGTTGGCCTCTCACCGTTATCTCTCATAATACCCAGCCTCGCAAGCGAGCCTCGGCATCTTGCTCCATTATATTCGACATCGCGGCCCGCCAAACCTGCTTGTGCAGCGCAGGTTTGATAGGAAAGAAGCAATCATATTGGTGGCAATCTCATTGACCGAACAGGCGGTGCTGTGGCGGCTTGCGGTGGGGAATGTGGTCGAGGTCACCTAACCTCGGTAAACACTGGAAACTCGTCCGTCCTAAATGGCGAGGCGGGAAGACCTTCTTTGTTGAACAGGTTGACCTTGGGATAGTTGGCCCAGCCATAGCGCACAGCGACTGGATCAGGGACTTCCGGGCTCCAGACGACTACCTTTTCGCCGTGAATATCAGCCTTCGCCTTCACGAACTTCCTGTCTTCTCCGGCTATCGTAAACCCGGTAAGCTCACCGCCCTTTGCCATAAGTCCGCTGCCGACGTGTCTGAAGCCGATCATAGCGCGGTCAACTTTGATCTTTATCGACTTGTAGACCGGGCCGCTGTAAGTGATGCGCTCCTCATAAGCCAACGCCCGAGCGGCGAGCGCCAGCCGAGCGCCGACGGGAGCTTTATGGTGTGGATGGATGTAGTATTCGTCTCCAAAATCGGTGATGACCACCATTGCCGTGCGCGGCACGCGCAGGCTCGTCACCAGTTGTGTCTCGCGCAGTTTGGCCCAGTTGAACTCTTTATGCTCCGGGTTAAGTCCCCGCGTAATCCGCTTGAACGGGGCCAACTGAACGAACAGGAACGGGAAGTTGCCCTGGTTCCAGTCCTCGCGCCAGTTTCGGATCAACATTGGGAACAGAGTCTCGTACTCGAAGGATGAGGCCCAAAGGGCTTCGGTCTCCCCCTGGTACCAGATCACTCCCTTGATGGCATAAGGTATGAGCGGCGCGATCATGCCGTTGTAGAGGCCGCCGGTCTTCTCATCGATCGTGTATTTCACGAACCACTCAGGACAGGACTCGACTACTGCGCGCCGTGTCCACTGCTTGACCCAGGTACCACCGACCGCGGAGGTGATTAGTCCGATCGGCACCTTTAGCGCCTTCCGCAGGTCCCGCCCGAAGAAATAGGCCACCGCGGAGAACTTTCCAACGACATCTGGATCGGATTCCTGCCAGATAGAGTCGGCCTCGCCTACTGGTGCGCCCGATGATAGTTCCGGAACAGCGAACACCCGCAGCAACGGGTCTCTCGGCTCGGCTTTGGCCTGTTGCTTGTCGCCGCTATAATCGATCGGCCACCACATGTTCGACTGTCCGCTGCAAAGCCAGACTTCACCGACGAGAATGTTCTTTAGTTCAACGGTGTTCTCGCCAGAGATGGTCATCTCGAACGGCCCGCCGGACTTCAGCGGCTTGAGCCGCACCATCCACTTGCCATTCCTGGCTACAGTAGAAACTTTCTGGTCCTGGAAGAAGACGGTCACTTTCTCGCCGTCTCCAGCCGTACCCCAGATAGGGACGCTCATACCCTGCTGGAGAATGGCATTATCAGAAAACAGGCTATTCGGAGTTACGGTCGCATAGGACGGCGCAGCCTGCAGCAGGACCACCATCAGAAGAACCGCAACTACAGCTCTTGTCATTCCATATCACCTCGGCCCGGACAGCGTGGGAAACTTGTCTGTCCTGAAGGGTGAAGCGGGAAAACCCTCCTTGTTGAACAGGTTCAGGATCGGATAGTCAGCCCAGCCGTAGCGCACCGCTACAGGCTGAGGAACTTGTGGACTCCAGACAACCACGTTCTTGCCCTGAATCTCGGCTCTGGCATTCACAAACTTCCTATCCTTTCCAGCGATAGTAAAGCCAGTAAGCTCTCCGCTCTTTGCCACCAGCCCACCCCCAATGTGGTTCAAACTGACGATGATTCTGTCTTTCTTGACCTTCATCGATTTGTAGATTGGGCCAGTGTACTCCACCTTCTGTTTGTAAACAAGAGAGCGGGCGGCCAGCGCCAAACGAGCGCCGATAGGCTCCTTGTTGGCTGGGTGGATGTCGTTCGGGTCGCCGAGATCCGCTGTTGTTATCATGCCCGTACGCTGGACACGCTGACTTGTCAGCAATTGGGACTCCCGAAGTTCCGCCCATAGGCTTTCACCCGGTTCAGTAGGGATGTTCGGAATATCCTTTGCACCAGGGGCTTGTCGGAAGAACGGCAGGAGCTGGACGAATAGAAATGGGAAGTCACCCTCACCCCAATCTTCCCTCCAGTTTTTAATCATGATTGGGAACGTATATCTGTACTCGAAGCCTGTTCTGTGAACGATACCTGGGTCAGTTCTGTCCCTCAATTCATTTTCAAGGCCCGACCCGACATTAGATTCCCCCTGATACCAAACCACACCCCGGACAGCGTAGGGCATGATCGGCGCGATCTGTGCGTCGTAGAGGTGACCGGTCTTGTAGAACTTGCCCACCTTGTACCTGCGCGCCCCCGGGTCCGTCCTGCTGTCTGACGCTTCTAATTCGGGTTTCAAGACTCCGCGCCTTGTCCACTCCTCGGTTACGGAGTCGCCGACTGTTGATTTGATAACCCCAATGGGCATTCTCATCGCTCTCTGGAGGTCTCTTCCGAAGAAGTATCCGAACGCTGAGAAAACGCTTGTGGTGGTCGGATCGGCTTCAACCCAGGCAGATTCCACGCCTGACCCCGGCAAAGGATCGAAACCTTTCATCCGGTATCCGCGCGCATCAGGAACGGTGTAAAGTCGGAGCATCTCATTCTCGGAGTTCGCTATGACCTCATCGGCGTTTGTAGCGGAACCCAACCTAAACGCAGCGTTGGACTGGCCGCTGCACAGCCAGACCTCTCCAACAAGTACGTTCTTCAGCTCGATCTTGTTCTCACCGGAAATCGTCATTGTGAACGGTCCGCCGACCTTCAGCGGATTGAGCCGGACCATCCATCTGCCGTATTGAGCAATGGTAGAGGCTGCCTGATCTTGAAAACGGACGGTGACTCTCTCCCCATCATTAGCAGTCCCCCATATCGGGACGCTCATCCCCTGCTGGAGCACAGCACCATCTGTAAAAAGACTGTTGGGCGTTATGGCGGCCCACGCGGCGCCAACTTGCAGCCAGATCATCGCAGTCGTAATGATTCTGATTCGCATAGATACAGTCCTCCTTAGTCTTCAGGCCTATTTGCCCCCGGTGGCCACTGGGAAGTTATCCGTTCTAAACGGCGAAGCTGGCAGCCCTTCCTTGTTAAAGAGATTTATGATGGGGTGGTCCGCCCAGCCGTAGCGCACCGCCACCGGGTCGGGAACTTCCGGACTCCAAACCACCACCGTGTCTCCTTCTATCTGTGCCTGCGCTTTTACGAACTTCCGGTCTTCACCCGCGATCCTGAATCCGGTCAGCTCGCCGCCCCCTGCGACAAGCCCACCGCCAATGCAGTCGAAGCTGATGGCGACGCGCTCGCCCCGGATTTCCATGGACTTATAGATAGGGCCGCTGTGGACGATACGCTCACCGTATGCGATAGCTCTTGCGGCCAACGCTAGACGAGCGCCCACCGGCTCCTTCTGCTTCGGGTGAATGTCCTTCTGATCACCATATTCGGTGACCACCGTCATAGCCGACTCGGGGACACACAGAGCGGTCATCAGTTGCGACTCTCTTAGCTCCGCCCATATGCTTGGCTCGCCCTCCGCCTTCCCAGGCGCGGGAGGTATTTGAACAAAGAGGAACGGGAAATCGCCCTGTCCCCAGTCATTTCTCCAGTTGCAGATGGTCACTGGAAACAACGTCCTATACTGGAAAGCCCGGGGCGCATTTGATTCCCCCTGATACCAGATCACTCCCTTGATGGCGTAGGGGATTATGGGAGACAGCATGCCATTGTATAGGCTGCCCGTCTCGCCGCCGACCGCGGCCTTAAGCTCGGGGTGAGCCTGCAGAACGCCGCGCCTTGTCCACTCCTCGGCCAGCGATCCGCACACCGCATTATTGATCATCCCCACGGGCACACCCAGGACCTTACGCAGGTCGCGGGCAAAGAAGTAGCCCACTGCTGAGAATCCGCCTACCGTCTGCGGGCCGCACTCCAGCCATCTCGAATGAACATCATCGAGCGGCGCGGCCACTCTTCGGACCAGTGGCACGGTGAAGAGGCGAATCATCGGATCGCTCGATCCGGCTTTCGCCTTCTGGCTGTCGATTGTCTGGTCAACCGGCCACCACATGTTCGACTGTCCGCTGCAGAGCCAGACTTCACCGACGAGAATGTTCTTTAGTTCAACGGTGTTCTCGCCAGAGATGGTCATCTCGAACGGCCCGCCGGACTTGAGTGGCTTGAGCCGTACCATCCACCTTCCATTCCTGGCTATAGTAGAGATCGTCTGGTTCTGGAAGGATACAGTAACCTTTTCTCCGTCGTTAGCTGTGCCCCAGACTGGGACGCTCATGCCCTGCTGGAGAACAGCGCCATCGGAAAACAGGCTGTTGGGTACCACTTCTGCGCGCGTAGTGGCGCCACTCAATGCAGCTAGGACCAATGGCAGCATGATCTTGACTATGATTAGTAATCTTGCCGTCCTCATAACAACCTCAATCTTATATTGCTTGCAGCACTCATTTTGGTTCAGAGAGCAACGGGAAGTCATCCGTTCTGAACGGCGAAGCTGGCAGCCCTTCTTTGTTAAATAGATTTACAATAGGGTAGTCCGCCCAGCCGTAGCGCACAGCCACCGGGTTAAGCACTTCGGGGCTCCAGACAACTACCTGATCGCCCTGAATCTTTGCCTTCGCGTTCACGAACTTCCTATCTTCTCCGGCTATCGTAAATCCGGCAAGCTCGCCACCCTTTGACACAAGCCCGCTACCCGCCTGCCTGAAACTGATCGTGGCGCGATCACCTTTGATCTTTATAGACTTATAGACCGGGCCGCTGTAGGTGACCTTCTCACCGTAGACGATGGCGCGGGCTGCCAGGGCCAGGCGCTGGCCGACGGGTTCTTTTTCGTGTGGGTGGATGTCATTAGGGTCTCCGTAGTCGGTTATCACGGCCATAGCAGTCTTCGGCACGTTCAAGCTGGTCAGCAATTGCGACTCGCGGACCACCGCCCAGGAGCTTTCGCCCGGTTCGGTCGGTATATTCGGAGTGTCCTTCGCGTCGGGCTGGTGCCGGAAGTACGGCGCGAGCTGCACAAAGAGAAATGGAAAATCGCCCTGGCCCCAGTTATCCCTCCAGTTGCGAATCATTGTGGTGAAGGCGATTCGGTAGAGGGTCGGACGCGCTTTTTGCGCAGCCGCATCGTTTTCGCCCTGATACCAGATAACGCCCTTGATTGCGTAGGGCATCACGGGCGCTATCATATCGCCGTAAAGGCCGCCGGTCAACTCATCGACGCATATCCTGAGATCTGGACTCGATTCTACGATATCCCGCCTTATCCACTCGTGAACATACGAACTGCCGATCGATGCCTTGATAATACCCACCGGCACTTTCAACGCCTTCCGCAGATCCCGGCCGAAAAGATAGCCGACAGCGGAAAACCTGGCAATATTCTCCGGTCGAGATTCCCGCCAGGTGTTCTCCACGTCAAGCGTCCCCGTCTGCTGAATTGAGATCCCCTTTCTCGCAAACGCCGCTGCCTCCGGCATCATGAACAGGCGGAGCGTTGGGTCCGCTGAAGCCGCTATGACTTCTTTTGCGTTGGCCACAGCCCCTACAGTCATCCACATGTTCGACTGTCCGCTCGCGACCCACACTTCACCAACGAGAACGTCCTTCAATTCGATGCGGTTCTTGCCAGAGATCGTCATGGTGAACGGGCCGCCAGCCTTTGATGGCTTGAGGCGGACCATCCACTTGCCGTTCTTGGCAGTGGTGGAGACCGTCTGACCGCGAAAAGAGACCGTCACCTTCTCACCATCGTTTGCTGTGCCCCAGACCGGGACGCTCATCCCCTGTTGTAAAACAGCTCCGTCCGAAAACAAGGGATGTGGTTTTACCTCTGCCAGCGCAAAGCCCGACACGAGGACCGACAAGGCCAGTATTAATGTGGTTACCAAACTTTTCACGATGATCCTACGATCACTTCCACTCGTTGATGCCGAACTGGTCCTTCACGCTTGCAGGAAAATCGGGCGAATCTATGTTCCTTATGGTCTGCTGTTCTCCTTCAAGCACCTTCTTCGCAGCATCAAGCAGGCCATCTATGCACGCCCAGGGGATCTTCACAACACCGTTCTCATCGCCGTGGATCAGATCGCCAGGCTCTACCAGCATACCATCGACGTCTATAGGCAGGTTGACTTTTCTCAAGGACGGAATGCCGTGGGAGGCCATACTGCCAATGCCGAAGGTCATAAAGCCGATTTGTCTCAGGGGCTCCAAGTCGCGTACGCACCCATCGGTCACCAGCCCCACTGCCCCCATCTTTTGCATAGTCCGTGAGATCATCTCTCCGATAACGCACGTGCGAGATGGAATCAGCCCCTCTGACTTGAGCGCCACGACTACGGGCTTTGGGCTTTCCATTATTGCGCGGAAAAACTCCAACATCGCCCGCTCCCTGTCCTTACTTGGCGTGGTCGAATCGACTGTGGCAGTGACTGCATATCCCAATACCGGGCTCAGTGTTGGGGTGAGGCACCTGATCGCCGGTCCGGTGAATCCCTCGATGTCGCTCCGCACACAGAAGCTCTCTATCGCATTCGCAATTGTGGGGCTGTCGATGGCCCTCAACTCACGTATCAGGTCTTCGGATAATTGTTTCAACTGACTATGTCCTCCTGTAACTATGGTCCCAGGCGGTAAGGACCGCCTCAATGTTCTCTAACGGCGTAAGGCCATCGATTTCACTTTGTCCAATGAATCCTCCCGCCGGTTTGGTTAGTGGGTATTGGTCTCGTGTCTACCCATGTCTTCCAGGGATAGTCTGAGATAACGTGTTCGGTGGTGGTCGCAAATCCGTGCAGAGCCAGGATCTTCATTATCGCCTCGTGTTGATCGCTTCTGGGATCAGCGCAAGCATCATCGACCACTATAGCCTGAATAAAGCGGTTCAGAGCGTCAAGCATCGTAATGGAAATGGAGTGAGATGTGTAAAGACCACTAACAAAGATAGTGTTTATGTTCCTCTCCTTTAGCATCTTGTCCAGCTCGGTGTCCGAAAAAGCGCCCCGATGGGGCTTACGTATGACGAACTCGTTCTTTTCTTTTAGTCTGATATTTGGGTGAAGACCATTTGATGCTTGATGTGTGGTAAAGAAAATCGGCAGGTCTTTGCTCCTGAAGAAGTCTATCAGCTTCTCTACGTTAGGCCAGAGGACCTCGTCCCGCCGCTTCTCAAAGGTCCTGAGGAGTTCAGGATTATATGCGCCAACTGCCCCCATAAAGCCTGTTCGCTCCAGGGTGATCTCCTCCATGTTCTCAACGATTAGTGCGCAGCGTTTGGCGTCGATGTCACTGCGCAGCCCCGGACTCCTGCCCAAGCCTACGTGATATGCCCAACGATTCAGGAACTTGGCATAAGGTTTCGTCGATGACTGCGTCGCATCCGACGGACTCGCGGCGCCGTTGTCTGCCGCAGTCGCAAGCACCGCCAGCCACACAATGCCTGTTAAGTAATAGCGTGGTCTCATTAGTCGCTGCTCCCTCCTGCCCCAGGATTTGGAAGCGGTGTAGTGTCCACCCATTTCTTCCACGGATAGTCAGAGATTACTTTGTCAGCGGTTGTCACATAGCCCTGCAAACTCATCACCTTCAGTATGGCATCAAGATGATCGGGCCTCGGATCACCACATGCGTCCCCAACCATTATTACCTGATAGCCCCAGTCCAGAGCGCCATGGCTCGTGAATGAGACGCAGTGCGATGCATCCAACCCAGCCATAAACAGCGTGTCAATCTTATTGTCCTGCAAAATCTTGACGAACTCCGGCTCCAGAAACCCGCCGGGGTGAGGCTTGTGTACGAGCCACTCATTCTTCCTGGGCTTGAGTCTCGGGTGCGGCCCCTCGTTTCCCGCATAACAGAATATAATCGGCAGTTGCTTGCTCCTGAAGAAGTCTAGCAGCTTCTCCAGGCTGGGCCAGAAGACCTCATCCCTCCGCTTCTCCCAAATGGGCCAGAGCTTCGGGTTGAATTCATCAACAGCTCCCTTGAAACCCGATCTCTCGGTTGTAATCCTCTCAACATCTATAATGACTAGTGCGCTGTGCTTCGGGTCGATTTCACGCTGCAGCCCCGGGATCTTGCCCAAAGCCACGTCATGTGCCCATCTGCCATAGAGCTTTACGGGATCCTTGCTTTCTGCGGACTGGTTGGATGGAGCTTCCGCTGCCCTGCTCCTGATGCCGATTTTCGCCACGTCGATGGGTAGGAAGCCAAGCTTGAGAGCAGGTGACTCTGGTCTGAGCCTGTAATCGCCCCGCCCGGCGTTCACAATAAGAGGGTCCGCGATCACCGAATGCACATCGTATCCCTTAGCCTGCCAATCGGTCAGCGATAACTTCTGTGGAGTCTTCTCAGATACCGTCTGCGTTTCTATCACATAGTCCCAGCCCGGTGATCTGAAGAATAAGTTGTAATCGGATTGTCCAAGCACCTCATCAGTCCAGGAAGTGAACCCAAACAGAAAGGGGTACTTGTCCCAGCCGCGAGGCGTCGTCAATCTTTCAGCGTTAGTGGAGTAGAAGATATTGCGCAGGTAACAGTTTCCGACCATGGACTCAGTCAAGTGCCGATAGTTCGGTGGCATGGCGTCCTGGAAGAAAATGTTATACGGACAGTCTATGAAGATGTTGTTTTCAATGGTGTGCTTGCGGCCAGGATTAATGCCAACGCCAACACCGGCTCGCACAACAATGTTCCCGTAGACCGTGCAGTTCTCGCTCATCTCATCAAGATAGATGCCGAACACGGGCCATGCCCACGGCGTCAAAACCTGCCCGCCACCACTGTCGCACCCAGCTGCGTCAACTATCAGATTATATCGGAAAATGTGACCCTTCATCTCTTGAATGTCTTCTGGCTTCTGGATGTGCGATATATACTTGTGGCAGCGGACTCCACCAGCGTCGATCGTCTCCATACATACCCGCTCCACGCGATTGTACTCAACGATGTTGCGCCCGTAAGGGTTCGCCCCAAGCATTATTCCGTCGCGCGGAAGGTCGTGGACATAGTTGTGAGCGATTAGGTTTCCGTCGCTGTAGGCGGTCTTGCTGATGTCCTCGTAAGTGCCTCCATAGAAAGGAAACTCGATTCCAGCATTATACATGTTGAAAAGCGCGCAGTGGTGTATGTCGTTGTCCAGAATCTGATTGCCGCAGGCGCTGCCCCCTGCATATATCCCACTTCCATCCGCGTAACTGATCTCGTTGTACTGAATTATATTGTTTGCGCACGGACGGTCCCGGCCCCGCATAACAAGCGCCCTCGACCCAAGTCCGTAGAGGCGGTTGTCCTCAATGCGGATGTTCTGCGCATCTTGAAGCCGAATGCCCTCTCCGGCACCCTCTGAAAATGTCAGTCCAGAGATTGTGATCCACCCTGCGCGAGAAATAGCAAGGAGAGTATCGACCTGAGGAACGACTACCTCGGACTTGTCGTTCAAACCGCTCGGAGGCCAGAAGTAGAGCTTGCCAACCTCTGTGTCCACACACCATTCACCTGGTTGGTCTAACATCTCCAATGCGTTCTCCAGTCTAAACCTGGCACCCGCATTGAACCCGCTGAATGGACCTACCGCTCCTCTATAGGCCGTATGAATAATTCGATTGTCGTAGTCTATGGATTTCAGGGAGACACTGCTGCTAGACACGCGAAAAAAGAAGCATACCTCAGCCTGAGTCGGCTTCGCCAGGGGCTGGGGAAGCAGGCCATCAGCGTATTTGAAACCATCAGGCTCCACGTAGTCCACAAAAAAGGACCAACCGCTGTAGAGAGGGTCCATAGGATCACAATTGGGAGTGCGAGCGAGTATCTGCCTTTCTCCATTGAAAAAGAGTTGTCTGGTCTTCGTGCCCGGAAAGTCCGCCTGAAGAATGCCGCCCCGGTATGGCCTCCAACCCGTGATTCTCCGGCCTCCACTGATTGTCACCTTTTCTCCTCGATATGCTGACCATTCTATCGGGAATTGCTTTGTTCCGCTGTCCCGCCCATCGAGATCCAGGGTCTCGTTGAGGAAATACTTGCCGGCTCTGATTACCACCTTGATCGGCTTAATCAGGCCTTTCTCTTGCTTGATTGCGCGGACTTGATCCCTTGCTCTGGACAACGTGGCGAAGGGCCCGTCCGTTCCCTGCGCATTAGGAGCAGCCAACTTTCCTGACCAGGAGTCGCTCCCGTTGGTTGCTACATATATAGTGATAATAGATGCAATTCCCTGGCTGTTCGTTGTCCCTTTTGCGTCAGATATGCCGAGCAGCGTCGTCAGTGCCCCAAAGCCGATTAGAGTCGCCAGAATTAAAGTTAATCCCACTGGACAGAAAATCCGGCGGCAACTTTTTGTAGGCAGATACAATGGATAACCTCCTTTGGATGCCCTATTAACGTACTATTCCGTGCTTCCGTCCTTCAGTGCTTCCATAGAGATAAAAGCTGTGCTTTTTGTGCACAATTTCGGTTATCGGCGCCTATAGTCCCAAGCCGTAAGAAGCGCCTCTATGTTCTCTAACGGCGTGATTCCGTCAATCTCGCTCTGCCCGATGAGTCCTCCAGCAGGAGTCGCCAGACACTCTTTCATTTTCGCGGCGGACGCGCGCACGTCGTCCGGCGCGCCGTGAGGCAAGGTTTCCTGCCTGCTGATCTCGCCCCAGAAGGTGATCCTGCCGCGGAATTTTTCACCAAGCAACTCCGGTCCCATACACCATACCTGGCAGTTGAGAGCGTCCACACCTATCTCGATGAGGTCTTCGATTACCTCCAGAATATAGCCGTCCGAGTGCAGGAACACATATTTGCCCGCTTGTTTGCATATACTAATGAGGTCTTCGTAGACAGGGCGGATGAACGCGCGCCAAATAGCAGGCGACACGAGTAGCTGCGTCTGCGAGCCGAAATCGTCGTAGAAAAAGATCCCGTCTACATCCATCCGGCAGGACATCTCTACAGTACGGCGGAAATAGTCCCATACTATCTCCCGCAGCTTGTAGATCTCCGGCGAGTCGTCGTAGATATCCATCATCACGTTTTCCATGTTGCGCAGGAAGCACATTCTATGGAAGAAGTGGCCGCCGGTAGTGAAGCAGAATTTATTAGGATGCCGCACATAGTCGGCCGGCACTGTGGGCGCCGGGGCCTTGAAGGTCGATAGCTTGCTCCAATCGTCCAGCGGATGTGCCGCGACCTGCCCCTGCCACCCTTCATCGACGTTGTGCCAGACCACGCCCCATTCATCCGTGTAGCTCCCAAGCCTGAACGTGGGATCGACCTTCGCAGGGTCCCATCGCGTTATCCAACCCGGACGGTCGAAGTCTATGGGATATTTCTCCAGCAGCCCTTCGATCTTGCTGTCATGAGTCAAGAATGCGGCGGGCACAATCCACAGATCGGTTGGGATGCGATCAGGATTCTGGAAGGTAATAGTCCTTATAACTCGTTCCCTTGAGTTCAAACTATATCTACTCCCACCTTTTGTCCTAATTGAACGATCTTTCTCCAGGTATCCGCTGCAAGTGGAATGCCCTCTACTAAACGCTTCTCATACATTCTGAAATCAAGTGTGCCGGGCATAACTACCTCGCTAAATCCGGGGGCAGGTGGAGCTGAGGTAATGTAGGCGCTCAATTCGTCGACAAGCTCTCGAAAGCGCTCTCTTCCGCAGAATGCGTCCGGATTAATCGCCAATAGACAAAAGCCATTGCAGTAGGGCTGCTCGACGTTGCTCGGAACGCCGGCGAGGCTTGCGCTCAGTATTTCTACCATCACAGCAAGTCCAAAGCCCTTGTAGCCCAACTCGGACCCGAACGGCAGAATGTGTCCTTTTGGGGGCCCAAAGAAAGCGCTGGGATCAGTTGTCGGGTTGCCGTTGCTATCTATGACACATCTTGGAGGGATATCTTTGTCCTGATGCTTAAGGAGCCGGATTTTGCCTTCGGCTATCATGGACGTAGACATATCAAGTACAACAGGCAATCCGCTTGTAGGGGCCGCGAAAGCAAGTGGGTTAGGGGCCAATCGACCCTCCATACCACCCCAGGGCACCACCGCCTGGCCCTGCTTGTGGCTGTTTGCGGTGGCGAAACCGAACATTCCTCTCTCCGCTATCCTCTGAACCCAGGCTCCAAGCCGTGCGACATGATGGTTGTTTATGCTGACAGCACAAGCCAGATTAGATATTGCCGCCTTCTCGCAGACGATTTCCACCATGCGGCTTGCTCCAACAGGCCCCCAGTTGAAACCGCAATCCACGACTGCCGTATTCGGAGTCTCTTTAACGATCCGGATTGGTGCGCTCGGCTTCACGTTGCCGTTTAGCACTTCCTCAGTATACCATACATAGCGCATGACCCCGTGGGAATCCAGGCCCATCAGGCTTGCGTCGACAAGCTCATTCACAACTATGAGCGCCTCATCAGCAGGCGCGCCCACAGCCCCGAAAAGCTCCATCCCAACATTGCGGAGAAACTCCACGGTGAAAACCTGGTCTCTAATATCGGCCTCTTTAACTTCTACCGCCATTGCTGTTTTTCTCCTATCTGGCAACGCCTGCGCGAAATCTGTGAGACTACGTAACAGGGCGTACTGACGCGTTGGTTATGGAAACGTTTGCGACATCTCGCACATCAGGCGCGTGTAATACGTCTTACTACTCCATTGATACCATACGATTAGTCCCCTTGTCAACACCTTTTTTGCGGGACAGGTGTTCTGGCTGCCAAAAAAAAACTTTAAAAAGGTGTTGACAAACGCATTGTGATGTGGTATTAATGAAAGTGTTGGAGTAAGACGACCACAGCACCTCCGACTACGGAGGCTATTGCCTTCCGGCATGCGTGATTGCTGAGGCACAGTGTGCGTCGGAATCCGGATGCAAACAAAGCACTAGCGGGAACAATTTTGTATATAATGACATTGACAGTAAAACGTCTTAGCTAGTCAAACTACCTGGTTTTGCAGGGCCGGACGGTGAAAGAAGGTCGTGAGATGTTGCACGAAGCCTTTGGCTTCACCACTATAGATGAAAATAGCGGCGGGTCGGACCTCCGACATCTAAACTCTATGTCTCGAAGGAGGTGGTTTTTTCTATAGCATTGAATATTATTAGCCGTGTCCGTATCTTGCGGTGCTGGAATCCAGCACCGTTAGGTCGGAAGACACCAGACGAGGGACTCCATTCCTGCACACTTATACCGATTGCTTAAGGAGCGAGCAGTTTTGTCATCCTGAGCCTGTCGAAGGAGGCGAAACTGCGAGCGGTTGGTGTTTGGGCAATTTGGTATTAGATTTCAGCGAATGGCAGAACCTCCACAACCTATCTTTTGAGGCATATGCCTCTTGAAAGGAGAAAAAAGAAATGAGAAGACTTCTAATTGTTTGTTCGGTAGTGATTATTGTGTTTGCGTCGGCAGCGGCGCAGGCCGCCGTAGGAGATTCCTGGGACTTGGCGACCGACTGGACGACGACCACCGCAAGTGGTGTCGCTAACTTTGGTAACTGGGGAATCGATGGGGCTGTTCCAGGCTGGTGGTTCAACATACCCACCTATTACAACGAGAGATTCCCGTACAACGATCAAGCGTACGATGTAGACGCGTGGGTGCTTCAGAAAGGCTCGTTCTCCGGAATGATCGGCAAGCTTCTGCCGGGTGGGTCGAGCGGCGCTTACGACTGGCCGGCCGGCTCCATAGCCTTCCAGACTCCGAACTGGATAGCCTACGTGTGGTTCCAGGCTCCTTATGACATGACCATCAGGCTTGATGCCTCCTTCTGGATCGCCGGCGATCCGGCGGGTGTGGGACGCTTTGCTATGAACCTCGACCGAGCTCTTGGCAATCCAGGAGACGGATCAGGGCCCAACCAGGCTGGAAATTACGGCTACGTTGGCGCCAATCCCAACGTAGACGGGACATTAATGCCGAGTCATAAACTGATTCCCAACAGCGCGACTTCGGCAAGCCCGCTCGATATTCACTCGCTTACCGGCTGGGGCACGTCATATAACGTCAACCCCGACGCCATACAGATGTACGCGGGCGACCGACTTGGGATTTGGTTCTACGAGAACAGCCTCGGGCTGAGTCCGTTGATCGGCATCAACTTCGGAGTAACCCAGGTTCCGGAGCCGACGAGTTTGCTCGCCCTGCTGGGAGGCGTTGGCTGTCTTGGCGGCCTTCTGCGAAGAAGAAGGTAGGAATCGAAAACAGTAAGCATAAACGCTAGCTAAGGAACTCTGCTGTCGATGCCCGACCATTGCTGAGGCATCGACAGCAATTTTGAATGTTTCGTGCTGAGGACGAAAGGAGAAGCAACATGGGCAAAAAAAGATCGCGAATCTGGAGTGTAGCGGCTGGTGTGGCAATTCTCGCGACAATGATTGCTTCAGCTCCTGTTATTGCAGCGGGCACTCATTGGGATTTGGCCACTGACTGGACGCTCAATACCCAGTCTGGTACGGCGATATTCGGGGCCGACGACGCCTGGCAGGTGCTATACATTCTCAACCCATTTGACACGGCCAGGCAATTCAGGTCCACCCTTCCGTGGATAGAACCTTACAGCGGGGACAATGTCTACAATATAGATGGTTGGGCATATTCCGGCTCGCTGAATCCTCCGTATGCGCCGTTCGCGGGCAAGAACGTTGGGGGCGCTGGAAGTAACATGCCCTCATACTATGATTGGCCCGTGGGTAAGATCGCAGGACACACGGGGTGGAGCGAGGACCAGATTACAGGTCTCGGATGTCCGGAGTTTCAGTGGACCGCGCCGCGAGAGATGTATATCGACATTTCGGGCGGTTTATGGACAGTCGGTAACTACACAGATGTGTTCCGTGACGCGAGGTTTTCCATCCAGTATGACCGGATAAACAACGGCCTGAAACTCGGCACACCGGACTCGTACTATATCAACGACCCCGACCACTACGGTGACGGCACGTGGTTCCTCGGTCACCGGCTGGTTCCGAAGAATGGAGAAAGCCCGGAGCCTCCTTTTATCCAGACTGCTCAAGGAGTCGATTCCGCTCACCCATGGACGATAGACGGAATACTCGGTTCAGTCGGATGGCCAAATATATGTACCAAGAACCTCCATGTTTATCCAGGCGACGTAATATGGGCGTGGATTTATTGGGATCAACAATCTGCCGCAACCGGCTCCCTCCTGGGATGGGATTGGACGATTACAGAGCATCAGCGCAAACATAGCTGGAATCTGGCTGATGATTTTACCATGCTTTGGTACACGCCGTTTGGTCCTGAGACTGGTGACGAGTGGGGACTTAGCGATGTCACAGGCCGTATGCAGAATCGCTATCATTACGACAACTGGGTCAAGAGCGAGCCTTGGAATGACGGCATAAACGACTTGTATAACATTGATGCGCACGGAAGACGGAACGACTGGACTGAGCCTTATCAGTCGGCTGTGTTCAAGAATGCCGGCGGCGGCAACATCCCGGGGACGGTCGGCGGAGTCGAGTACGATTGGCCTGCTGGGAAAATAGCAGTTCTTACGAACCCGGATGATGGTACACTGGCAAGCCATGTGGGGCCTATATTGTACTGGCAGGCTCCCAGGGATATGTATGTCAACATTTCGGGCGGCATCTGGACCATAGGCCACTATGCCGACATCGACAGCAGAAGAACGATTATGCGCTGGGGAATCGACCATGCAGCCGATGGCTACACAACGGGCATCGACGCTTATTTCAACCCGGACACCGTTACAGTGCCGCTGTGGACAGATCCGGGCAACTACACTGCTTCCAATCCCTATACGTTCAACCAGATTTTCCTGGATGCCGAGCAGGATCCGAACGCAAGTCTGCAAGGGGTGCACTTCCTTAAAGGCGATAGATTTGAGTTATACTTCGCCTGGCAGGACGGCGCCACGGCGCAGGGCCTGAACGGAATAGACATCCAGATTACCGAGCAGTGGATAGAGAAGCCGGTCATCTCCCCAGCCACCGGCGTCTCGGTTGGCCCGGCGAACGTGACTATAACTTGCGCTACGTCCGGCGCCTCGATATACTACACTACTGATGGCAGTGAACCCACAGAGAGCAGCACGCCATACAACGGCGCCTTCGTTCTGAACAGCCCTGCTACAGTTAAAGCCAGGGCGTTTAAGACAAACCACACGCCGAGCGAGATTGCCTCTGAAATAATCGCAGTCGTGAGCTTCCAGGGCGGTATCGAGCAGGTCAAGACAAAGACCAATGGCACAGCCGTTGCGTGCAGCCCGGCCATAGTCAGTGCCAAGTTTGACACCTGTTGGTACTTAGAGTCCGCGGACAGGTCGAGCGGAATTAAGGTTGACGGCGCTCTACCTCTAGGACTTAAAGTTGGCAAGATCGTAAACGTGGCTGGGGTGATCAATACGCTCGACGGCGCTGAGCGATACATCCAGCCGATTCTTGTCACCGATACTGGCCAGCTTGGTTCTATACAACCTTTGAATATGAACAACAGGACGCTTGGTGGTGGCCCATCCGGATTGCAGCCCGGCATCACTGGCTCATCAGGCTTGAACAACGTTGGTCTTCTGGTCAAGACCACCGGCGGCGTGTCCTCGCCCACTACCGGCCAGTTCTTCATCAGTGACGGTTCGGGAACGAGCATCAAGGTGCTCTCAAACGCGAGTCCGGCGGACGGTGCGCAGGTCGCGGTGACCGGGGCCAGCAGTTGTGAGAAGCCAGGTTCCAATGTACTCCCGGTAATCCGCGCGACGGACGTTCAGGGTATGACACCGGTCGTTGCCTATTCTACGGTCGGCGGCGGGACCAATAAGCAGATCTGGATGAGAGCCAGCAGCTTTACCGCTCGAAGCTATGACGGCAGCGGACCCAACTTCGTGGTTGATCCGCTGGCCGCACCGAAGACGAAGAGTGGGGCGGCGTATTACTTCTACAGGAGCCGTCAGGGATCGGCCACTCTGCCGTGGTTTGTGGAGTATGAGATTCCTCAAACAGGCACCTATGGAGCGCCGTGGCCGCTTACAGGCACCTGGAGCTTCTGGGCGCGAGTCAGCCAGTCCTCCAGCAGCAGCAATGCCGCTGACTCTGACTGGCTGCTTGTCAATGGCGACCCGAACGACCTGAGTTTACCCAGTCCGACAGACGCAAATTGGTACAACGCACTTAAAGCAAGGACAAGTCCTAATGATGTCACCCAGCGGATACTGAACCAGATTGGCGTGTATGGAATGTATAACTACACGTTCAAGTGGTGGCAGGATGAGACACCTACAACTGTCGTGCACAGACAGTTCAACGTGATAGATGGCAAGGTTACTTTCCGTATCTACGGGAGGGAGGCGTCACCGACAAACGCGTTGGTTGACGTTATCTGTTGGGCGAACAACGATACTTTCTTCCCGACGGACGCCAAGCTGGCGACAGTCACCGGTTGGTAATACGAAGGACGCGTAGTTAGCGGGGTTTATATATCCCCGTCCCTCGGTATGCTCTGAGGAGAGTACTGCAGGGAAGACAGTAATTAAAGGACGGTTAGAGTCCTATCCGGGCCGGTCTTGACGCCGGCCCGGATACACACATTCATAGAACGCTTGATTTATGTAGGTTTGAGGAATTCTGTAGACAAATGCTAGTGGGAGGTTGGATGTCATCATGAAAAGGACAGGCTTTACTCTGATTGAGCTACTGGTAGTAATTGCGATAATCGCAATACTCGCGGCGATACTTTTCCCCGTTTTTGCTAAGGCTAAGGACGCGGCAAAGCTAAGTACGTGCACGAGTAACCTGAAACAAATTGGCATCGCGCTTATCCAATACTCCGAGGAGTACAACGGTAGGATGTTGACTGTAAACGACAACACAGTGCCGTTCTGGTACGCTAAAAAGTATACCGGACAGGATCTCGCCAATATTTTCCTGGCTTGCTATTTCCAACCGTACTTGACCAATTACGTGAAGGACAGCAATAATGTCAACAAGGTTTACAGGTGTTCAAGTGACAAGAGTTGGCCGGGATCGGGCTGGGGTGGCAAATCGGCTTATGAGTATTTCGGCAACAGCTACAATTACAACAGCCTATACAAGTCCCCTAATTGGAAAGGTTACTCCGAAACGCCCGGTGGAGTTGCAGGGAGGAGCATAGCAGAGCTTAATCCTCCCTCCAAGATCGTGCTGGCGGGCGAAGCTGCAGGATACCAATTCGGTTATTCCTGGCACGAGAATGATGCCATGTTCGGCAGCGTCATATATCAAGGGAAGACTCCACTGGCATGGAACGGAGCGAAGGTAACCTTCGTTTTTGTAGATGGCCACGTGAAGTATATGCCCGTGTTCGTGGATAAAAACAAGGGTGGCGCCTCGTGCAACTACAACCCGCCTCGGAATTACCCTTACAGGTGGTGTCCGATCGGTTTTGGTGACGACTTCAATGTTGCCTGGCCGCCAAAATCTTGATTCCGAAACCTTTGATCGCCCTCTTGTTCGGGAGAGATTTGAAATCATTGCTGTAGCCCCATCAGGTGGTAGATATCGAACCGTTGGCCCGGCCCGTCACGCGCCGGGCCTCATGCTGAGCC
>JACPPP010000278.1 GCA_016190935.1 Armatimonadota bacterium | reverse complement strand
CCATCACCAATCACCTATCAACTATCACCTATCACCTGTTACCTGTTACATGTTACCTGTTACCTGTTACCTCCCCCCTTCCGTCCCTACAGCAACTCCTTTTCCTTCAAGCTCACAAACTTGCCGTCGCCGATGATTACGTGGTCCAGGAGGTCAACGCCGATTATCTTCCCCGCTTCGACGAGCCGTTTTGTGACCTCGATGTCCTCCTGAGACGGCGTCGGATCGCCCGACGGATGGTTGTGGCAGACGATCACAGACGCCGCTGCGCAGCATATCGCCTCCTTGAAAAGCTCCCTGGGATGGATCAGGCTCACATTAAGCCCGCCTATCGAGATCGTACTTACCCGGATCACCTGGTTCTTTACGTCCAGGAACAGCGCCTTCATATGCTCGCGGTCCTCGTAGCGGAGTTCGGGCATCATCAGATGGACGACGTCGGAGGGTGAGCGCACGGCGGGTTTGGAGTCCTCGGTGAATGCGGCGATGCGCGCGCCGAGCTCTATAGCAGCCTTGATCTGGCACGCCTTGGCGATCCCCACGCCCTTTATGGAGGCAAGCTGCTCGACTCTCGCTCCCACCATTCTCTTGACGCTGCCGAACTCGGAAAGCAGGCACTCGGCGAGGTCCAGCGCGGAGTGTTCCGTTGTTCCGGTTCGGATCAGGATTGCAAGCAGTTCGGCCATCGAAAGTACGTCCGGGCCGTACTTGACCAGCCTCTCCCGCGGCCTCTCATCCGGCGGGAGGTCTTTGATCATGATGCTGTATTGGTTCATGGTTCAATTCCTTGAGCGGGCAAGCTGAACCGCGGATTACGCGGATCGAGCGGATTGCGCGGAAGATCGTATCCGAGCAATCCACGGTTCAGGAGGCAACACTAGCTATCCCTCATTTCCTCCGCCTGTTCCTCAAGAGCATAGAGCCTGCCCCGCCCAGGCCGCAGATGAGGGCGAGGAGGGAGGCGGGTTCGGGGACAGCGCCCCATTCGACGATGTAGCCGCGATATGGCTGTTCAACATGTGTTCCCGACAACGCGCCTGCATCATCCCAGGTCGGGGCTATCGTCAAATCGTAGCCGGCAAAGTGAAGACAGTCTTGGCCGGCGCCCGAAGGCTCTCCTTTCATCCAGTTCGTGTATGACCAGGGTTCGCCGCTTACCCATTTCCAACCGCCGAGCGGCTCGGCGTAGTCAGGATCGTTTTGGTCTTGGTAGCCGCCCATCCAAGGGCCACCCTGCCACCACCAGAACTCGGGCATGTCTTTTACCAGCGAGAAAACGAAGTTGTTTTCCGCCTCAGACGTGAGTGTCGCTAGATAGCCGCCCGACTGTTCGGCAGCGAGTTTGCTGTCAAGCCAAGTAATGCCCTCGGATATTAGGACAGCCTCATACCAGTGCCCGTTGCCGCCGATGGCGGCGGACCACTCTACCGGAGTTGCGTCGCCGGTTCCAGTCGCAAATACCACGAAACAAATTGCGCAGATTGCTATTCTCATCATTACTCTCCTCCCTTGGCTCTCCTCGGAGCCGCGTGTGTTGTGGAAATCGGTGTTGCCCGTATAAAGCACAGTGGCTCCGGGTTCGGTTGTTTTGCCTCCTGAACCGCGGAGACGCGGAAGGAAATTGAGCTGCGGAAGGTTGGAATTCCGCGTCTCCATCCCTTCCCCGCTTCCGCGGTTCAGGTATCATACGTTAGACCGGCAACACCCACAAATACAAAAACCCGCATCCGCTGCTAAGAACTGCGCGGGCTATCTGTGTTATAGCTCAAGTCTGCCCGCTTGTCAAGAGCCGATGGTGCGGTTTATGCTTCGGTTTCGGTGACTGAGGCGCGATCTACCTCGCCGATTGTGTAGAATGAGCCGGTGATGAGGATCAGATCATCTTCCGAAGCTGATTCAAGCGCTGCGCGGACGGCGGCGGGCACGGGTTCGATGATCCGAACCTTCGTTGCGTATTTCCGGGCGGTATCGGCGATGTCATCTGCGGGGCGGGCCTTTTCCCACTGCGGCTTCGTGGCGATGACCTCATCAGCTATCGGAGCAAGGAACAGGAGAACGTCCTCAGCGGAGTGCGTCTCGAGCATACCGACGACAAGGATCAGTCTGCGATAACTGAACAGCTTCCGCACCGACTCTGCAAGGTTCTGCGCGCCGTCCGGGTTGTGAGCGGCATCGATCACTACAGTCGGGCGCCTGCGCAGCACCTCCAGCCTTCCGGGCAGATAAGCCGAAGTAAGACCCTTTTCGATTGCGGATTGCGGATTGGGGATTGCGGATTTAGGAAGCGCTGCGACTGCGGCGGCGGCAGTGGCCGCGTTGGTGAGTTGAAAATCCCCCGCGAGGCGAAGACTCACCGGACCGACCCTTTCATTGCGGATTGTGGATTGTGGATTGTGGATTGCGGATTGCGGATTGCGGATTGCGATTGGTAGCTCGATTGTAACCTTTCCGCTCTCGCCCGCGAAGCGGACCTCAACGTCCGGCACGGGCGACCCAAGTGGTGCGCGGTGTTCTTTGTGAACAACTCTCCAAATACTCTCCACACCCTGATCTCTGGCAGTCCTGTGTATCGTCTTCCACGCCGTCTCCTCAAATCCGCAATCCGCAATCCGCAATCCGCAATTAGATAATCCGCAATCTGCTGCTGTGACCAGCGGCGCGCCGGGCTTGGCAATCCCGGCCTTGTCCCAGGCTATCTCCTTCACGGTCTCGCCAAGCCGCTCCGTGTGGTCCAGACTGACGTTTGTGATCACAGACACCAGCGGATGAACGACGTTCGTGCAGTCATAGCGCCCCCCCATCCCAACCTCTATGACCGCGTAGTCCACCTTGCGCCTGGCGAAGTACAGGAATGCCATAAGGGTCTTGGCCTCGAACTCCGTGCCCTGGCCGAGGTCAGAAGCGGCGACCGCTTCCAGGTGTGGAGCGATCTCGCTCATAAGCGCGGCGAAGTCCTCTTTGGATATTGGCTCACCGTTTATCTGGATGCGTTCGCGGACATCGTAGACGTAGGGAGAGAGGTAAGTGCCGACAGTGCAGCCCGCGGACTGGAGGATGGACGCAATGAAAACACAGGTCGAGCCTTTGCCGTTCGTCCCACCGACGTGGATCACCCGAAGGGCATCCTGTGGATTGCCCATCCTCCGGCAAAGCTCGGCAAAACGATCAAGGCCGAACTTTATCCCGAACCTGAGCAGGCCGGAGAGGTAATTTAACGCTTCATCGTAGCTTAACATAAACTCAGCTTTCAGCTATCAGCCGTCAGCTTTCAGCAGGGGGCCGGGAGCTGGGGGCCAGGGGCCGGGTCGGAGGAAAGATTCCTCCGACAACGTAAGTACGACGGCCGGGGAGGAATCTCCCCGGCGATCAAATCTAAAATCTGAAATCTGAAATCTAAAATCCCTTCGGCCCCTGCTGACCGCTGATTGCTGACCGCTGACCGCTAAAAGCTATGCTTTTCCCGAGCTTCCGAACACTCGAATTCTTTCGCGCACCGTCTCACGAACGGCGTCCCTCGCAGGAGCAAGCAGCTTGCGGATGTCGTATTTCCGCACCTCCCCTAGCTCATCCGCCCCCGCATGCTCCTTCTCGGTCTTTGCCACAACTTCCTTTATTGCATCGTAGAACGCCACGCGCATCTGTGTGTCGATATTGATCTTCCTGATGCCGAGCTGGACCGCTTTGACTACCGCATCGTCCGGCACGCCGCTGCCGCCGTGCATCACCAGTGGAACATCAACAGCCTTATCTATCTGTTCGAGTCTGTCGTGTACGATGGTTGGTGTTCCGCGGTACAGGCCGTGTGTCGTGCCGATGGCTATGGCCAGCAGATCGACACCCGTCCGCCCTACGAAATCCCTGGCCTGGTCAGGGTCGGTCAGAGCCTTGCCCGGATCGCCCACCTCTATCTCCGTACCGATCTGCCCCAGCCTGCCGAGTTCCGCCTCGACCGTTACCCCCAGCGCATGAGCCGCCTCCACGACCTTCTTCGTGATCTCGACGTTCTCTTCATAGTTCCTCGGTGTCTTGCCATCAGGTTGAAGCGAGCCGTCAATCATGACCGAGGAGAAACCGAACTTCAGAAACCTCATGACGATCTCAAACGTCCGGCCGTGATCCAGATGCACCGCCACCGGCACTTTTGCCTTATTCACCAATGCAAATACCAGCGCAACGAGTTCCTCCGGCTCGGTGTAGTTCATCGTAGTTTGGGTAATCTGCAGGATGAGCGGACTTCTCTCATCCTCGGCGGCGTGTATGATGGCCTGCGCGGTCTCCATGTTTATAGCATTGAACGCGCCGACGGCATATCCGCCCCTATCCGCCGCCTCAAGTATTTCCTTGCTCGTAACCAGACCCATTCTGTTCCTCCTTTTAGCTCTCAGCAGTCAGCCGTCAGCGATCAGCCTTCCGGCCCCTGGCCCCTGACACCCGGCCCTGCTGAAGGCTAACAGCTTCTCTACGCTTCTGTATGGTCAAGTGGCATTTTCACTTGTAATTACCCCATTTTATAAAGCTGAACGCAGGAAGTACGCAGAAAGGCCCGTTCCAGACACACGAACGGGCCTTTCAAAACCATAGTCACAGCCGCGACTGAAGCTAAGCGGCTTTTCTTTGTCTGCCGCCTGTAGTCTGCCGCTTCAGCGGTTCCTCTACCTGCTCAAGAATTGGCGCAGGCTTGGGAGCCGTGTTTGTGCATCTTTGGCATATCCAAGTGGCCAGATCTCGGAGATGCTCCGGCACGTTATCGATGGTATTACCACACTTGCTGCAATTCATCGCCGTAACCTTTCTACTCTGCTTGAGCCTCCGCTAGTACAAGTTTACCCGACTTACAACCAGATCATTCTCATACGAGCAACCGTACCTACTGTGATTATGCCCGATTGCAGACCGTAATTGATATACGCTTTGATAATAAGTAATGTTCCTGCGAGTTTTCTACAGCAAGCGGGGATAAATTGCCTGTTCGATCATTCCTCCTTTGGCTCGCGCAGCATAAGGTCGGCCACGGCTTCTCTTGGAGGCTTGCCTTCGAACAAGACCTTGTAGAGTTGCTCGGTGATAGGAGCACAGATCCCAATCGAGGAGGCGAGGGAGTAAGCGGCCTTGCAGGCTGGCACGCCCTCGACGACCTGTCTGACCTCTGCCATGGCCTCATTGAGACTTTTTCCCTGTCCGAGCGCGATCCCAAACCTGAGATTGCGGCTCAGCCTGCTCGAGCACGTAGTGATGAGGTCTCCGATACCTGCGAGACCCATGAACGTCTTCGGCTGAGCTCCCAGGGCCTCTCCGAGCCGCATCATCTCTACAAGTCCGCGCGTCACAAGTGTTGCTTTGGTATTGTCACCGTAGCCCATCCCGTCGCTTATTCCAGCGCCTATGGCAAGCACGTTCTTGAGCGCGCCCGCAAGCTCAACGCCCGCAACATCCGAGCTTCGGTAGACCCGCAAATAACGGCAAGAGAAGACATCCTGCGCGCGCGCAGCCCTCTCCTGGTCAATAGAGGCAACTACGGTCGCCGTAGGAACCTGCCTGGCAACCTCGACCGCAAGGTTCGGACCCGACATAACCACGCACTCTTGCCCTGCACCTGGAATCTCTTCGCTTATTACCTGCGAAAGACGCATCCCGGTGCTGCTCTCCAACCCCTTGCCGGCGTTGACCAGCGGGGGAATGTTTGAGCAAGCTTCAGACAGTTTGCGCGCCACCTCACGGACAGCGCTTGACGGCACCGCCATGATTATCATCTCGGCTCCCGCGACAGCCTCCGGCATAGACTCCGTCGCCGCAATCTCGCCTGAGAAGACGTGCCCGGGCAGATACTTGTAGTTCGTGCGGCTCGACGTGATTTCCGCAACGACATCCGTTTCAGGAGACCAGATGCTTACGCTGTGGCCTTTATTTGTCAGGAGGAGAGCCAGAGCAGTGCCCCAACTCCCCGCGCCTAAGACTGTAATTTGCATTGTATTACTCGTTCAAACAATTAGCTGTCAGCTTTCAGCCATCAGCGGTCAGCTTCTCGGCCCCTGCGGGGCCGCCGTCGGCGGACAAGCAGTCCGACGGAACAGAGGGCCTTCCCATGACCCAATACTTGACACTCGGCCCCTGCTGATGGCTGACCACTGACAGCTACTCGGCCTTTTCTATCATAACTTCAGCGCCTCCGGGCACCCGGGTGAACTCTTTAGGATCGCCTTCCAACTTGCCAAAGACGTTTACCGGGCTTGACGGTCGAATCTCATCGCCCCTGCTCGCAGGAGTCGGTCCGAAGAATATGCAAAAAGCGTTTCCCGGTGGCCAGTAACCAAGATCGCCCATCTCCACCACCGCCTTCGAATCCTCCGGGTGAGCGTCAACGGGAATACCGAAGTAAATCTCGTCTCCCCAGGTGTTGCCGCTGGCCTTTATGGGGAGCGCATCCCAGATGAGATCTGCCGTCTTCGTCTCATTCAGTTCAGCCGTTTGCTCCACACTCGCGGCCGTTATCTTTATTCTTCTGGACATAACTTTTCCTCCTGTCTGAGATCACACTAATTCTACTACACCGTAGATGGGCTGTGTTCCTTCAACAGGACGGGGAAAATGGGAGGGACAAAAAACAAGCTCCCCCGCCGGATGGCGGGGGAGGAGAAAAGAGGGTGGGAAGGTTTGCTATTTAGTTTACGACTCAGCGAGACAAAATGTTCCATCAAAAAGAAAAAAATCCTTAAAGCTTTCTTACAATGCACTCTAAAACTCTCTCGGCTCCTTCGGACCCGGCTTCGGCAGACAAGCAGTCCGAAGCAACCGCTGACGCATAATCCGGGCTAAAGCTTTCTTGTGTAACAATATAGTAACAATTAAGCTGTGCCATAGTCGGAGTCTAAGCTCAGGCTGTTCGGCACGAAACGAATTTTTGTGCTTACACGTCTACTTACACGGACCAGCTTGTGTGCCAACTTCAGCCTCATCTGTTTTAACTCTGCCGAAAGAGGGTATTATCGGGCTGCGGCATCTCCACGGCTGTAGATTTAACCCGGAGGGGCATATGATAGCTTTGAGACAACTGCCGAAGTTTCAGATTCCGATAGACAAGATGTCATTTGGACAGATGAGGCCTGTTATCGAGCGATACCTGCTGATCACCACTGTGCTGGTCGTTGCTTCTGTGCTAGTGTTCTCGTTCGCGCGAACTTTATCATCACTTTATTCTCCCAAACCAGGTATTGTCCATGTAAAAGTAAAGCGAGGAGAAAGCCTGTGGACCTATGCCAAGAAATACGGTGACGAGCGCACATACATTCTCAAGCGGGTCTACAGGATCGCAAAGCTGAACGGAATCGATGCAAGCAGACCTCTTGAGCCCGGACAGGAACTCGCCGTCCCCGTCGAACGCAGGGTGCGCTGTGCAGCTATGGTAAAGGGGCAAGGGGATTCTGGTTTAAGATTTTAGATTTTAGATTT
>JACPPP010000270.1 GCA_016190935.1 Armatimonadota bacterium | reverse complement strand
GTATTAGACTCTTGAACTTAGATATAGATACTTTCATAGCTTCTCATACGCATGTTGAGACGCAAATGTTAACTTTCGACAGTACTGATTTGAAATCCGGCCCCATCACGGGGGAAACCAGCCCCGCCAAGGCAGAATCCGGCCTCCTCAAGATCTGCGGGCCGAAGGCGGCGAGTTTGGGCCGTCTTGCAAGGCTCGGCTTTGTCGTTCCGAACGGCTTCTGCCTGAGCGCCGATGCCTACCGTTCTCATCTCTGGTCTTCGGGGGTTCGATCCCTGGCCAGAGACAGGCCGGACGCTATAAGCCGGGAGGCGCTCCGCCGCGCCATCCGAGAAAACGACCTCCCGTATGATGTTGAATCCGCTATCAAGAGCGCCTACAGTTTGCTCGGCGATGATATCCCGGTGGTTGTCCGACACTCTGCCCTGGATAATTGCGCCGCCGGAGTATATACATCTGTAGCGGGAGTAAAGGGCGCCGCTGAACTGATAGAGGCGGTCAAGACTGTGTGGGCATCGCTCTGGTCGGATGAGGCCGCGGAGGTCCGGGAGAAGACACGTTCTAAGAAAGAGCCGGCCATGGCCGTCATAGTGCAGGCGCTGGTCGATGCAAACGCGACTGGCACGGCGACCACAGCCAACATTGCGACAGGCAATCCGAACGAGCTGGTCATCCGCTGTCCCTGGAGCGTTTACTCAGGGGAGGATCCCGCTGATATTATCACGGTTGACCTGAAGGATTTCCGCATAACAAGCTCAAACGCCGCGCGCAGAGACGAATCTGAGATAATCGACCAGCAGGAACACCCGACCGACCTGCGCTGCCTGGAGCGGGAGGCCGTTCCTTTGTCCGACTGGCAGATCACAGAGCTTGCGGAGGCCGCAGTGTGGGTGGATAAGTGTTTCGGCGGCCCACAGACTGTGCACTGGGCCTACGACGGAGAAAAGTTTGTAATACTCTCTGCAATGCCGATCCGCCCGATGCCGCCGTATTTTCCGGTTTCCCTACATTCCGGCGAGGAGGGCTGCGTCTGGCATCTTGTTTCTCCGGAGCCTGTTTCCGCGCTCGCGCAAAGCCTTTTGGGACGGTCGAAAGCTCCGCCCAGGCTGCCGTCGGACGATGCGCTGACCAGGATCACTTGCCAGAACGGCCGCGCGTACAGATGCGCCTTTGAGCAGACTCAGAAGCCCGGTCTGCTCGTCATACTACGCGACATTGCCGCCGGATGGCGGCTTCACCGCAGGTGGAAGTCCGTTGCGGGGGTCATCGTCTATGAGAGCAGAAAGAGCCTGTCAAGACCGGTATCAAAAGTGCCTTTGTCAAATCTGAAATCGGCCGTATGCACGTCTATCCGGCTTGCCGGGGTTTCGAGTGGGTGGTTCGAGGCCGCGCCTCGCATCTCGCGGCGATTCTGCGGGCTTGTTCATGATATGCTACCCTCGACGGAAGCAGGACCGTGCATATTTTCCAGGCTCTTGATGTCGGGCGGCCCAGCGGGGCTTGATACCGACAGGGCGATTCAGCACCTATCCGCCTACGCCTGGCAGGTGAGAACCGGGGAGGTTGATAACGAGGCGCTAAAGAGCTTCGCCGCCGCCCTGGCGCGAAAGACAGGCTACGCTTTTCAGTGCTGTCTGGATGCCGTCGATCCTGCTGCGTGGCAAAGCTGGCCGGAGGACCAGTCACCCATCATTCAGTTGGCAGAATCGCTCGCTCGTGGGCCTGTGAACGATATCGAGGCGGCTGATATGAAAGCCGCTGCCGCGTCCCGCTCGGCAGAGTCGGTCGCGCTGGCCGCACCCAAGAAGCGGAGACGCGGGATCGGGCGCGCGGCACTGCGGCGCATATTGCTCAATCTGGCGCGAGATTGGCTTTGCGCCGACGGAGAGCGCAGTCGGGTTCACGCTCTTGCTCTATCGGCGCTTCGCTCCAACCTGCTTGATCTCGGACGCCGGCTGACTGACAATGACCTGCTGAACGCGCCTGAGGAGATATTCCATCTCACGGCGGAGCAGATCATCGGGCTTCGCTTACCCGCCGATGCAGCCGAGAAGAAGAGGATCACACACATAGTAGCTCAACGTAAACACGAGACCTGGCTGCAAAGCAGGCTGGTTCCTCCTCCTGTCTTGCCTGTAACGCCTGCTCATCACGATGTGCCCGTGCCGAGGGCTCGAATGATATCCGGCGCGCCGGCGAGCCCCGGCCAGGTCATTGGGAAAGCCAGGATCGCAGCCTCATTTTGTGAGGCCGCAGCCATCGAGCCTGGGGAAATACTAGTAGTAGACAAACTGGCTCCTGCGTGGACACCGCTCCTCGGCCTTGCCTCAGGGTTGGTCATGTCCAACGCCGATATGTTCTCCACCGGCGCTGTCGCCGCCCGCTACTATGGCATTCCTTGCGTCATTGGGATCACGAATGCCACCTCGGTCGTTCGCAGCGGATACACCATTCGCATCGATGGATCAGAGGGGATGGTCGAGATATCAAGGCGGAAGTCATCCGCTGACGCTTCATGCAAGTAACACACCATTTTTCCTCAAAAGAGGGAGGAATTACTGCATCGGCCGTGGAAATCATAAGTGTCCGCTGTGATGTGGTGGCCTGTTGAGAGGCTGCGACCCGGCGCTTGGCGCCGGCGCTGGATACTCCATCTCCTGGCGAGCGTCCGGCGGCCGGCTGCGGCGGCGGAGATCAGCATCGAGAGCGGGTCCATTTTGGACCTACGGCTAGATCACGAGCCCTATCGTCCTCATATTAAGCGATGGGACGGCGGACGCGAGCCGGGCTCCAAGGATGTTCGGGGAAACTTCGAGTCTTTTGAGCCGGGCTCTTTATTTATGGGCGATGGAACCCCGGATAGAAATACTTGAGGTAACGGACCACGCGGGCGAGCGCATTGACGCATACATCGCCGAGAGGATGCCGGACCTGTCCAGGTCGGCAGCAGGCAGGCTGATCGACGAAGGACTCGTAACAGTCGGCGGAGCGCCCGTCAAGGCAAAATACAAGATCAAGCCTGGGGATGTCATTAGAGTCGAGGTTCCTCCACCTGCTCCAGCCCATATCTCCGCTGAGGAGATTCCACTTGAGATCATCTACGAAGATTCCGACATCATCGTTGTCAACAAGCCCAGAGGAATGACTACGCACCCGGCTCCGGGCGCGCCCGCCGGGACGCTTGTAAACGCCCTGCTTGCGCGCACAGCGGACCTGTCGGGGGTCGGAGGAGTCCAGCGGCCCGGAATAGTCCACCGGCTGGACAAGGATACCTCTGGACTGATAGTCGTGGCAAAAAACGATGCCGCGCATGTCAACCTGCAAGCGCAGATTCAGAGGAGGACGGCCGAAAGAAAATACCTCGCGCTCGTCTGGGGAGATACAAAGTTCGAGAAAGCTATAGTGGACGCCCCAATAGGCCGCCATCCTGTGCACCGGCAGAAGATGGCCGTCATAGCTGAGGGCGGACGCGCGCGCGCCGCCGTCACGGATTTGACGGTCGTGGAGCGACTCGACGGATTCACATTGCTTGAGGCATCTTTGAGGACGGGCAGGACGCATCAAATACGGGTCCACTGCGCATATATCGGCCATCCAGTCGTCGGCGACCCGATCTACGGCGGAAGGCGAAGTCTCCCAGGCAGATTCGGGCCTCTTGCAAGGGCCGAGTTCGAGAGGCTGCTCGCCGCACTGGCTGGGCAGGCCCTGCACGCCTACCGCCTGTCTTTCGATCATCCCCGAACCGGCGAGCGGCTGGAGTTCGAGGCCCCGCTTCCTCATGATATGCAGACCCTCATCGACTGGATCAGAGCGCATACGCGGTGAGAATACTTCCTCACCTTGAACCGCAGATTGCTCAGATTATGGAGATTTCACAAATGGTGCAATGTGATAGGCTGGGTGCAGGCTCTTTGAAACGCGAATTGCGCGAAGAAGCGCGAATAACGCGAAAAGGAGTGTTGCCGGATAAAGCGTAGATGCCGGCATAACATCTCCTGAACCGGAGAGACGGGGAAAATAAGGAGGCGGGGAATCTGGAATTCCCCGCCTCAGATCCTTCCCCGCTTCCACGGTTCTGTATCACGCATAAGATGGGCAGCACCCGAAAAGGGGTTGGGGGGTTAGGGACTGGGGGCCGGACGGATGTCCGCCAGACGCCCGCCGGGGAGGAATCTCCCCGGCGATCTAAGCTCCACAGCCTGTACAGAAAGTACAGCTTTTCAACCTGCACCATTCGCGTTATTCGCGCTTCTTCGCGCAATTCGCGTTTCAGCAATCACTTCGCGTGATCGACAGCCCGGGTCTCTCGTATGACCGTCACCTTGATCTGGCCCGGATACTCCATCTCGTCCTCGATCTTCCTTGCCACATCCCTTGCCAGCTTGGCCGCGCCGTCGTCGTTCACTGACTCGGGTTTGACCATAATCCTTATCTCTCTACCGGCCTGGACGGCAAACGTCTTATCAACGCCTGCGAAGGAGTCGGCTATGACCTCGAGCTTCTGCAGCCGCTTGACGTAGGTTTCGAGCGTTTCTCTTCTCGCGCCCGGCCTGGAAGCGGAGATTGCGTCTGCCGCAAGCACCAGAACGGCCTCGACGGAGTGAGCTTCGATATCGTTGTGGTGCGCGCCAACCGCGTGTGCCACCTCCGCCGGTTCCCTGAACCGCTTGAGCAGGTCCATAGAGATGAGGGCATGTGGACCCTCTACCTCGAAATCAACGGCCTTGCCGATGTCGTGGAGCAGTCCGGCGCGCTTGGCAAGCTGAACGTTCACATCGAGTTCCGCAGCCATTGCTGCCGCAAGATGCGACACCTCAATCGAATGCTCAAGCACGTTCTGGCCGTAACTGGTCCTGTACTTTAGCCTTCCAAGGAGCTTCAGCAGTTCAATATCCAGGCCGGTGACGCCGGTCTCGAAGACAGCCTGCTCCGCGGCCTCCCGCATCCTGCTCTCAACTTCCTCCTGCGCCTTGGCAATCGTCTCCTCGATCCTGCCCGGATGTATTCTTCCGTCCAGGATGAGGTTCGACAGAGCGGAGCGAGCCACCTCCCTTCTCACCGGGTCGAATGCCGAGATCACTACCGCCTCAGGAGTGTCGTCTATGATCAGGTCCACGCCTGTAAGCGTCTCGAATGCGCGGATATTTCGCCCTTCCCGGCCGATTATCCGTCCCTTCATGTCGTCTCCCGGCAGCGGAACGACGGATACGGTTGTCTCGGCGGCCTGATCTACCGCGCACCGCTGGATGGCCAACGTCACTATGTCACGGGCCCTTCTATCGGCCTCATCGTGCGCCTGGTCCTCAGCCTCTTTGATCATGCGGGCTACATCCCGCTCGCAATCTCTCTCAACCTGTCTTAGGAGCATATCCCGGGCCTCTTCAGTGCTCATATGAGCAACC
This sequence comes from Armatimonadota bacterium, assembly GCA_016190935.1. Lineage (GTDB taxonomy): Bacteria > Armatimonadota > UBA5829 > UBA5829 > DTLH01 > JACPPP01. The sequence continues at coordinate 19,151 of JACPPP010000270.1, read as the reverse complement.
CGCTGCAGCTCATCCCGTTCCTTCTGAACGAGCTCATTTGCCTCGTTAAGCCTCTTTGAGGCTTCCTGGTCCTTCTGACCGACTGTGCGCTCTTTCTTGTCGAGATTGTCCAGCCTTCTGTCTAAAGTCTCTTCCTTCTGAGTTAGTCTTCGCTCCAACCTCTGAATTTCAGTTCTTTTCTCGCGGTTTTCCTTTTCGATTTGAGCCCTTATCTTATAGGCCTCCTCCTTTGCTTCGAGGAGGACCTCTTTTCTCTTAGCTTCGGTCTCTTTTTCGAGTAGTTTCGCACGTTCCTCGACCTCAGCGAGCATCGCCTTGGCCCTGGCCTGATTAGGTCGGATGTACAACGCATACACTGCAGCCCCAGCGGCAACCGCCGCCACTAAGCCACAGATCAGTCCTGAAATAATACTAGTCATCAACTTTCCCTCACCTCCCGGTCATTGTGGTTAGTGAGGTCGAGCGAAAGATACTTATCAGCCGGATTAACGTTAGTTTCAATGTCATTGTCAATGTATAATGCCAGCGCCGCTGGATTGTTCCTCCTCTCACCCGGGAGCGCCTACTCCTCGGGCGCAAGCCTTTCGAAGACCCTGGAGACAGTTTCCCAGTGGAATCCGCGCCTCTGCAGGAATGCTGACAGTTTACGCTTCGTCTCCGGGTCCCTAGTCCTGGCTTCCCCAAGCTTTCTTTCGGCAAGCTCCAGGGCCATTTCGAATTCCTTCTCTTCGTCAACCTGCTCAAGCGCCTCTTCAACGACCTCGGGCGGAACGCCCTTCTTCCGCAGGTCCCACATCATCCGGTACCTGCCGGTGGGTCTGTAGGCCACGCGATTTGCCACCCAGTCAGCAGCAAATCGCTCATCGCTTATCAGATCGACCTTCTCAAGTTGTTCCAACACCCTGGCCACTGCATCCTCGGAGTGGCCCTTCTGGAGAAGTCTTCTCTCCAGCTCCTTTGCAGTTCTAGCTCTATAATCGAGCAGGGTAAGCGCACTTTCCCTGGCTCTTCTGATTTCTTCCGTGTGGAGCACTTCAGCCAGCCTGTCCGCATCGACCTGCTGGCCGGCCTTAAGACCAAGCTCCGCCACAACCGATTCATCGACTCCGGCCATAAACTGGCCGTTAATGTAGATAGACCGCCTGTTACTGCGCCTCTTCTGAGGCTCAATTGCCGTTATGGTGTCCATCGCAATAATCTACCCGCCGGCGTGGACTGGCTCCTCCGGGACCACCCCGCCGTTTCTTATCGCGGCCTCCAAGGTAGCCATAAGTTCGGGGTTGTCCTCTATAAACTGCTTGGCGTTTTCGCGGCCCTGCCCCAGCCTCTGATCCCCATAAGTGAACCAGGTTCCAGACTTTGATATCAGCCCCAGCTCGGTCGCCAGGTCGAGCACACTGCCGCTTCTCGATATGCCCTTGCTGAACATTATATCGAACTCAGCCTGGCGGAACGGAGGCGCGACCTTGTTCTTCTGGACTTTAACCCTGACACGCGTTCCGACAGCCACGCTGCCGATCTTTACTGTGTCGATCCTTCTTACCTCAAGCCTGATCGATGCCCAGAACTTAAGCGCCCTTCCTCCTGGAGTCGTCTCAGGATTGCCGAACATCACGCCGATCTTCTCCCTGATCTGGTTGATGAAGATCACGGCGGCGTTGGTTTTCGCTGCGGAGCCTCCGATCTTCCGCATGGCCTGAGACATAAGCCTCGCCTGCATGCCGACGTGCGAATCTCCCATCTCTCCTTCGATCTCCGCCTTCGGCACGAGCGCAGCCACCGAGTCCAGAACTACAACGTCCACAGCCCCGCTCCTGATAAGCGCGTCCACGATCTCAAGCGCCTCTTCCCCCGTGTCTGGCTGCGAGGCGAGCAGACTGTCTATGTCCACACCAAGAGCCTTCGCATAGTTCGCATCGACAGCGTGCTCAGCGTCAATAAAAGCCGCCGTCCCACCCGCCTTCTGCGCCTCAGCAACGATATGATACGCAAGTGTAGTCTTTCCGGAGGATTCCTGTCCGTAGATTTCGATAATCCGCCCTCGAGGTATCCCACCAATCCCAAGCGCCATATCAAGGGCAATAGAACCTGTGGAGATTACATCCGATTCGAACTTCGGCTTCTCCCCAAGGCGGATAACCGCTCCACGGCCAAACTGTTTCTCGATCTGCGCAAGCGCAAGATCAAGCGCCTTCTGTTTATCCATTTTTCAGCAACCTCACTTCCGAAATCACCGAGTAAACGGGACCCTCTCTTCTCAGGTCACTTTTCATCAGCGCGACCGAATCTACCTGCGCGCTGCCAAGATCCCCGACTTCAGCCGTCTTGAGCGCCTTGTCGAGCCCCTCCACCCTGCGGCCGTCTTTGACCCGGCCAATTGTGATGTGTGCCTTAAATGACTTGTCCTCGGGCGGGAGGCCGAGTTTTCCCAGCCCGTTTTCCACCCGGGATGCGACATCTCTAAGCTGCTCCGCGCCCGATGTCACGCCGACCCACACTACTCTCGGCCTTGTCGCGCTCGGAAAAGCTCCAGCGCCGCCGATCTCGACTTCAAACGGCTCAAGGCCGCTCAGCGCGTCGGACAGCGCGCCTGCAATCCTGTCGAGCTTTTCTCTCTCGACATTGCCCAGGAACTTGACTGTGATATGAAAGTTCCCTTCGCCGACCCATTTGACTTCGGGAGCAACCTTCTTGAACTCTTCTTGAATCAAAGCTATTCTACGCTTAAGGTCCTCCGAAATCAAGACGGCTACAAATGTTCGCACGCTTTCCATAAATTAGCTATCAGCAGTCAGCAGTCAGCCGTCAGCTATCAGCCTTCCGGCCCCTCTTGTGGAGTGCGGGAGCGGCTTAGCTCCCGCTTTCTCCTGCGCTATCAGGTAGAAATCCGGCCCCATCAGGTGGGCCTTAAAGCGGCGGCGCGCCGCACTCCACATATGAGAATCGATTTCAGATTTCATATCGGGGACAACTGGAGGAGGTAGCGCCTCAGCATCGCGAGCGCAGCCTGGGAGGCGCGCTGCTTGATATCGAGCCTCGTTCCGGCAAACCGATATTCCTCGGAGGTATCAATATCCTCCGCGCTGAGAGCAATATACACAAGCCCGACAGGCTTTGTGGGAGTGCCACCGCCTGGTCCGGCAATTCCTGTTATCCCCATTCCGATACTCGTCCCAACTGCGACCCTTACGCCCGATGCCATAGCCTTTGCGGCTTCGCCGCTCACCGCGCCATGCCGCTCGATCAACTCCGCTGGGACTCCAAGAAACCTACTTTTTGATTCGTTGCTGTAACTGACTATTCCTGCAATAAAAGCAGCCGAGCTGCCGGAAATATTTGTAATTCTATGTGAGAGAAGTCCTCCCGTGCAAGATTCAGCAAATGAGACAGTTAGTCTAAGATCAACCAATCGCTCAAGAATGACCTGCTCGATCGTATCTTCATCGGCTCCGAATACGTAGTCTCCAAGCCTGTCCCTGAGCTTGGATTCGACCTCACGGATCATCCTGTCCGCCGTGGCCGCGTCCTCAGCCTTGGCCGTTATTCTTAAATGTATCTCGCCCAGATGCGCAAGCGGCGCGACGGTCGGATTACGGGTTCCGATAAGGTCTCGCACCCGTTCCTCGACTGCCGATTCGCCGAGGCCGGCGATCTTGAGCACTCTCGATTTGATCAGCGCTGGGACCCCAGCGGTCTTCTCACGCAGGTATGGGACCACGCCGCGCTCGATCATCGTCGCGAACTCCCCCGGCGGTCCGGGAAGTATAATTACGATTTTCCCATCCTTCTCAAAAATCGCGCCGGGAGCGGTGCCGACCTCGTTCAGGAGTATCCGGCCTTCCCCTGTCTTCGGGCCCAGGGCCTGCTTAAGGTTCCGCTCGGGCATCGTAAGCCCGCGAGCAGCAAAGAACTCCCGAATCCAGTTTGCCGATTCCTCGTCGAGCGCAAGCTCAACTCCAAGCGCCTTCGCGACGGCCTCTTTGGTCAGATCATCCTCCGTAGGCCCAAGTCCGCCTATAGTGAAGACCAGATCCGAGCGCGAGAGCGCCAGCCTGATGGCATCTACTATCCGATCAAGATTGTCCCCGACCGTGCTTCTGTAATAGACGTCTATTCCAAGCTCGGAAAGTATCCGGGACAGGTGCGCAGCGTTCGTATCAACAATCTGACCGAGCAGCAGCTCCGTTCCGACCGAAACTATCTCCGCGCGCAATACACAACTCCACCAGCAGAAGTTACATCGGTGACAATTAATTATAGCGCACTTGGCAAGCGGTAAGCAAGAAGAGGATTATTAAGCTCCGAAACCGAGCTATTTCCTAATCACTGCGTTTGTGGTATAATCAGCGAGTTAGGGAGGTTGTTAAGACAAATGAAAAGGACTTTTCAACCAAAAGTGCGCCGCAGAAAGCGGGTGCACGGGTTTTTGTCCAGGATGTCGACCAACGGCGGACGCAAGATATTAAGCTCACGGCGGCGCAAGGGCCGCTGGCGGCTGTCAGTATAAGTGACGCCGGAACCACTGCAAAATGCTGCCTGCACGTGCCAGACTAACTGCATCAACAGGTTTCAGAACCGTCTATAGTCGAGGGAGGTCCTATGTTTCGGACCTCATTGTAGTGTACGTGCTTCCCAGGCCGGGCGGGAGCCGCTTCCGGTTTGGGTTCACGGCAGGGAAGAAGATCGGCGGAGCGGTGCAGCGAAACAGAGCAAAAAGGCTGATGCGGGAGGCGGCTCGAGCGCTCATCCCGCGGATTGCCGGCAGCTTCGATATTGTAGTGGTGGCAAGACATAAGATCAATACCGCAGCGTTCGCTGAGGTCAAGAGCATGTTGGAGAAGTTGCTCACTCGTGCGGGCGTTCTTGCTGGCACAGGAGACTAACGCGGATTGTGCATTAGGGGGCTTCGGCATCCTTCGACAGGCTCAGGATGCGGAAGTAGATGGGGCCGGATTGATGGATATTGACAAAAAACAGGTAAGCGACGTAGTGACCGGGATCCTCCTGAGCCTGTCGAAGGACCGGCCATCTGGTGTAGGGGCCGGGCTCCGACCCGGCCATCGGCCCCGCAGGGGCCGGACCTTGTGAACAAGTGAGAGTGACCGACTTTTTATGTTGCGGCAATTTATGATTTTCTTAATAAGGAGAGTTTACCAACAGGCCTCGCGATTCTGGCCGAGGGTCTGCAGATATCACCCTACGTGTTCAGAATATACCGCGCAGGCTATTGAGAGGTACGGTCCCGTCAGGGGAATCGCAATGGGGGCAATGCGCATCACCAGATGCCACCCATGGGCTCCGGGCGGTGAGGACCCGGTAAGTTAATATCATTCGAATGAGGATACCTAGACTAATATATGCGGCGGCGTTAGCTGCGCTCGCCGCAACTATCATATTGCCAGGATGGAGTTTCGGTGAGTCGCCCAGGGCACAGAGGCTGCTCAAACAGGCAAACCAGATCGTGCTCGATGCCGAGAAAACAAAGGGCGAAAGACCGCAAAACGAGCAGTTCAAGGAGGCCATTGGGGCCTATCAGAAGGTGCTAAAGAGGGACGGCGAGACCGCTGAGGGCGCTCAGGCGCAGCTTGCCATAGCGAAGATTCGCGCTGGAGTTCCGAGCCAAGTCTCCCCTCGTCCAGGCCATGACTTCCCTATCGAGGTGTTCGACACCAAACAGCAGAACCTCCATTCGTCCAAGGACACGCTCAACCAGATCTTCCAGAAGTTCAACCATAAGGCTTCATATCAGGAATTGGTTGACGAATACGGGGAAGAGGACGCCCGGAAGATACAGAGCATTCTTGAGCAGGCGACCGTCCTGGAAGGGAAGGTTTCGGAAAGAGTCGACTCCCGGAACCGGGGCAAGCTGTTATACAAGATCATGGACGGGCTTGTTGCTGTCACCGGCCGGCGTCCGAGCTTCAGCTACTGGTTTGCCATCATTCTGCTGACGGTCATCGTCAAGATCATAATAACTCCGCTCACGAAGGCTCAGTTTAAGAGCATGAAGGAAATGCAGCGACTCCAGCCGAAGGTCAAAGAGGTGCAGGAGAAGTATAAAGGCGACCAGCGGGAGATGGGGGCCAAGGTTATGGAGCTCTACAAGGAGCACGGCGTCAATCCGCTGTCCGGATGCCTTCCCCTTCTGATACAGATGCCAATCCTGATCCTGGTCTATACGGCGATCAGGTACTATGAGATCCAGTTTGCTAGAGGGACGTTCCTGTGGATCGGCTGGGAGGACATAGTTCACAGGTTCGCTCTGCCGATTATGGGCAGGCCCGTGTGGGTTACTGCTGAGAACCTGGCCCAGCCTGACCTCATACTGCTGGTGCTGTATACTGCCAGTATGGTGATTTCGCAGAAGATCTCCATCGTCGATCCGACGCAGGCCGAACAGCAAAAGATGATGGCGATAATGATGCCGGTTATGTTCTTCTTCTTCATAGGCTACCTGCCGTCGGCATTTGTGCTCTACTGGTTTATTTTCAACCTGCTGCAGACCTGGCAGCAGTATCACGTCATTCATGGAGGCGGCGCGGGGCCTGGAGCGGGAACCGCGGCGGGACCTGCAGTGACACCCCCCACTCCGGCCCCTTCACCAGGGCCGTCCAGGCGGTCCGGGCGTAGGAGAAGAAGACGATAAAGCTGCCTGCTTGCAGCGTTTCCAGGCGGAGGATTGATTTATGACTTGGATAGAAACTAGCGGAAGATCACTGGAAGAAGCCAAAGAGGCCGCGGCGAGAGAACTTGGCGTGGCTGTTGACCAGATCGAAGTCGAAGTCCTGGATGAAGGCTCGAAAGGGTTTCTTGGATTGGGACCGTCCAAAGTGAGGGTGAGAGCAACTGTGCTCGGAACCGGAAACGGCGGCGGCGCACAGGATCAGCAGGAGACGCCTACGCTCGATGATTCTGCCGCGCAGACTACCGAGGAGATCGGGACATCGAAAGGCCAGCAGGCCCTGGCCATCCTGGAGGACGTGCTTCGGACTATGGACTTCGACGTAAGGCCGGCGCTCACCGCCGAGACCGACGAAGAAATACAGATCGAGTTCAGCGGCGCGTCGGACGATATCGGCCGGCTGATCGGGCGGCACGGCCAGACGCTGGACGCGCTTCAGTACCTGTTGGCTGTGGCCCTGAACCGCGCCTACTCGGACAGGGTGCGTGTTCTCCTCGATGCCGAAGGCTATAGAGAGCGGCACAGGCAGATGATCGAGGCTAAAGCGCGTGAATATGCCAGGCGAGTGAAAGACACAGGCAGCGAGGCTGTGATCGAGCCGCAGAACGCGCGCGACAGACGGCTTATGCACCTGGCTCTTGCCGATGACCCGGATGTATACACCTACAGCGAGGGAGAGGGCGACGAAAGACACGTTGTCATCTCGCCAAAGAAGTAACGAGCTTCCATCCGACACTATCGCCGCAGTCGCCACGGCCATAGGTCAGTCAGGCATCGGAATAATACGTATAAGCGGCCCGCAGGCCCTCGAAGTCGCATACGGGGTATTCAGGAGCCCTTCCGGTAGAACGCCTCAGGATTTCCTTTCGCACACTGTCCACTACGGGACCCTGGTCGAGCGCCAACACGGCGATCGTATCGACGAAGTCCTGTTGACGGTATTCCGCGCGCCTCGCAGCTACACCGGCGAGGATGTAATCGAAGTCTCCTGCCACGGCGGCTCGGCCACGGTAAGAAGGGCTCTTCAGGCGATACTTGCAGCCGGCGCCCGCCCCGCCGACCCTGGGGAGTTTACCAAACGCGCTTTTCTCAATGGACGCCTCGATCTGGCCCAGGCGGAAGCTGTCAACGATCTCATCCGCGCCCAGACGGAGCAATCTCAGCGGCTTGCGCTCCGACAACTCGGCGGCGCCGTCTCCCGCGAAGTGTCCCACCTAACTGATGCCATACTCTCAATCCTCTCTCGAATCGAGGCTTCGGTTGACTTCCCGGACGATGTGGAGGAGCCTGACAGGAGCATTCTGGCGCGCGAGATGGAGCAGATTTCTTGCGACCTCGACAGGCTGATTGCGACGAGCGACCGCGGGAGGATATACCGCGAGGGGATTACTCTGGCAATTGTCGGAAGACCGAACGTCGGCAAATCCAGCCTGCTGAACGCACTGCTCAGGCAGGCCCGCGCAATCGTCACGCCAGTTCCCGGAACCACCAGGGACGTCATCGAGGAGACAATAAACATCCGGGGCATACCCGTCGTCGCGGCGGACACCGCCGGAGTGCGAGACTCTGCTGATGAGGTCGAACGCATCGGGGTCGAGATGACCGAGCGCGCGATGGCCGCGGCCGGGATAGTCCTTATCATCGTCGATGCCTCGACGGGAATTACGGAAGAAGACAAGTCGATAATCCGGCGCGCCGGACCGAGCGCGCTTGTCGCGATAAACAAGGCCGATCTGGTCTCCGATCAAGTCGCCGGCGAGACGAGAGATAAACTCAGGAAAGAGTTCCCTTCGCTGAATGCAATCGCTATATCAGCGGTGACCGGGCTTGGAATTGAACAACTCGAGGATTCAATAGCTGAGGCGGCCCTCGGCGGCAAGGTGGACTCGGTCGAGGCGGTCATTGTGACGAACCTGAGGCACAAGCAGGCGCTCACAGCGGCGAAAGAGAGCATCAATAACGCGTTGGACACCATTCGGCGAGGCATGGAGATCGACCTGACGAGCGTTGACCTAGTTGCGGCAAGACTCAGCCTGGGAGAGATCACCGGCGACACCGCATCCGAGGACCTGATCGACCGGATATTCGAGGAGTTCTGCATTGGGAAGTGAAGCATTTGACACGTGACGTGAACTACATGATGGGTGGCGATCTCCGTATCGCCACCCTAAAGCCAGAGTCGGATCTCCGTATCCGGCAACAATACTTGAACCGCAGATTATGAAGATTCCGCAGATGGTGCAATGTGACGGGCTGGATGGCGGACATAACGAAGATTGACTAAACAATCGGGTGTATGTAGTGCGGCATGCTGAAACACGAAACACACGAAGAAGCTCGAAAGGCACGAAAGTCTGAGCTGACTCACTTATTCAGCCTTTCATGGACTTCGCGCTCCTTCACGGCTTTCGTGTTTCAATATGTCGCAGCTTACACCCCGATTAATTTGTCAATGTCCATGATGTTCGGGGAATGTGGGGCAGGGTCATGATGACCCTGCCCATCAGGTTCCACTATCTGCGAAATCCCAATAATCTGGGAAATCTGCGGTTCTATGACAGGCAGCCATTCTGAGATCGCCACCTGTCACAGTATGACTATGTCTTCAATCCCGGTCATCCCGCAACCCAAGCTCCGGCCTGATAATGACCCGGCGGCCTGAGATTTCTAGCCTGCCCTCAGCGAAGAGTTGTATAGCGCGGGCATAGGTGTTGTGCTCTTCAGTGAGCACGCGGGCTGCAAGAGTCTCAGGCGTGTCTTCATCGAGTACCGGCACGACCGCTTGCAAGACTATCGGCCCTGTGTCGTAGTCCTCGTCTACGAAGTGCACGGTGCACCCCGATACCCTGATCCCGCGCTCTATCGCAGCCTCGTGCACGTGGTGGCCGTACATCCCCTGGCCGAAGAACATCGGAATGAGCGCCGGGTGGATGTTCATAATCTTGTTTCGGTAGGCGTCTATCACAGGCTGCCCTAGTTTGCGCATGTAACCGGCAAGGCAAACTAGATCGACATTGCACGATTGGAGCAAGCCCACCAAAGCCCGGTCGTAATCGTCCGGTGTGGCATATAGTCTGGGATTGACAACGGCCGTCTCAATTCCGGCCCTCGCCGCGCGCTCCATAGCCGGAGCGTCCGGTTTGACGCCGACGACCACGGCCACCTCGGCATCTATGCGGCCATCCCCGCAGGCATCGATAATGGCCTGCATGTTCGTCCCCCGTCCCTGGCCCGAAACGAGAACTGCTATTCGGATGGGTTTCATAGCACCGCCACTTCTCTGCCGCCCTTGCGGACCTCCCCTATTATCCAGGCCCGCTCGCCAAGCTCCTCCAGCCTTGCCGCAAGCTCGACAGCCCTGTGCCGCGCAACAATCACGACAAGCCCGATGCCCATATTGAAGGTGCGGTGCATCTCGAAATCAGTTATCCCCCCGGTCTCCTGTATGAACTGGAAGATCGGAGGGCTGACCCAGCTTCGCCTCTCGAGCGTTATCTGGCAGTCCTCCGGCAGCACCCTCGGAAGATTGTCATAGAACGCCCCACCGGTGATGTGCGCTATTGCGTGGATATCGAACTCCTGCATAGCGGTGGAAATCGCCGGGTAGTAGCACCTGTGCGGCTCAAGCAGCTCATCCCCCAGTGACTTCCCGATCTCTGGAACATACTGGTCCATCTGCAGTCCCGCGACATCGAGAAGCACCTTACGGGCGAGCGAATAGCCGTTGGTGTGCAGACCGCTTGAGGCAAGGCCGACGGCAAGATCGCCCGCCATGACCTTCGTGCCATCGATGATCTTGTTCCTATCGACCACGCCCACGATACAGCCCGCGAGATCATACTGCCCCTCGACGTAGACACCGGGCATCTCCGCGGTCTCGCCGCCTATCAGCACGCACCCGGCCTCTTTGCACGCCTCCGATGCGCCTCTTACTACCTCCGCCGCGGCAACGGGATCTAGCCTGCTCGCCGCGAAGTAGTCGAGGAAAAACAGCGGCCTGGCGCCCTGAACAAGTATGTCGTTCACGCAGTGGTTGACTATATCGCGGCCTATCGTAGAGTGCCTGCCCATCGCAGCGGCAACCATGACCTTTGTGCCGACGCCGTCTATGCTGGACACAAGCACGGGCTCTTCGTAGTCCTTGCCGAGTCCGAACATCCCGCCGAAGGACCCGACATCCGTTAGAACGGAGTCCGTGTAAGTGGACCTTACATAGTCCTTCATCCGATGCACGGCCTCATTGCCTGCGTCTATATCTACTCCCGCATCGCGGTATGTTATTTCATCAACCATAATCTCCTCCGGGTTTTGGGCGTTGGTAAAAGTCATAGGTCATGGGTCATGGGTCATGGGTCATGGGTCATGGGAACACCCTCTGTTACCTGTTACCTGTTACCTGTTACCTGTTACCTGTTACCTGTTACCTGTTACCTGTTACCTAAATCCAGCTTTCACGCCTCAACCGGCTCCTCTTTCGTCTCGCGCTCGAACACGAACTTCTGCAGCTTCGCCTGGTCAGAGATCGAGAGCGGGTACTTTCCGTCGAGGCATGCGCGGCAGAAGTTGTCCTTCTTCACACCAATTGCTCTCATCAGTCCCTGCAAGCTGAGATAGCCAAGACTGTCTGCACCGATATACTCACGGATTTCGTCTACTGAAAGCTTGGCCGCAATCAGCTCGTTTTGAGCCGCTGTATCGATGCCGTAGAAGCAGGGGTATTTGTAAGGCGGAGAGGCTATTCTGACGTGGACCTCCGCGGCTCCCGCGTCTCGGATCATTTTGACCGTCTGGCCGGTAGTCGTGCCCCGCACAATACTGTCCTCAACCATCACCACGCGCCGTCCCGCCAGGTTCTCCTTGAGCGGGGTCAATTTCATCCGAACGCCGAGGTCGCGCATCCTCTGGTCGGGCTGTATGAACGTCCGGTGGATATAGCGGTTCTTGATAACCCCTTCCGCGTAAGGAATTCTCGACGCCTCAGCAAATCCAATGGCCGCCGGGGTGCCGGTATCGGGGATCGGGAAGACCACGTGGGCGTTGCGCACAGGATGTTCCTTTGCAAGCTCGTGGCCCATCCTCCTGCGCGCCTCGTGCAGGCTCCGGCCATACATGATGCTGTCCGGCCTCGCAAAGTAAATGAACTCGAACACGCAGAGCGCGTGCCGCTGCGTGGCAATGGCCTGTATTTCCCGCAGACCGTCTCCGTTTATGACCACTATCTCGCCCGGCTCCACGTCTCTTACGTAGCTTGCCCCCAGGACGTTAAGCGCGCAGGTCTCAGACGCGACGACATATCGAGAGCCGTTCAGCCTCCCGATACAAAGCGGCCTGATGCCATAAGCGTCTCTCATCGCTATCAGTTTGTCCGCAGCAAGTATCACCACCGAATAAGCTCCACTGATATGATGCATCGCTTCGGTGACCGCATCCTCGATCGTTTCCGCGTCGCTCCTCGATATGAGCTTAGCTATAACCTCACTGTCATTCGTCGTCTCAAAGACGACACCATCCGCTTCAAGCTCCGATCTGATATCGGTGGCGTTGATCAGATCGCCGTTGTGGGCAATGGAGATGCATCCGTTGCGGCTTTCGCAGCTTATCGGCTGAACGTTCCTCAACACGCTCGATCCGGTAGTCGAATAGCGGGTGTGCCCAATGGCAAGGCCGCCTTTCAGAGTCGCAAGGATTTCCTCGTTGAAGACCTGGGTGACCAGACCCATATCTTTGTGGACGACGATTCGCCTGCCGTCCGACACCGCAAGCCCGGCGCTCTCCTGGCCGCGATGCTGCAGAGCGAACAGCCCGAAGAAGGCAAGGCGGGCCGCATCCTCACCCGGAGAATATATTCCGACTACGCCGCATTCCTCTTGAATTTCTGGTACTGCCAAGTTCAAACCCGACTTTCCATCCTTCCAGGGATAGCGTTCTTCCAGATTTTGCCAATGTGCTCCACAGCGCGGTCTATGACGGTCACGCCGTTGACCGAAATCTTGAGCCTGTCTCCGTGGACCTTCCCGAGAATTGTGCACTCTATCCCGTGTTCGTCCACCAATTCCCGTAGCTCGCCGAGATGATCCGCGGACAGGGAGACCACCGCACGTGACTGCGCCTCGCCAAAAAGTGCGACCGACGCGCCGCAGTCGGCCACAATACCCACCTCTGCGCCCAGACCGCCGGCAATGCTCGACTCGGCAAGGGCAACCGCAAGCCCTCCATCGGAGCAGTCGTGCGCGGACGAGAGCTGGCCTGCCGAGACGGCGTCCACCAGACAGGCATGCAGTCTCTTCTCCGCGTCCATATCGAGCGCGGGAGGCCGCCCCGCCACCACACCATGCATCACCTTCAAATACTCGCTGCCGCCAATGTCGTCCGCGCCGCAGATTCCGGTTTCCGGGTCGGAGTCAGCCTGTGCCTTGCGTCCAGTCAGCAGGGCTACAACATCTCCCTCCCGCTCGAACTCCATTGTGCAGCGGTTCTCCACATTGTCTATCAGGCCGAGCATGCCGATGACCGGCGTCGGGTAAATGGCCGTGTCGGGCGTCTCATTGTAGAAGCTTACGTTCCCGCTGACCACAGGTGTTCCAAAGAACTCGCACGCCTCCGCCAGCCCTTCGATCGCTCGCTTGAACTGCCAGAAAACCTGGGGCTTTTCGGGGTTCCCAAAGCTCACACAGTCCGTGACACCAAGTGCCCTGGCGCCGGTGCATGCGAGGTTGCGGGCAGCTTCGGCGACGGCTATCTGCGCGCCCGCAAAGGGATCGAGGTAGCAGTACCTTCCATTACAGTCCGTGACAAGAGCTATCGCCTTGCCGGTGCCTCTGATCCTGAGCGCCGCAGCATCCGACCCAGGCAGAACGACTGTGTTCGTCTGCACCATGTGGTCGTACTGCCTGTAGACCCACTCCTTGCTGGCTATGGATGGAGAGTCGAGAAGCCTCTCAAGCGCCTCATTGTAGTCATCAGGTTCAGGGAGTTTTGAGGCATCGAAACTCTGCACTTCTTTAAGATACTCAGGCTCCTCGATCTCGAGATAATATGTCGGAGCATCATCAGCAAGAGACTTCGCCGGAACTTCTGCAACGAGATGATCTCCCTCCCATACTCTGACAAGTCCGTCAGCGGTAACGTGACCTATGACGACGGCATTAAGCCCCCATTTTTTGAAAACGGCAGCGACTTCGTCTTCTTTGCCCTTTCGGACAACGGCAAGCATCCTCTCCTGCGACTCGGAGAGCATTATCTCGTAAGGGGTCATACCCTCCTCCCTGCGCGGGACCTTGAGCACGTCGATTTCCATCCCTGTTCCGGCCTTGGCAGCGGTCTCGCACGTGGAGCACGTAATCCCCGCCGCGCCCATGTCCTGGATGCCGATGACGTAGCCCGTCTTAAGCGCCTCCAGAGTGGCCTCGATCAGGAGCTTTTCTGTGAAGGGATCACCTATCTGAACGTTCGGCCTGCGGGACTCCGAATCTGGACCAAGCTCGACAGAGGCAAAGGTAGCGCCGTGGATGCCGTCGCATCCCGTGCGGGAGCCTACATACATTACGGAGTTACCGACCCCAGACGCGCACGCGGAGGCTACTTCATCGATTTTGACGATACCCGCTGACATTGCGTTCACCAGGCAGTTTCCTGAGTAGCAGTCCTCGAAGACGACCTCTCCAGCGACCGTGGGGACGCCTACACAGTTGCCATAGAAGGCGATCCCTGCCACGACGTTCTCGAAAAGATAGCGGTTGTGCGGGTCGTCGAGCGAACCGAAGCGGAGGGAGTTGAGGCAGGCTATCGGGCGCGCGCCCATAGTGAAGATATCGCGAAGAATGCCCCCCACCCCGGTAGCCGCTCCCTGGAACGGCTCCACGGCGGAGGGATGATTGTGTGTTTCCATCTTCATGACGATGCCGTAACCGTCGCCGATATCGATCACACCGGCGTTCTCGAGTCCGCCGCCTTCAAGCGCCTCACGATACTTTCTAAACAGTCTGAGGACTGGGCGGGAGTACTTATAGCCGCAGTGCTCGCTCCACATCACGGCATACATTCCCACCTCGGTATAGGTGGGATGCCTGCCGAGCGCCTCGGCGACTTTCGCATACTCGACGTCCGAAAGTCCCATCTCCCGGTATATCTCGGGCGGGATGGAGGTGGTCTTATCAACCGTTTTGCTTCCTTGTTCTCTCACAACAGCCATTTAGTGCTTTTTACATTCTCCGCCTTTGCAGCATTTCAGCCCAAGCCTGCCGCGCCTGCCGGCGCCATTATTCGACCGGATTCTTTCGCTCGCCTCCCCCACCCTACTATGGATTTGAGGATTGCAATGCCGTCAGTACTCCCCAGTATCGACTCGACAGCACGCTCAGGGTGAGGCATCATTCCGGCCACGTTTCCGCGCTCGTTGATGATCCCGGCAATGTTGTTCATCGACCCGTTGGGGTTGGCAGCTTCAGTTACACATCCGCGCTCATCGCAGTAGCGCAGGATAACCTGTCCGTTCTCCTCAATGCTCCTTATGGTTTCAGCGTCGGCGACGTAATTGCCGCCCTGGTGGGCAATTGGGATTCTAAGCACCTGCCCTTCCCGGCACTGATTGGTCCAAGGCGTGTCAAGGCTTTGTGGTAAAAGATTAACATACTTGCACACGAATCTCAGGCAGTCGTTGGCAACCAGCGCCCCGGGCAGCAGATGCGCCTCACACAGGATCTGGAAACCGTTGCATATCCCGATCACGTAACCGCCGCTCTCAGCGTGCTTTTGGACGGCCTCCATAACGGGAGAGAAGCGCGCGACCGCGCCTGTTCTCAGATAGTCACCATAGGAGAACCCCCCAGGCACGATCACAACATCAGCGCCCTTGAGGTTCCTGTCCTGGTGCCAAATATACTCCACCGGCTCATTCAGGACATCGCGCACCGCATAGTACGCATCCTGATCGCAGTTCGAACCGGGGAAGACTATTATGCCAAATTTCATTGTTATTTTTCCAATGCGCCGGGCACGAAGTCTTTGATGTGTTTGACATGCGGATGATTGCCAACCGCATTGTAGAACTTATTGTCTGCCGTCCAAAGGTCGCAACCACGATCCTCCGCAAGCGCCAGATAATAGCAGTCATATATGGCAGGCCGATCGTAAGTCAATGCGATCCGCCAGGCATCAATGTAGAGATCGCGGCAAGTGAACTTCTCGACCGGGGTATTGTATATCAGGGACATCGCCTGCAAGCCCTCCATCACCGGCATCGTTCCTTTCCTCACATGCTTCAGCACGCCGTTGGTGGCCTCCGCAAAGACGAACTCAGGCGCAACATAGCGATAGCCTAATTCTTCACAGCTGCGAGCAAGAGCCAGCGCCTGATCTCGCAGTTCCTCCGGGGCAATCCACTTTACCAGAACACTTGCGTCAATGCATATCTCCTGGCTTACCATTCAGTCTCCCGACTTTCCCTGATCCAATTGGAGCTATCTGGAAGCAATTCGCCTCCCCGGCGCGCAAGTACTTTCTCCTGGAACTTTATGGCCTCTTCCAACCATGAACCTCGTTTTACTCGCTTGGGCCTTGAGACCTTTGCCTTGCGGGAAGGCTTCTTCTGTTCCTGAGCCATCTCGGTTGCTCCTTTCTTACGATTCTCTGCCTGCTCGCCAATAGCAAGAACATCTCGACCACATTCACTGCAGAGCCCCTCGCGAAGCCGGCTAATGATCTCTGCTGTGCTTGGTTCAACAAGCTTTCCTCCACGCCGCTTCAATATCTGCTCCCGAAGTTCGCGAGCCTCATCTATCCAGGCTTTGCCTGTCTTCTCGTCACTCATTTCAGATCACCGTCGTAATCTTACTCCGACACCTCAAACCTGTAATCCTCAATCACCGGATTCGCCAGGAGCTTACGGCACATCTCGTCGATCTGCTCGTTAAGATTGTGGCCGTTCTCCGCTAGTTCGACCTCAATGTACTTGCCGATTCTTACACCCTCAACATTCGTATATCCTAGATTCTCAAGCGCCGTCTGCACCACGCGGCCCTGTGCGTCGAGAAGGGTCGGTTTGAGGGTTACATATACGCTCACTTTGGGCATGTCTCTAGTCCTTTTTCGTTTAATCGTAAATCTTGCTTCTAACCGTCAACGCCAGGCTCTTTCTCCGCTTCTTTCATGCTCAGCCGACGGCCCGCACGCTCAAGTCGCTCGACCGTGATATACGTATCCTCCATGTCGTCAATAAACCGGAGGATCGCTTCACGAGCGTAGTATGTCTTAGTCCTGCCGGTGCGCTTGGCAAGAGCAGTCAGCCTTTCATCAATCTCCGCGGGGAGCCGGATGGCTATCATGCTGCTCATACGTTTCTTCTCCCAAAGTGATATACATGTATATCATACCCAGCGCCGCTGCGAAGATCAATTCTATCCTAGTCCCAGCCGCTCGAAAACCGCGTCAACATTCCTCAGATGATGCTCCAGATCAAAGCAATCGTCCAGTTCATCCGCTGTGAGCAGGCGCGTCACGTCCGGGTCGTTGTCGAGCGCGCACCTGAACGAAACCCCGTCGTCCCAGCACCGCGCCGCGTTCCGCTGGCAGACCTTGTAGCCATCCTCCCGGTTCATCCCCTTCTGCACAAGCGCAAGCAGCACGTGCTCCGAAAACACCAACTGCCCCATCTTCTCCAGGTTTGCCAGCATGTTGTCCGTGTTGATCTCGATCCGGCTCATCAGCTTCGTAAGAGACTGCAGTATGAAATCCGCCGCAAGGCAACTGTCAGGTATGATGATCCTCTCGCTCGCTGAGTTGGTGTTGTCCCTCTCGTGCCAGGAGGTGATGTTCTCCATAGCAGGAATTACGTTAGTACGGACCACTCTCGCAAGTCCTACAATCGTCTCGAACCGCCATGGATTCCGCTTATGAGGCATGGCGGACGACCCCCTCTGGCCGGGCAGGAACATCTCCTGAACCTCAAGAATTTCAGTTCGCTGGAGGTTTCGCATCTCGGTCGCGAAGTTCTCAGCCGATGACGCCGCTATCGCCAGCGCCGACAGGAATTGAGCGTGCCTGTCGCGTTGGACGATCTGAGTCGAGACCGGTGCAACTTTCAGACCCAAACTATTACAAACATGCTCTTCGATCCTCGGAGCGATATTCCCAAAGATTCCGACAGCCCCGGATATCTTGCCGTAACTTATCGCCTCCCGCGCGGCCTTCATCCGTTCGACGTCGCGCTGGACCTGCGAGTACCAGACCGCCATCTTGAAGCCGAAGGTGATCGGCTCGGCGTGTACTCCGTGCGTGCGCCCGATCATCGGGGTCATTTTATGCTCTCTTGCGAGCTGCGCGACGACCTCCGAGAGCTTCTCAAGGTCTTCGACGATGATGTCCGCGGATTGCTTCATCCGCAGGGCCATCGCGGTGTCCTCTATGTCGTAGCTCGTGACCCCGTAGTGGACGTACTTGCCTTCCTCGCCCAGGTTTTCCGTCACAGCTTTAACAAAGGCGATCAGGTCGTGATGAGTCTCCCGCTCGATCTCCTCTATCCGTTCGACCGTGAACCTCGCGCCAGCCCTGATCTTCTCCGTCGAACCCTTCGGTATGTTTCCGAAGCGCTCCTGAGCCTCGCAGACCGCAATCTCAACGTCCAGCCACGACTGGAACTTGTTCTCCTCGCTCCAGATGGCCCTCATTTCGGGAAGCGAGTACCTATCAATCATTCTTCCGTCCTTTAGGAAAATCAAAAAACGCAGAATTGGCTCGGCCGGTGTTTTGCATTTTGCATTTTGCACTTTGCATTTGTTTCTTCATTTGCCTACCTGCTCAGCCATTCTTTCCTTGTATTCAACGATCTTGCGTCGGATCTCCGGGTCGGAGACACCGATGATCTGCGCGGCCAGAATGCCGGCGTTTTTTGCCCCGTCGATCGAGACTGTGGCGACGGGAACACCGGACGGCATCTGGACGGTGGAAAGGAGCGAGTCCAGCCCGTTCAGAGCCGCAGACTTCACAGGAACTCCGATTACAGGAAGCGGAGTGAACGCAGCCATGACCCCCGCGAGGTGCGCTGCGCCCCCCGCCCCGGCGATTATGGCCTTAAATCCGGCATCCACCGCGCCCTCGGCAAACTCCGTCGCGCGTTTTGGAGTCCGGTGGGCTGAGATCACGTGGACCTCACAGTTGATTCCAAACTCTCGGAGAACATCCGCCGCGGGCTGCATAACCCCCGCATCGGACTTGCTCCCCATTACTATAGCCACCTTATGCGACATTAATTCTCTCTAGCTGTCAGCTATCAGCGGTCAGCGGTCAGCTTCTCGGCCCCTGCGGGGCCGATGGCCGGCCCTTCGACAGGCTCAGGATGAGCCCGGCCACTACATTGGTTATTGCCGTCGGTTTCTAATTTGCAGACCTGCAAATACAGAAAAAGCAGTCCGACGGAACAAGCGGATGAATATCCGCCACACCTGGGCCGGGGAGGAATCTCCCCGGCCATCGT